>CAZXIW010000071.1:0-9048 GCA_964640905.1 uncultured Oscillospiraceae bacterium
GCGCGCAAAGCGCGGCCATGCATAATTTTTCCGCCCGGCGCAAAAACTGCTCCTGTAATATTTCGCGCAGCCTGAAAGCCGCAAAAAACAGCCGGAGCTTTCAAACCCCAGCGCAAGCGCAGGAGGAATCATTATGCTCATCTCTTTCATCCGTACCATTATTTTATACAGCGTCCTTATCGCCGTCATTCGCCTGATGGGCAAGCGGCAGCTGGGCGAAATGGAGCCGATGGAGTTTGTCGTCACGATGCTTCTGGCAAATCTCGCCGCCGTTCCCATGCAGGAGGTCGGCATTCCGCTGCTGGCGGGGGTGATCCCGATTCTCGTCGTGCTGGCCATGGAGCTTGCGCTCTCGGTTCTGGTCTACCACAGCGTCGGCGCGCGCAGGCTTCTTTGCGGCAAGCCCGTGATCCTGATCGAAAATGGGCGGCTTTTGCAGGAGAATCTCAAAAAGACGCGCATCACACCGGACGAGCTGACAGAGTTTCTGCGCATGAAGGGTACGGTTGAGCTTGCCAGCGTCAAATACGCCATTCTGGAAACCAACGGCGAGGTCAGCGTCCTGCCCTATGCCAAGTTCAAGCCCGCGCCGGCGAAGGCCGCCGGTGTCAGCGTTACAGACACGTCGCTTCCCGTTACCATCATTTCCAACGGCCGCGTGCTGGAGGAAAATCTTCCGCTGCTTGGAAAGCCGCGCGCATGGCTTGAGCAGACGCTGCAAAGCTATCACTGCAAGGCAAGCGACGTCTATCTGCTCTCCGCCGAGCCGGGCGGAAAGCTCTATCTCTCGGTAAAGGGGGAAGCGTAAATGCGCCATCTTCTGCTTTCCGGGCTGATTCTGGTGCTTGCGCTCAGCTTCTGCCTGTTTTCCATGCTCCATACCCGCACAATCTGCCAGCAGGCGCTCTCGCTTCTTTCCGCCGCGCAGCAGGCCGCAGAGGCAGAGGATTTTTCCGCCTGCCAGCACGCCGTTGCGCAGGCGCAGACGCTCTGGAAGCGCTATGAGCGCTGGTTTGGGCTGACGCTCTCGCATGCGCAGATCGACAATATCCTCGAGCGCTTTGCCGCCCTTTCGCAGTATGCCGGTCTCTCTGACCGCGACGATTTTCTGGCCGGGTGCGCGGAGCTTTCTGTCGCGCTTTCGCACATCCGGCAGATGGAGCTTCCTACGGCCGAAAACATTTTATAGCGCTTTCACGCAAAATGCCCGCCAGAGACTCTGGCGGGCAGGGTATTTATTTTTCCTCAAGCAGCTTGTTGAGCTCCCGCATGAAGCTGTCGATGTCTTTAAACTGCCGGTAGACCGAAGCAAAGCGCACATACGCGACCTCGTCGAGCGGCTTGAGCCGCTCCATGACAAGCTCACCGATCTGCGTGGTCGAAACCTCACGGTCAAGCGAGTTCTGGATGGTCTGCTCGATGGCGTCTGTCACCTCTTCGAGCCTGGCCAGCGCCACCGGGCGCTTTTCACAGGCGCGGAGCATGCCGTTTAAAATCTTGTTCCGGTCAAACGCCTGGCGCGCGCCGTCGCGCTTGATGACCACGATCGGCAGACTCTCCACCGTCTCATAGGTGGTAAAGCGCTTCTGGCAGGACAGGCATTCGCGTCTTCTGCGGATGCTCTGGCCATCGTCGGAATGGCGCGAGTCGACGACCTTGCTTTCCTGATCTCCACAATACGGGCACTTCATGGCGTGTTCCTCCCGAACCAAATTAAAATTTGTACTCAGATTATAGCAAACCGCCGGACGCTTGTCTACCGCTTTTCTTCCCTTTTCCGCCAAAATCCGTATTCAAAGCCAGTCCTGCACCACGTCCCACAGCCCGGTCGGCGTGACCGTGCCCTGCGCGAGAAGCGCAAGCAGGGCCTGCGCGCGCGGCTGTGAGGCAGTAATACCCCGGATGCGCGCCGCGCTCTTTTCTGCGCCGCATACGGCGCGAAGCTCCACCCCGTACTGCACATCGCGGCCATCCGCCGCACACGCCTTCACAAGATAATAGGAAAGCGCAAGGGCTCTTCCGTGGCAGTCTGCTGTCTGTCTGGTGCTAACCAGTGTACATTCTTCCATGCTCATTTTCCTCCTGCGACGCAATGTATGACCGGCAGAGGCGGCCGCGCCGCACCCGCCGGGCTTTCCTCTATTCAAACACAAAATATGCCGTCTGCAAACCGAAAGAAATCGCGCGATCTGCCTTCTTTCGACCTGCTGCGCCGAATCTGCCGTTCTTTTGCGCAAAGCCGCCAGAAATCCGCCGCGCAGTTTCCAGTTTTTATATTTTCTGTCGAACAGTTTCAGGAGGTGCTTCATGAAGCTTCCGCCGCGCCTGCGCGACGCGCTGCGCGCAATGCGCAAAGCGCAGATCCCCCTCTATGCGGGAAACGCCGCATTTTATCTTGTTTTATCCTTTCTCCCGCTTTTGACGCTGGTGCTCTCTGTGCTTCCCTTTACGCACCTCCAGCCGGAGGATGTCTGGGGCATGCTGGCGCGCATTGTGCCGCAGGAGGTTCTTCCGCTTTTTTCTGAGCTGTTGCAAATTGCAGACGCCAAGCGCGGCGCGCTGGTCTCGCTGAGCGCCATCGCCAGCGCCTGGTCGGCCTCGCGCGGCATCTATGGCATTGTGCGGGGGCTGAACGCCGTGCTTGGCATTGAAGAAACGCGCTCCTATCCCCGCCTGCGCCTGCTTTGTCTTTTTTACATGGTGCTTTTCGTGCTGGGGCTTTTGCTGACGCTGCTGCTGCATGTATTTGGAAGAAAGCTTCTTTCGCTCCTTCTTTCTGCCCAAAGCGCATTTGCAAGGATGCTTGCGGTTTTTCTTACCCATCTGCGGCTTTCCACCGTGCTGGTTCTGACGGTTTTGTTCTCGCTTCTGTTCCTCGCGCTTCCAAACCGAAGCCAGCGCCTTTTTCACGTGCTCCCCGGCGCAGGCGGGGCGGCGGCTGCATGGCTCGTTTTCTCTGAGCTTTTTTCTCTCTATGCCACATATTTTGCGCCCCCGCTCCGGCTCTATGGCAGCCTCAGCACTCTGATGCTCGGTATGCTCTGGGTCTATGCCTGTGTGAGCATTCTCTTTTACGGCGCGTTTTGTAACCGCCTGCTCTTTTCCCGCAACTGGACAGAAAACAAGGAACGATAAAAATAAGAGATGCCGCAATTGCGGCATCTCTTACACGCTGATTACTTTTTCAGGAACGACAGGCAGTCGGTACACTGGTCCATCGACGGATGGCACTCATGCGTGCCAATGCGCACATGATCGAGTGAGCAGTAGTTCTGGCCGTCGCAGTGGTTGCGGCAGGAGACGACGCTGCATTCAATTGCCTTGTTTGCTTTGCAGTTGCAGTCCATATTCCAAGACCTCCTTTTTAAGTTACAGCGTTAGTATGCCCGGCGCTTAAAAAGAAACTCAGGAAAATTTCCCCATAAAAATCAGCGCTCCCGGTTTGGGAGCGCTGCGTGTGCATCTTATCTTCTGCCACCAAAGCCGCCTCTTGAGCCGCCGCCACGGCTGCCTCCACCGAAGCCGCCCCGGCTGCCGCCGCCAAAGCTTCCGCCGCGTGAACCGCCGCCAAAGCCGCCACGGCTGCCACCGCCAAAGCTTCCGCCCCGGCTCGATGAGCCAAAGCCGCGCGAGCTCGGCTTAAAGCCGGATGCGCCTGCGCCCGGGCGCGAACCGCCCGGCCTTGGGCCGCCCATCGGCGGGCGGGGATTCGGGCGCGGGGGCGGAGGGGGCGCGTGATGATGTCTGCGCCCCATGTGAGAGCCCCAGAAAAAGCCACTCCAAAAGCCCGGCCGTCTTCCGGTGTACGCGCCGCCGTCATAATAGCGCCGGCGCGGCCGGGAAAGGAGCGAAACAAAGATCACAATTACAAGGATGACCAGCAAAATCGTCATGACCGAACCAAAGCCTCCTGTCTGGGCTTCTCCATAGCTTTCTTCCCGCGCTGTGGGGAACACCCCGTCATACCAGTCCAGAAGCTCCGGCAGGAGCTTTTTCATGCAGGCGTCGGCCTTGCCGGAGAAAAGGGCATCTTCAAGCGCTCCCTGAAAGAGAATGGCAAGCTCGTTATCCACATACGCCGCCATCTCATCGCCGTAGGCCACATACCACTGCGCAGAATCTGCGTCAATGAGCAGCATCAGATCGCTCTCGCCAAGGCCAAGCTCCAGGCCCTCGTCATAGGCGCGGTCTTCAATGTAGGTATCGTCCAGCCCGTCAATTGTCGCGATGCCAAGGATGCTTCCGTAGCTGTAGTCGAGCTGCGCGCAGGTCGTTGCGATCGAGCGGCGCATTGCGTCGGAAAACAGCTCTGCGTCATCATCCAGATACTGCTCATACTGCTCATAATTTTCCCGCGCCCAGGCCTGCGCCGCCACGTTGGACTCCGGCTGATAGTCCGGCGTCCGGCTTGCGCCCGTGGAGAACCCTATGACAACGGCCAGCGCAATGACGATCAGGGTGATCGTCACGGCAACAGATTTTTTGCCAAAGAAATTTTTCATGCGTTAAACCTTTCGTGTTTCCAGAAGCTTCTGCTTGAGCTCACCCTCAATGCGGCGAAGCTCCTGCTCTGCCTCGCGGCGCTGCTTTGCGCCCTCGGTCTGGATTTGCAGAACCTCGTCCAGCGTTGCAATGAGGCTCTCGTTTGTGTGCTTGAGCGTCTCGATGTCCACAATGCCGCGCTCAGCCTCGCGCGCGGTTTCAACGGTTGCCATCTTGAGCATGTCCGCGTTGCGCTGCAAAAGCTGATTTGTCATGTCGGTGACCTTTCGCTGCGCCTCCATCGCCCGCTGCGAGTCCTGAATGCCAAGCGTCAGAACCATCTGGTTTTTCCAGAGGGGGATGGTGTTCATGATGGAGGTCTGGATCTTTTCCATCATGAGCGTGTCGTTATTCTGGATCATGCGGATCTGCGGCGCGGTCTGAAGCGAGATGACGCGCGTCAGCTCCAGATCATGGAGCTTCTTTTCAAAGCGCTCACACTTGTTTTCAAAGTCGTTGGCTGCCTGCGCGTCTTCGGCAAGGCCGCTTTTTGTTGCCTTCTCGCGAAGCTGCACAAGCGTCGTTGCCCGCTCCTCGGCAAGCTTCTTCTTGCCGGCCAGAATATACATCGTCAGCTCCTTAAAGTAGGCAAGGTTCTTCTCGTACATCTGATCCATGACCGCGACGTCCTTCATGAGCGTCAGCTTGTGCCCCTCCAGCTGCTCGGCGATCTTATCGACGTTCGCCTCGGCCCTGGTGTATTTTGCTTTCAGCTCCTGCGTGTTCACCTGCGCCTTGCGGAAAAGACCGGCAAGCCCCTTCTTTTCCGGCTCGTCCATGCCCTGAAGCTCCACAACAAGGCTTGTTACCATGTCGCCGATCTCGCCAAGGTCACGCGTCTGAACCTTTGCAAGCGCCGTCTCAGAGAAGTCTGCGATGTTTTTCTGCGCCGCCGCGCCGTATTGCAGAACCTGGCCGGAATCGGTGAGGTCGATCTGCTCTGCAAAGGCAAGCACGGCCTGCTGCTCAGGCGCACTCAGCATCGAAAGATCAGGGCCTGCCTCGGGCACTTTCTGCGCTTTTTCGATCAGATCTTCCTCTTTGACCGGCTCAAGCACCGGCTCGTTTTCAAGATTCGGGGTCAGCGTCAGCTGCGGAATTTTTTCGTCCATGTCATTGCCTCCTTAAAAATCGTCTCCGGCAAGCCCTTCGCTTGCCATCATCTGCTCCATGACCTGAATGTCGGCCGTAATGTCTACCACACTGCTTTCAAACAGACTGTCAAGCTGGCGCTGGAAGGCCACGATGACCTTGTCGAGCATCTGCTCGATGCGCCCCATGCCCTCGTCGATGTTTCCCATGCGCATGCCCTGATTCTGTAGCACCACATACTGCTCCAAAAGCTTGATGGTCGTTGGCAGGTAGTAATTTAAAAACTGGCGGATCTGGCGGATATCCTGCGGATTGGTTCTGACGTAGGAAAAGATCTTTTCCGTCAGAATTTCGATCTGCTTGATCTGCGCCGAGAGCTTGAAGTCTGGGATCTCGTCGTTGAGCTGCTGGATTTTTTCTACCGCCTGCTCACCCTGGCGGAGCACTGCGTCAAGCTCGGCATTGCCGGTCGAAGGCTCACTCTTTTTTTCGGGCTCAGCCCTTGGCGCGCTCTGCGGCTTTTCCTGCGGCACGGCGGCCTCTGGCTGGGCAGCGGCCTTCGGCGCTTCTTCTACCAGCTTGTCCGGAAAAAAGAGCTTCATAACCAGATACGCCACAAACGACAAAACCGCCGTTCCGATGATCTGGCCAAAGCCGGAAAGTCTGCCGCTCAAGGCGCGCGACAGCCAGACCAGACCCACCGCATAAATTGGAATTACGGATTGTTTCTTTTTCTTTTCCATGCTAAAAGCCTTTCTGTCTTCTTTTTTTCATCTTATCGCGTGAAGGGCAGAATGTCAAGAAAAAGCCCAACGATTGACATTGCTTCTACGCGCAGGTATAATAGTCTTATTCCGATGGGGCTGCCCGCAGGCAGCCCCTATTGCAAGCGGCAGCCCGGCTGCGCAGGAAGAGAGCTTCGCCCGGCGCAGCTGCCGCATAACCATAGCTATGCCAGTCAGGCTTGTCTGGTTCTGCGTTTCAACATTTTTCGTATTGGAGGCAATTATGATTAAGGTTTCGCCATCGATTTTGTCCGCAGATTTTGTAAATCTTGAGCGCGATATCCGCGCGCTCACCCCCGCAGGCGCTGACTATGTTCATATAGACGTGATGGACGGTCAGTTTGTTCCCAATATTACCATTGGAATTCCCGTTGTCGCCGCCATTCGCCGCATTACAGAGCTCCCGCTGGACGTACACCTGATGATCGACCGCCCCATCCGCTATGTCGATGAATTCTGCAAGGCGGGCGCGGATATCCTCTCGTTCCACCTTGAGGCAGATACCCCCGAAAACGTGCGTCTGGCGCTGGAAAAGATTCGTGCCAACGGCGTCAAGCCCGCTCTCAGCATCAAGCCCAATACGCCAGCGGAGGCCGTGCTGCCGTATCTTTCCCTGTGCGACCTGATTCTCGTCATGACCGTTGAGCCGGGCTTTGGCGGGCAGTCGTTCATGGAGGATATGATGCCGAAGGTCACAAAGATCCGCTCCTGTCTCGACGCAGAAAACCCCGCCTGCGAGCTGGAGGTCGACGGCGGCGTGAACGAGCGCACGGCCAAAATCTGCACCAGCGCCGGGGCAAATGTCCTTGTCGCGGGAAGCGCCTATTTTAAAGCGGCAGATAAAGCGGCCTTTGTCCGCGCAGTCAAGCAGTGAGGGGATTACTGAGTATTAGTTTGACTTATAGCAGTCTTAATTGCAAGTAATTTTTCTTATGAAAAACGCGAAGCATCCAAACCGGGCGCTTCGCGTTTTCTGTTAAATTTTCCGCATTGCAAGCACACCGTTCGTCTGGTATACTATAATATGGTGAATCACGCGATGATTTTGAAAATGCCGTTTAACAGACCTGTATCTGAACAAAACCTTTACATTTTGGAGGAAGTATTACCATGCGAGAGAATTTTGACGTTGTCATTCTCGGCTGCGGCGAGGCGGGCATTTTTGCCGCCTATGAGCTGGAAAAGCTGAACCCCGGCTTGAAGCTTCTGGCCATCGACCAGGGCCCCGACATCTACCACAGAAGCTGTCCCATCGTCTCCGGCAAGGTCCGCGAGTGCATCCACTGCCCCATCTGCCATACCATGTGCGGCTTCGGCGGCGCGGGCGCATTCTCTGACGGCAAGTTTAACTTTACCACCGCCTTCGGCGGCTGGCTGACCGATTTCATCGAGCCGAAAAAGGTCATGGAGCTGATCGAGTACGTCGACTCCATCAACGTTGCGCACGGCGCAACGGACGAGATCTACTCGACCGAGACCGCCGAGGCCAAGGCGCTGGCAAGACGGGCGCTGGCCTATGATCTGCACCTGTTGCAGGCAAGATGCAAGCACCTCGGCACGGAAAAGAACCTCATGATTCTGCAAAACATCTATGAGGGTCTGAAGGACAAGCTCGAATTCCGCTTCAATACCTCCGCGCAGGATATCGAGCAGGCCGACGGCGGCTATCTTGTGACGCTTAAAAACGGCGATGAGCTGTTCTGCAAATATCTTCTCGCCGCGCCCGGCAGAAGCGGCGCAGAGTGGTTCTCGGATGTGTGCAAGAAGCTCGGTTTGAATCTTCTGAACAACCAGGTCGACGTCGGCGTGCGCGTCGAGCTTCCGGCCACAGTTTTTGAGCACATTACAAACGTTGTCTATGAGTCCAAGCTTATCTACCGCACCAAGCAGTACGGCGACCAGGTGCGCACGTTCTGCATGAACCCGTATGGCCACGTGGTCGCGGAGAATGTGGAGGGCATCAACACCGTCAACGGCCACTCCTACGCAGACCCCGCCCTGCGGAGCGAAAACACGAACTTCGCCCTTCTCGTCTCGAACCGCTTTACCCAGCCGTTCAACGAGCCGTACCGCTACGGCAAGCACATTGCCTCCCTCTCGAACCTTCTCGCGGGCGGCGTTCTGGTGCAGCGCTTTGGCGATCTGGTCGAAGGCCGCCGCACCAACGAGCACCGCATGAGCAAGTCCTTCGTCCGCCCGACGCTGACGGCGGCCGTTCCGGGCGACCTCTCCCTGACGCTTCCCAAGCGCCAGCTTGATAACATCATCGAGATGATCTATCAGCTCGACAAGATCGCCCCGGGCACGGCAAACTACGACACCCTGCTCTACGGCGCAGAGGTCAAGTTCTACTCCGCGCGCCTTGAGCTGAACGAAAATCTGGAAACCGCGCTTCCCGGCCTCTTTGCTGCCGGCGACGGCGCAGGCGTCACGCGCGGTCTTGCGCAGGCCGGCGCTTCCGGCGTGCAGGCCGCGAGAGCCATCAGCGCGCGGCTGAAATAAGCGCAGCGCGCCCGTTATACTCCGGCGCAAGCCGGAAGACATTTTGACCGCTGGCCTTGGAAGGCAGCGGTCAAAATGCCCTTTTCTTTCTTTTCGTCGGAAGAGACTCCATATCCCTCGCTTCCGC
>CAZXIW010000072.1:0-8905 GCA_964640905.1 uncultured Oscillospiraceae bacterium
TTTTTTCATATCCGGTGCTGTGGCCAAGTGGTAAGGCAAAGGTCTGCAAAACCTTTATTCCCCAGTTCAAATCTGGGCAGCACCTCCATATTAGCTGAACACTTTGGATCAATTGGTGAAAAGCCCAGTTGTTCCAAGGTGTTTCAGACTTTTCAGGGGCGAAAATTTTCTGAAAACTCCATGGATCAATTCCACATTCGCAGAGGTTCAAACAGGATTTGAACCTCTGTTTTTCCATATTCAGAGAAAATTTCGGTGCCAGCGCCCTTTTTGGAGTGTGAGTCGGTCGCAGATTTCGCAAAATCATAGAGAAAATCTTTCACAAAGTTCCGGGCGTCCGATTGTTGGTTTTCACGAACCAATGACGGGCGCCCTTTTTGCGTCCAGACAGTTTCAAAAAGGGCGCTGATTAAAAAGACTGGAGGAATTAAGATATACAGCTATTTGGATGAAGTAAAACGCAGCTTGCAGCGGGCAGGATTTGACGCCGGGCAACCGGACGGCACTTCCCTGCCGATTCGGTGGAACGGTGAAGAAATTGGCACTATAACAGAAAACGGTAGTGTCCGTTACCGTTCAGAACCGGAACTCAGCACGGCGGCAAAAGAGGCGCTGGAACAGGTGACGGAGATCACCACGGTGACACGTGAGTACATGACCGCACTGGAAACAGCGCCGCCGCTGGACGTGGTCGGGCTTTCGGACAGATTCAAAATCCTTGCGGATTTTAACAGCGTGGTTCTGGCTGGTCGTTACGGCAAAAACGGCGTAAACTTCGTGACATGGAACTGGGACTATGATCGCAAAAGTGTAAATCTCAGTCATTACTTCATGAGTGACTATAAAGCCGCAAAACAGGACTTCGCCGTGCGCGCCGGATTGGTCAACAGTCAGCTCCTTTTTTCAGACGAGCAGCTGCGGGTGATTTCTTTCTGGTGCTGCCCGAAGAAGATTCCACGAAGAATTTTATGGCTGGTCTGATGATCCAGAACCTGTCGCGGGAACTCTTTTCCGTGGCTGATGAAAACAGCGGCAAGCTGCCGAACCGCGTGGTGTTCTACTGCGATGAGCTTGGGACGATGCCGCCTTTTGATATTCTGCCGCTGTTCTCTGCTGGCCGCTCCAGAAAGCTGACCCTTGTGCCGATCATCCAGAGTCTCGCGCAGTTGGAGAAAAACTACGGCAAAGAGGGCGCGGAGATCATAGGCGATAACTGTCAGGACACGATTTTCGGCGGCTTTGCGCCCAACAGCAAGACGGCGGAAACCCTATCCGGCGCACTCGGCACAAGGACGGTTCTGACCGGCTCGATCAGCAAAGGAAAGGACACCAGCCGTAGTTTACAGATGGCAGAGCGTGCGCTCCTGTCGCCGGATGAATTAAAGAATTTGCCAAAGGGCGATTTCATCGTCATGAAAACCGGCACACATCCCATGCGGACAAAGCTGCAATTATATTTTAAGTGGGGCATTTCCTTTAAAGAACCTTATCAGGTGCCAGAGCGCGTGAACCGCGAAATTTACTACGCCGGAAAGGAGGAATTGCTGCTGAGCATTCGGAAAAACCTTGCCGTGCCGCTAGTGCCGGAGCGTATGGGAAAGCGCGGCGATTATATGAGCAGCTACGGCGGATGAGCTTCTTTGGTTCGATCTACGCCGACACGGAGTTGCCGCACCGCGCCAGAACTGTCTATATGTACCTCCGCGACCGAGCAGGCGGCGGAAGCTGCTGGCCGGGCGTCAAGACCATTGCAAAGGATCTGAAGCTGTCACCCCGAACGGTGCAGCGGGCGCTGAATGATCTGGAACACGCCGGGTATATTGAACGCCAACAGCGTTACCGAGAAAACGGCAGCCGCACCTCCAACCTGTATGTGATAACCGAGGACAAATAGCAGCGCGGACGTTCCCCGCCAGGGGGAACGTCCGCATTGTTGCTGTCATGAGGGGTGCGACAGTGTGGTACACCTTGAAGGGCAAACTTTAGCGAAAGAATTCATACAGAAAGCGAAAATGCTTGTATTCTATACTCACCCCTTCACAAACGAACCAATTTCAATCAAATTTCCTTCTGGATCAGAAACATAACAGGTGCGCTGTCCCCAAGGTTCTGTAGTGGGGAAAAGGATGGGGGATGCACCAGCTCTGGTAACAGCGTAAAATACGCTGTCAACAGCAGAATAGTTTTCAACAGACAATGCAATTTCGTAATGGCCGTTAATACCATTTGCATAGCCAAATTGATGCTGCGTCATTTGTTCAAAATCACTTCTGCGATACAAAAGGAAAAGAGTCCCATCTTTCTCTAAGTATACGTTAGAAGTGTTTTCGTCCTCTTTTATTAAAAAGCCAAGAACATCACGGTAAAATCGGACCATAGTTGGCATATCTTTTACCATGATTCCAAATCCATCTAAACGCATGGATAATTTCCTTTCGACATACTGGATAATTCACGTTGCGTGCGTCCTACATATGTGAAAGCTGCTGTCAGGACAAATGATGCAGCAGATATCGTTGCTTCCATTCGTTCACGGTATCAAGTGGGTGAAAAGTCAGTGCCGCCGTTTCTTCCGGGCTTTTTCCATCGGAAAAGAGACGGCATCCCACCGTGTACATGCTTTCTGCAACCTCGATTAAATGCCCATCCGGATCATAGATATGGACGCTTCGCTGAAGCCAAGGGCGTATGTTCGGTGCATGCAATTGTTTTACTTCAGGATGCCTGTCTAATAATGCTGCAAATGCATCAAAATCTTCCGTTTCGAAGTATAGCCCCATTGTATGAGATTGAAACTTTTTTCTGTCAAAAAACTTTGAAAAAGTTTTTTGACAAATCTTTGCAGCCTCCCGCCTCGCTAAAAAGGCACTCTAAGCCGTTCCATCCAATCTCCCAGCACCCTTTGTGAAATCTTAAGATTTCATGAAGGGTGTTGACATTTTTATCCCTCCGTGCTATAAGTGTACTAGAACGAGTGATACAGTTAGAAAGGAGGGCTTTTTACGATCCATCTCGACTATCGTGACCCGCGCCCAATTTACGAGCAGATCAAGCAGGAGTTTACACGCCTGATCCTCTCCGGCGCGATTGCGCCGGGGGAAAAGCTCCCCTCCGTGCGTGAGCTGGCAGGCCAGCTTTCGATCAACCCCAACACCATCCAGCGCGCTTACCGCGAGCTGGAGGCGGGCGGCTGCCTCGTCAGCGTCCCTGGCAAAGGCTCCTTTGCCGCGCAGGCAGGGCCCTTGCAGCAGCAAAAAAAGCAGGAACTTTTTGCGCAGCTTCAGGCGCTCGCGCAGGAGGCTTACGCGCTTGGCGCGACGCGGGAGGAGCTTCTTTCGCAAATTCCCATGAAGGAGGAATCAACATGATTGAACTCAAACAGGTCAGCAAAACGTTCGACGGCTTCACGGCCTTAAATTCTCTGTCCATGTCCGTGCCGGATGGCTCGGTCTATGGCCTCGTCGGCCCGAACGGCGCAGGAAAATCCACCATCATCCGCCACATCATGGGCATCTACCGCCCGGACTGCGGCGAGGTTCTCGTTGGCGGCGAGCCGGTCTATGAAAACGTCCGCCAAAAGTCCCACATCGCCTGCATCCCGGATGATTTAAGCTCCTTTTCCGGCATGTCCATCCGCGAGCTGAAAGCCTTTTATCAGCGCATCTACCCGGAGTTTGATGCACATCGCTTTGAAGCGCTGCGCGAAATTTTCCCGCTCGATGTCCGCCAGCCCATGCGCCGGTTCTCCAAGGGCATGCAGAAGCAGGCCGCGTTCTGGCTTTCCATGTGTACAAAGCCCGATTATCTGGTGCTCGACGAGCCGGTCGATGGCCTCGATCCCGTCATGCGCAAGCAGGTCTGGAGCGTCATCATGGAAGACGTGGCCGAGCGCGAGACCACAGTTCTGGTCTCCTCTCACAACCTCCGGGAGCTGGAGGACGTGTGTGACCACGTTGGCGTTTTGCATCAGGGAAAGATGCTTCTTGAGCGCTCGCTCTCGAGCTTGCAGGAGAACATTGTGAAGGTTCAGCTTGTGACCGACCGCCCCATTCCGCCGGAGCTCAACATCCTGCACCAGTCGATGACCGGCCGCATCCAGACGCTCATCATCCGCGGTGACCGGCAGAAAATTTCGGCGCTTCTTGCGCAGTGCAATCCCCTGCTCTGCGACCTGCTGCCGCTGAGTCTGGAAGAAATCTTTATTTACGAACTGGGAGGTGTCAACTATGACGTCAAGAATATCGTACTTTGACGGCGCAATTTTCAGACGGTCTCTGAAAAAGACGCTGCCGCTGTGGTTGTTTTATCTTCTGGTCTGGATGGCGCTTCTGCCGACCAATCTTCTGAACTTCAATTATGACCCCACGCGCTACTCTGTCCCGACGCTGAGCGGCAGGCTCTGCCGCGAGATTTTGAACTTTGCCCTCGGCGGGGCAACGTTCTCCGCGTTTCTCATCGGCCTTGCCGCAGCGTGGCTGCTCTTCTCGTGGCTCTTTTCCACCACCAAGACCTACTTCTATGCCTCACTCCCCATCCGCCGCGAGACGCTCTTCGTGACAAATTACGCCGTCGGGCTTTTGATGACAACGCTCTGCCACCTCATCATCGCCGCCCTCTCCTTCCTCATCACCGCCGCGCACGGCTACCCGCAGCTTTCCGCCTGCGTCTCGTTCTTTGGCGCAAGCACGCTGGCCTTCGTCGGCTACTACAGCTTCGCCGTGCTTCTTTGCATGATCATTGGCCACATCGCGGCCATGCCGATTTTGTACGTCATTTTGAACTTCACCAGCACCGTCCTTTACCACGCGTTCGAGCAGCTGCTTGCCGCCTTCGTCTATGGCTTTGACGGCTACCCCGAGCAGTCTCCCCTGGTCGCCACGATTTTTGAGTCCCTGAGTCCCCTCTTTTACACGGCCACGGGCGGCCTGGATATCGTCCGGCCGCAGCTGGAAAGCGGCGTCTTCGACGAGACGCGCTATCTCATGACTGGCTGGCGCTATCTTGCCATCTTCTTTGCCGTTGGCCTTCTTCTCTCGCTGCTGGCGTTCTTCCTGATGCGCCGCCGCGAGATGGAGCGCTCGGGCGATGTGATCTCCTTTGGCTTCCTGCGTCCGGTCTTCCTCTATGGCTTTACGATTGGCTGTGCGGTCGTTCTGCCGTTTATCGTCATGTCCCTGCAATCGTTCAGCTACGATGGCGGCGCGTTCTGGCTGATTCTTCTCTACCTTGTTCTGAGCGCCGCGATCGGTTATTTTGGCGCGCAGATGATGCTTAAAAAGCGCATCAGCGTCTTCCGGGGCGCAAAAACATGGGCAGGCTTTGCCGCCGTTACGCTGGTGCTCGTGCTGAGCTTTGGCGCGCTGCGCATCGACCTCTTTGGCATTTACGCCAAAGTCCCAGACCCCGCCACGGTGCAGTCGGTCGATTTTTCCTACGCAGGCAGAGCCGAGGAGCTTGAAACGATCGAAGACATCACGGCCTTCCATCAGCTCATCATCGACCGGCAGAAAGAAAACGAAGCTGCCACCCGCGACAGCTACAACACCTTCTGGATCTCCTACTGGCTGGAAGACGGCACGTATCTTTCCCGCCGCTACCGTCTGGCCGATGACAGGGCGCATGTGGAAGACCCGGACAGCCTCATCCGCCGCTATGACGAGATTGCAAACTGCGACGAGCTGGTTTTAAGGCGCTGCGCCATCCCGGAAGCATTCTGCAAGCCCGATCTTTTTGAGAACTGCTTCATTGAAACGTATCAAACGGAGGAAAAAGACGGCAGTTCTGAAACCTACGACTCGCGCTACTTATCGGCTGAAACGGCTTATGAGTTCTACACGACCTGCGTCCTGCCCGACCTTCTCGACTCCAGCCTCGGCCACCAGCATATGGCCTATACAGAAGCGGTTCGGGAAAGCTCCAACCTGCCCACGATCAACGTGGTCTTCTCGCTGGACATTGACCCCAGAACATGGGCAGTCGTCCAAGGCAGCCCCACAGTCGTCGCACGGGAGAGCGCGCAGACGATCGGCACCTCCTATCAATTCGGCATCACAACGGAGGCCACGCGCTCAGCCGCGTTCCTGGAGAAGCTCGGCTATCGCTTCTCCTGAGCGCCGCACAAGAGCCTCCTGGCAAGCGCCTCCAAACCGCGCGGGAAGCGTTGCTTCCCGCGCGGCATGCAGCCGAAAAACGCCCTCGCCTCTGCTCCGGTAAAAAATTTTCGGGAAAAGCAATTTCCCTCTTGACATTCAGACCCGCCCGTGCTATTATAACAAAGCTCATTTGAGAGCTAATATCGCGGGATAGAGCAGTTCGGTAGCTCGTCGGGCTCATAACCCGGAGGTCGGGGGTTCAAATCCCTCTCCCGCAACCACAAATCACCGTGTTTCGCAAGAAATGCGGTGATTTTTCTATCTTTTTGTTCGGGCTTTCCGGATTTCTTCCTTTGCAGTTTACCCTTGCCCGCGAAGCCTCTTTTCTTCCGAGGCAATTTGCAATCCAGAACATTCCTGTTTTTTCTACTGGAATTGTTACCCGTCATCCAGCCCTTTCCACTGCATTTCCTTCCCATTTGCAATAAAGTATGCAGTTGAGCAAAAATCCGATCAGGCTGACTGCGTCCGCTTTTACGAAAAAATCGGAAGCAAAATGTCTGTAAATTTTGCCCGCGGCGAGGCTCCGTTCAATTTGGGAGCTTCATTCATTTTATCCATCCGCAGGTATGCGCTCATCGTGTCGATGGCTTCGCGCTCAATGCTCTCGTTTTTATGAAGATACTTGCGCGTTGTTTCGATCGATGCGTGGCCAAGGATGCCCTGCACGATATTCAGCGGCACTCTGTCCTCCACCAGCCGCGTAGCCAGCGTGTGCCGCAGGGTGTGTGGATTGACTTTGCGAATTTCGAAGCGCTTGGATAGCGCCGCCAACCGCAGTTCAAAGCTCTTGGGGGCGAGGTGTGTTCCTGCCTTTGATGGAAACAGCAGCCCATCGGGATTTGGTCAGCTTGAATTTGCCAGCATAAAACTTCATGCGCTGCGGCACACCACGAAATGCGGCAAAAGTATCGCGCATGAAGTTTTCGCGCATCATTTTCGGTTGCCCCATTGGGGAGAGAAAATGGCGCATTTCATATTTTGCTATGCTTTTGCATAGCAAAATATGCCGAAGCAGCAGTTCACACAACGTGTCTGAAATCGCAATTTCGCGGTGCAAGGAGCTTGTTTTCGGCGTATTTTGCACGATCAGATGCGTCCGCTTTTGAGGTCGTAGTTCAGAATCTCAATATTAGGGTTGTCCGGCGAAATTGCTGCGGTTTTTACGCGGGTCAGGTTTTTTCTGACGGTCAGTGTCTGACGTTCCAGATCAAGGTCTTCTATTTTGAGCGCCAGAACCTCACCAACGCGGAAGCCAATAAAAAGCGTGGTCAGAATCGCCACACGCTGCGTTTCACGCATAACCTCTTCCATGAAAATCTGCATTTTCTCCTGGCTCAGGACGCGCGTTTCCGGTGTTACAACAGCCGGCCGGTTTGTCCCGAGTGCTGGATTTTCCGGTACGCAGAGCCTTACAGTTAAAAAATTGTTTTAGAACTTGTGTCCAATCATTTTTGCGTATTCAGACCCGCGTATGGCGGAGGATTCAGCCCGGATTGCGGGAACAGTAAAATTATGCTATAATTATGATGAAATAATAAAAAACTCCAAACGGAGGGCAACACCATGACAGATGCAGAACGCAGAGCGGCCGCAAAGCAATTCGCCGCCGACTGGGTAGGTCGGGGCGATGAAAAACAGGAGACCCAGCGTTTCTGGATTGAGCTTTTACGCAAGGTGTACGGCGTAGCTGACCCGGAAAACGCGGTTGCATTTGAAGTGCCTGTAAAACTGGATCATACCAGTTTTATTGACGGCTATATTGCCAATACCCGCGTCTTGATTGAGCAAAAGGGACAGGACGTTGATCTAAAAAAGGGCTATAAGCAGTCTGATGGCTCTATGCTGACCCCATTTGGTCAGGCGCGGCGTTATGCGGCCTATCTGCCGCATGACCAAAATCCCCGCTGGATTGTGGTATGCAACTTCAAGGAATTTCACATTCACGATATGAATCGTCCAAACGATACGCCGGAAGTTTTGCTGCTGGCCAATCTAGAGAAAGAATACAACCGTTTGAATTTCCTGGTGGATACCGGAGACAGCCACATCCAAAAGGAGATGGAGGTCTCGCTGAAAGCCGGTGAGCTGGTGGGCGTTTTGTATGACGCGCTCTTAAAGCAGTATAAAGACCCCAGCGACCCGGAGACGCTGAAAAGTCTCAACGCGCTGTGCGTCCGGCTGGTTTTCTGCCTGTACGCCGAGGACGCGGGCATCTTTGGTACACGCGGGATGTTCCACGACTATCTGCAAGCCCACCGCGCCGAAGACCGCCGCGCGCTCATCAATCTCTTTCAGGTTCTCGACCAGAAGCCGGACGAGCGCGACGCCTATCTGGACGAAGATCTGGCGGCCTTTCCCTATGTCAACGGTGGCCTGTTCGCCGACGAAAAAATTGAAATCCCGCGTCTTGGCGACGCCATCATCGACCTGCTGCTGACCCGCGCCAGCGAGAATTTTGACTGGTCGGCCATTTCGCCCACGATTTTCGGCGCGGTCTTTGAAAGCACCCTGAACCCCGAGACCCGGCGCTCCGGCGGGATGCACTACACCAGCATCGAGAATATTCACAAGGTCATTGACCCGCTGTTTCTGGACGAGCTGCGCGCCGAGCTGGAGGAGATCAAGGCGATTCAGATTGAAAAGACCAGAGATAGGAAATTGCGCAATTTCCAGTCCCGCTGCGCGGGACTGATCTTCCTTGACCCAGCCTGCGGAAGCGGAAACTTCCTTACGGAGACCTACATTTCTCT
>CAZXIW010000073.1:0-8839 GCA_964640905.1 uncultured Oscillospiraceae bacterium
AGCGCCGGAAAAAGCTGTTGCAAAAGCGGCTGGCAATGGGACACAAGCAGGATGATCATGAGGAAATGCAGAATTATGGGCAGAGCATACAGTAAAAGCAGACTCCGTGTTTGGAGTCTGCTTTTAAAATTGTCCCTGCTGTTCTTCCAGCAGCTTTTGTAGATCTTCTTTGCGTGGAAGGACAGTTTCGTATTTGCTGGCGAAAATTTGCGCGTTGTTTTCTGGCAATGTCATTTCCACCACAGCATTGTTTTTGTCTTTGCAGAGGATGATACCGATGGTCGGGTTTTCGTCAGACAGCTTCACTTTGCGGTCATAATAGTGGACATACATCTGCATTTGGCCGATGTCCTGATGCTTCAGCTCTCCGATTTTCAAATCGAACAGAACAAAGCAGCGCAGCAACCGATTGTAGAAAACCAGATCGACCATAAAATGTTCTTCATCAAACGTAAAGCGCACCTGCCGACCAATGAATGCGAAACCAGTGCCAAGCTCCAGTAAGAACTGTTGCAGATGGTCAATGATGCGGCTTTCCAGTTCACTTTCGGAATATTCAGGCAGTTCTTTTAAGCCCAGAAATTCAAGAACATATGGGTCTTTGACGGCATCTTTTGGCGTTTCAACAGTCTGCCCTTCCAATGCGAGTCTGTAGACTTGATTTTTATCTGTGCTGAGTGCCAGTCGTTCATAGAGCGAGGTGTCATACTGGCGTTTCAGTTCGCTGAGACTCCAATCGTTCTTTACGGACTCAATTTCGTAAAAATGCCGCTCGTCAACATTGGAGATCCGCATGAGCTTCAGGTAGTGCGACCAGCTCAGATAAAATTTTCTTCCGGTGGTGACGGCCGGGAGATTTTCAAATTGGCTAAACACTGTTTCGCCAATCCGGTCGGTAGAATAGACCTTGTAAAACTGCCGGATGTTTTTCAGATTGCCCACGGAAAAGCCTTTTCCGTGGACGGCTGTCAAATAGGCAGACAGTTCGGTCAAAATCTGCTTGCCATAAGCTGCACGATTTTGACCATGCTGTTCTTCTTCGACAATCATTCTACCGGTTTCATAATAGGCATAGACCATGGAGAGATTGACTGCGGTTTTCGCATTTTTCCTTGCCGCGGCTAAAACATCGGAAACATTTTTCAGGAAATCCTGATTCGTGGCTGCTGAAATTTCAGGTTCAGACATAGCTATCCCTCCTTGGTATATTTCAAGTATACCCCAAAACAAAACGCTTTGCAACTACAGAAAGTGGTGATAAAATCAGCGAATTTATAAACTTTACCCCAGAACAAAAAGAACGTGCCGCGTCTGTTGACTTGGAAGAATTTCTGCTTCGGCAAGGTGAAAAGCTCATCAAGTCTGGCAGGGAAAAGCGGCTTGCCAGCGACCACAGCGTCACGGTGAATGGCTGCGAATGGTTTGACCATGCCACGCAGACCGGTGGCCGTGCGGTCAGCTTTGTGCAGAAGTTTTACGGCAAAAGCTATCCGGAAGCTGTGACCATGCTCTTAGGCGAAGGTGCGGAGATGGCATATCCGCAGGCAAAGAAGGTGGAAGCTGCACCGCAAAAACAATTTATGCCACCAGCGCCAAACGGCAATATGCGCCGTGTGTTTGCATACTTAGTCCAGACACGCGGACTGGATGCGGATGTGCTTTCAACCTTCGCACGGAAGAAGCTGATTTATGAGGATGCGGCGCATCACAACGCTGTATTCCTTGGCACAGATGAGGGCGGTTGTCCACGCCACGCCCATCTGAGAAGCACCAACAGCTTTGGAAATCCCTTTCGCATCAACGCCGAGGGCAGCGATCCGCGCTACAGCTTTCACCATATCGGCACCGATGGGAGCCTCTTTGTGTTTGAGGCTCCCATCGATTTGCTTTCGTATATCTCTTTACATCCGGACGGCTGGCAGAGCCACAGCTACGTTGCCTGTTGCGGCACATCACCGCAGGCGATGCTGCAAATGCTGACGCCGGATACGGAAATCGTCTATCTCTGTCTGGACAATGACAAGGCGGGCCACGCAGCCAGTGAGCGTATGGCAGAGCTGCTTTATCAGCAGGATGTTGCCTATGAACGCTTGCTTCCGGAAGGCAAGGACTGGAATGAGGACTTATGCGCTTCGCAGAAGGAGGTCGCTGAACTGCGAATGTATCTCTAATTCCACTCTTTGCGGTTGGAGCGGGCGTCATCCTGATGATCATTCTGTTTGCCGTTCTCAGCAACAACAATTCCCTCAACGGCATCAAGTCAAAGACCGTGGGCGACGGCCAGCATGGAACGGCGCGCTGGGCAACGGCGCAGGAGCTACGAAAGACTTACGTCCGTGTTCCCTTTGACGTTCCTGCGTGGCGCAAAGGAGAGAAACGTCCAACGGTGCAGGGGCTGATTCTTGGCAGCACCCAGCGCGGCAAACAGATCGACGCTTTAGTAGACTACGATGATGTTCACTGCCTGATGATCGGCGCGTCCGGCGTAGGCAAGACGGCATTCTTTCTGTATCCCAATCTGGAGTTTGCCTGCGCCAGCGGCATGAGCTTTCTGGCACTGGATACAAAGGGTGACCTTGCCCGGAATTACGGTAGGATTGCACAGAAATACTACGGCTACCATGTGGCGGTGGTCGATCTTCGCAATCCGACGCGCTCGGACGGGAACAATCTGCTGACTCTCATCAACCGATACATGGACATGGCCGCAGAGCAGCCGGACAATCTGGCAGCCCGTGCCAAGGCAGAGAAGTACGCCAAGATCCTCGCCAAAACCATCGTCAACCCCGGCGGCGACGAACAGGACAGAGGCCAGAACGCCTACTTCTATGATGCCGCTGAGGGGCTTCTCACATCGGTCATTCTGCTGCTTGCCGAGTATGTACCGCCAGATGCCGCAGGCCATGAAAAGCGGCACATTGTATCGGTGTTCAAGCTGGTGCAGGAGCTTCTCGCACCGGTGGGCAATACCAAAAAGAACGGCTTTCAAGTCCTGATGGACAGCCTGCCGCTGACTCATAAGGCACGGTGGTTTGCAGGCGCAGCGCTCAATACCTCTGAACAGGGCATGGCGTCCGTCATGTCAACGGTGCTGTCCCGACTCAATGCCTTTCTGGACTCAGAGCTGGAACAGGTACTTTGCTTTGACAGTGCCATTGACGCGGAACACTTTGCTGCTGAGAAGTCTGCCATCTTTCTGGTGCTGCCCGAAGAAGATTCCACGAAGAATTTCATGGCAGGTCTGATGATCCAGAACCTGTCGCGGGAACTCTTTTCCGTGGCTGATGAAAACAGCGGCAAGCTGCCGAACCGCGTGGTGTTCTACTGCGATGAGCTTGGGACGATGCCGCCTTTTGATATTCTGCCGCTGTTCTCTGCTGGCCGCTCCAGAAAGCTGACCCTTGTGCCGATCATCCAGAGTCTCGCGCAGTTGGAGAAAAACTACGGCAAAGAGGGCGCGGAGATCATAGGCGATAACTGTCAGGACACGATTTTCGGCGGCTTTGCGCCCAACAGCAAGACGGCGGAAACCCTATCCGGCGCACTCGGCACAAGGACGGTTCTGACCGGCTCGATCAGCAAAGGAAAGGACACCAGCCGTAGTTTACAGATGGCAGAGCGTGCGCTCCTGTCGCCGGATGAATTAAAGAATTTGCCAAAGGGCGATTTCATCGTCATGAAAACCGGCACACATCCCATGCGGACAAAGCTGCAATTATATTTTAAGTGGGGCATTTCCTTTAAAGAACCTTATCAGGTGCCAGAGCGCGTGAACCGCGAAATTTACTACGCCGGAAAGGAGGAATTGCTGCTGAGCATTCGGAAAAACCTTGCCGTGCCGCTAGTGCCGGAGCGTATGGGAAAGCGCGGCGATTATATGAGCAGCTACGGCGGATGAGCTTCTTTGGTTCGATCTACGCCGACACGGAGTTGCCGCACCGCGCCAGAACTGTCTATATGTACCTCCGCGACCGAGCAGGCGGCGGAAGCTGCTGGCCGGGCGTCAAGACCATTGCAAAGGATCTGAAGCTGTCACCCCGAACGGTGCAGCGGGCGCTGAATGATCTGGAACACGCCGGGTATATTGAACGCCAACAGCGTTACCGAGAAAACGGCAGCCGCACCTCCAACCTGTATGTGATAACCGAGGACAAATAGCAGCGCGGACGTTCCCCGCCAGGGGGAACGTCCGCAATTTTGCTGTCATGAGGGACGCGACAGTGTGGCACACCTTGAAGGGCAAACTTTAGCGAAGGATCAATTCAGAGGAAGAAGTGTTTCATAAGGATCATTCCGGCGCAAAATAGTTCGTGCATTTTTAGGAAAAATGCTGTAAAATAAAAGAAAAATCATTGTTCAGGTTCTTGCTTCTAAAGGGAGCGAGATCAAAGCGGAATGGGGTGAGAGTCCCCACGAACCGGTCACTGTGATGCTCCAACTGCGGGAGCTTAGCCAGACACGCGCCTGAACATGGAAGCAAAGCAGCGCCTCGTCAACGATCTGCTTTTACCGACAGGGAGCACCTGCCGGTGAATCGGCATTTGCGAGCGCTGTGCGCTGCGAATGCTGTTTTGTTTTATAAAAAATTTCGTAAAGTGTTCTCACTTTATGATAATGACATGCAAACACCTTGAAAATGCAGGCGTTCATCGGATGTCTGACCATGTTTTTGACGGTGAAAGCGCAAAAAAAGAGAAGTCAGCTCTTGCAAGACTGACTTCTCGTATTGAAAAAAACACAGAGAATATACCGGACGCAGAAGGATCTGCGCCGTTATGAATATGGGACAGTTTATGCCCCCAGCTTTAAAAAGTCAAGCTGCTGGACACACTGGCGCTTGCGTTCCATGGATGGATGCACATAAAGTTTCAGCGTTGTTTTAATGTCTGCATGTCCGAGAATCTCACTCAGACTTTTGGCATCCGCGCCCATTTCGATACAGCGCGTGGCAAACGTATGCCGCAGGGTATGATATCCACGGCGACGTATCCCACAGCGTTTTAAAAGCGCAGCAAATTGGTATTGACAGGTGCGCGGCTCCATCGGGTGGTCTGTCCGTCCGGTCAGAAGATAGGCGTCCTTCGGCAGCTTCGCAGAAAGCTGCTTTAAAACTGGAAGCAATGCTGTGTGCATCGGCACAACACGGACAGAATGCTCACTTTTTGGGCTTTGCAGACAAAGCCTTGACTTCCCATTGCTGCTGAAGCGCTGTACAGAGTGGCAAATACGGATGGTCTCAGAGAGAAAATCAAGGTCTGCCACCCGTAAAGCGCAGACCTCCCCGATCCGAAGCCCTGCATACAGCGCCAGCATGACACTGGCACTTAATGCCTTTGACGGCAGCAAGGCTTTCCCCAGTGCGGCGATCTCTGTAGTAGAAAAGACTTCGACGTGCTTTTGCGTACAGGCAGGGAGTGGAACATTCAGAGCCTCACAAACGCAATGATACTCCCGCTCTGCAAAGCGCAGTGCAGATTTGATCAGGACAGCCAGATCACGGACGGTCTTAGAAGATAAGCCGCCCTTACCATTGAGCCTTCCATGCTTTCTCAGCCAGACGAGAAGCTCAGAAAGCTCATTTGCCGTCAGGCTGGATACTGCGATCTCACCAAGACGCGGAAGAATGTGGCGTTTGAGCATAAACTGGTATCGCTCCTGTGTGGACGCCTTGATCTGCGCCTGTGCCAGATATTGCGAGAAAAGTTCGTTTACCGTCAACATGCAGCATACGCCTGCCTTTGGCGTAAGGCCAGCCTTTGCAGCAAGGAGTTTCTGCCTGACGATGGTATAGCTTTTTCCATAGACCGATACATATTTTGCCCGCCCATTCGGATGGCGTGCAGCAATATAACGTCCTTCCCAGCGCCCGTCCTTGCGTTTATAGATGTTTTCGCCGCGCCTTGCCAAATGAAAAACCTCCTCGACCACAGTTTTGACGGCTAATAAACCATCCTTTAATTTGAATCGAATGACACAGGTTCACATAATCACTTTTTCCAACCCTTTGGGAGAAAATAACGTTCATTACGAATCGATTTTTATTGACTTTTCCATATATAGATGTATAATTAGTCCTAGAAACCGAATATATAGGTTTTCTTGCCGTTTCGTAAAGTTGAAGCACTTTACGAAGACAACTGTGCAAAGCATGGCGGTTTGCATGGAAACCGTATGGACGTACAGTTGCATATCTTACAACTTACAATTACATATTTGTTCATCCGAAGACGTGTAATCACAGGTCGCAGCCGGAAACGCACTGAGCCTGTGATGAAAAAGGAAGGAAATGCACGGATTTGTGCACCACCCGCTCGCCCGGAGCTGTGAGGATGAGCTTGGTTCTGAAACAGCTTTGTAATTTCGCGTAAGACAGCGCGTTTTTACAGACTGTGTGGCCGAAAGGCAGCCATTGCAGGGTAACCAACCCCTGTGAGAAGGTAGGAAATCGAGCGCGGATGTTTGACATCCATAGTCCAAGCCAGAAGAATTGCTGTCTTCAATCTGCATGAAAGTCTATCTTGCTTTTTGTGCGTGCAGAAGGGTGATGTTGAGTGGTAGCACGATGAATCTATCGTACTCAAAGTCGGGCGTCGATTTGTTTTTCAACATAAAAACAGATTGACGCTATTTTTATGCCCGGACAGACATTTTTTACCATTATTTGATGGGGGAAGTCTGCCTGCGCAAAAAAGTATGATAGGAGAAGTGCGTGATATGACAAATGACGAACAGAAAAAACAGGAGCATACCCGGCTGATGCACGCCATTGGGCGGAAGCTTGCATGCAAAAATATTAACTTCATCCTCGAGCATCAGAATGACACGTTGCCAGAACTGACGGCCTATCTGAAGCAGTGTATGGAAGATCTGGGGCACGTACCGGCAAAATCAGAAGTGATTGGCGGAGATTTGCTGGAGTATCGCTTTGGAACGTGGGAAAGAGCGCTTCGGAGTTTTTATTCTGGCTCTGTTGCATCTGCAAAGGCAGCGCCGAAGTTTGAAAACCGGAAGATCGTACAGGAAATTCTGAGCCAGATGGAGTCTACGGAGGCGAAGAAAGTTGAGTCCACAGCACCCGACCAAAGCGATGGAGGAAGCACATAAGCGCATTTTGCGCGAAAGGGCGCATCGTGCAATCACACGGAAGAACGTGGAGTTTATTCTGGAACACCAGAATGACCGTCTGTTTGCGCTCACGATGTATCTCAAGCAGTGCCAGCATGAGTTGGGGCATCCGCCTGCACGTACGGAGATCATCGGCGGGGATTATATTGAGATGCGTTTTGGGGCATGGGAGAAGGCTCTTTTGAGCATCGGTGTCCGAAATGGTGCGCAGATCGATCGTGCAACACCCTGGCCGGAGAAAACGAAACTGTTTCAAGATGAACTTGCTTTGCAGACGGAGCTTGACAGGCGAGAAAAGCTGGAGCGCAAACGCGCCAACAAGGAGCGCGCTGCGCGAAAAAAGCAGGAGCAGAACGCGGCCAAACCAGACCAAAAATAAGGAGAGAACTATGAAAATACGGAAAATAACCAGAATTATCAGCCTGCTTTTGCTGCTGACGCTTTTGCTCACTGCCTGTTCGTCTAAGGAAACGGTAAGCGGAAGTGACGGACTGCTGGATTTGGATTATGTGTCCACTGGCAATGAAGCTGCCAGCGAGGAAGAAGCGGATGAGCCGTGGTATGCATGGCTCAAGCGGGCGTTCAGCTTTGGCTCGACTGAGGTTGAGGAAATGAGCGAGGACAAGCCGGACTCTGTGGCGGAATTGTATCAAAAGGGTACGGAAAAGCTGAAGGAGCAGGAGGCGGTAGCTTCTGAGGAAGCGGAAGCCGGGGAAGAACCCGAAAGCGGCAAAAAGCCCACAGACTCAAATAAAAAGCCCACGAACAAAAAAGACGAGTCGGAGGAAAAATCCGACGAGCAGGAGAAGACCCCTGAGGAAGAAAAAAAGCCCCAGCAGGAGGAGTCCCCGGAGGAAGCCGCGCCCAAGGGTGATACCGTGACGCTGACCATCCGCTGCGATACGGCGGTCAACAATGGGATGCATCTGGAAAGCAAGTGGGCAGGCATTGTTCCGGCCTCCGGCTGCATTCTGGATGTAACGGAGTTTGAAATCGAAGAAGGCGATACCGTGTTTGACGTGCTTTGTCAGGCGCGGGATAAATATAAGCTCCACATGGAGTATGAGGGCGTGGCCAGCAGCATCTATGTGCAGGGCATCAACAACCTCTATGAGTTTGACGGCGGCCGCTGGTCCGGCTGGATGTACTGCGTCAATGACTGGTATCCCAACTACGGCTGTGGCGTGTACTATTTGCAGGCGGGCGATGTGATCGAGTGGAACTACACCTGCGATCTGGGCTGTGACCTTGAAAACGGTGACCCGTATGGCTACGGCAAGGAGTGGAAGGAAAATCATGACTGAGCGGCAGCGCTTTTTTGGCACCCTTCATCCGCTGGTCAGCTTTTGCTATTTTGTCTGTGTGCTGGTGCTGACACTGCTCTGCCCGAACATCATAACAGTTCTTCTGTCGCTGCTGGGAAGCATTCTGTTCAATCTTTCCCTGCGCGGCGGAAAAGCCTTTGCAAAGACGCTTCGCTTTGTCGCGCCGATGTTTGTCATCATCTGCATCGGAAATCCTCTGGTCAGTCACCGGGGCGTTACGATGCTGTGGCTGTTTCTGAATCAGTGGATCACACTGGAGGCCATTGTGTATGGCTTTGTGACGGCCTGCTCCCTGTCGGCGGTCGTTCTCTGGTTCGGGTGCTATCAGGAGGTCATGACCTCGGATAAGTTTTTGTATCTGTTCGGGCAGATCGCCCCGGCAACATCCT
>CAZXIW010000074.1:0-6884 GCA_964640905.1 uncultured Oscillospiraceae bacterium
GCCGCTTTACCGCTTCCCGCCCCTAACCGGGCGGGAAGCTTTTTGTTGCAGAAGGCAAAAAAATCCGCTATAATAGCGGTAAATCAGCTTTACGGAGGTGGACGCCATGACGCTGGGGCAGAAGCTGCGCCAGACCAGGCAGGCGCGCGGTCTGAGCCAGGCGCAGGTCGCAGAGGGCTGCATCACGCGCAACATGCTCTCGCAGCTTGAAAACGACCTGGCCTCCCCCTCCATGCGCACGCTTGAGCATCTGGCGGGTGTGCTGGGTGTCAGCGTGGGCTGGCTTCTGTCTGACGAGCAGACCGACGCGGCGCTTTCGCGCATGCGCAAGGCGAAGGCACTTTATGAGGCAGCGGATGACGAGGGCTGCCTGGCGCTCTTTGGTGCAGATGCGCCGCCGGAGGGCGACGAGGCGCTTATTTTGTGCGCGCTGGCTGCGGCGCGGCTGGCCGGGCAGCTTTTCGAGCAGGAGCAGACCGCCCGCGCGCAGGCGCTTGCGCAGAAGGCGCTTTCCTGGAACGAGCAGAGTCTTTACCATCTCAGCCAGGTGCAGACGCAGGCGCTGGCCGTGCTGGCGCGCTGCGCGATGCAGACCGGGCAGGCTGATGCAGCCGTCGAGCAGTACCGTGCGCAGTATCTTGCCTGGCAGCCGGCTGTGCGCTATCATCTGACCATGGCGCAGTACCACCTGCAACAGGCGCACATTCAGGCCGCCGAGCGCGAGATTTGGTCGATCATTGAGCTTCCGGAGGAAAACCGGGCGGAGTATCTGATCCTGCGCGGAAAAATCGCCGCGCAGCGCGAGGAATACGAAAACGCGGCACTGTATCTGCATCAGGCCGAGGCGCTGGCGCTTTCGCCGGTCCTGCAGCGGGAGCTGTATCAGGCGCTGGAGGTCTGCTGCCGGGAGCTTGGCGACTACAAGCAGGCCTATCTCTACGCCGCCAGGCAGCTTGCCATGCAGAGCCCGGCGCATTCCATCTGACAGGCGCTTTGCGCCGCGCAGAAAAGGAGGCTTTTTTATGCCAGAAATCCCCCGTATCCGAGCCGCCGCGCTCTTTGCGGCGCTGCTTTTGCTCGCCGGGTGCGGTAAGCCCGTACCGCAGGAGGCTTCTTTGCCGCCCACACCGGAGGCGGCTTCTGCCGCGTCCCCAAAAACGCCCGCCCCAGAGCCTGTGCCAGAGCCTGCGCCAGAGCCTGCGCCAGAGCCTGAGCCTGCGCCGCTTCCTGCCGGGCAGGAGGTTTTGCTCTTTGGCGCGCGCACACCGACACGCGCAGACGGCGACATGCTCTATGTCGATGCCGAAGCGCTGGCCGGGGCAGCGGGGCTTCACGCGTTCTTTGACGCGTCTCACATCACGCTCACCCATACCACCAGCGAGAGCTTCCCGGTCGCGCGGGCAGACGAACTGGACGCAGGCGAGGGCTTTTTGCAGGAGGGCGCGGCCTACGTGCCGCTTTTGGAAGCAGCCGCACGCTTTGGCTTTGTCACAGGAACGGCCGAAGACGGCACGCCCTATCTTGCAAAGACCGCCGCGCACAGCGCGCCGACGGAAAATGTCAACGTGCCCGTTCTCATGTATCACGCCGTGAGCGATGATGTCTGGGGCTACCGCGACCTTTTTGTAAGCCCTCAGACGATGGAAGAGGAGCTTTTATACTTGCAGGAAAACGGCTATGAGACAATCTGGTTTTCAGACCTCTCGCATCTGGAAGACTATGAAAAGCCCGTCATTTTGACCTTTGACGACGGCTATGATGACAATTACACCGAGCTTTTCCCGCTCCTTCAAAAATACAACGCCAAGGCAACCATCTTTGTCATACCAAAATACATTGGCGCCGAGCACAAGATGACCGCCGCGCAGGTGCAGGAGCTGGCGCGGTCGGGGCTTGTCTCCATCCAGAGCCACACCTACTCCCACGGAAACCTCAGCACGATGGATGAAGAAACTCTCATCTATGAGATGCAGGAGAGCCAAAACTATCTTGCCGCCCTGACAGGCCACATCCCCTACGTCGTCTGCTACCCGGAGGGGACGCGGAGCGAGCTGTCGATTGAGGTCGCGGGGCGATATTATGATTACGGCCTTCTCATGAACGGCCAGCTTTACAACACGTCGGATGACCCCATGCGCGTCAAGCGCTTTTATATCCCACGCGGCTATGATCTTGGTAGCTTCAAGTGGAGCATCGAGCAGGCCGGAACGAGCCGAAAATAAAAAACCTGAAGTAAAAAAAACTGGGAAGCACTTGCGTGCTTCCCAGATTTTTATTGCAGATTCAGGCGTTTTTTCAGCATATGCGCCGTCAGGAAATAAAGGCTCGCGGCGACAAGAAGGCTTGCTGCCAGCAGGCCAAGCAGCACAATGTGCGCCAGAATTACCGTGGCATGCATGGTGTTTTCGGCGGCCATTGCCGTGAGCACCGGGGACTCAAAGTTTTGCAGGAACGTCATGGCAATCACCGAGAGGGTCTGCAAGACCGTCTGGATGACGAAGTAGAATACAACAGATAACAGCACCTTGCGGTTTGCAAAGCTGTGGCCGATGGAAATGGGCGCATAGAACATCAGGCAGGCCGAGATCATTGCTGCAAGCACCATTGCCAGCGCCTCAAGCACAAAGAGCGTACCGTTGATGGTGTAATAGGAATCGAGCTTCACCGCGACCTCGCCAAGCATCCGGAAAAATTCCTCGAACATGCCATTTTCATAGACAAGGGCGAAAAGAGACAGGGCGTCTGTTGCAATGACGGCCAGAAACCAGATCAGCGAAGTGAAAAGCTTTGCCCACAGAAGCTGGTGAACACTTACCGGAAGCGTAAACATGAGATAGCCTTCGTCCGTCATGAGGTTCTTCTGAAAGCGCATCACCATCAAAACGACACTGAATACCGCCGTGCCGATCAGCGCCACAACAAAGGCAAAAATCAGAAGCGCATTTACGATCTCAAAAAAATCCGTGTGGAAGCGGTTGACGGCCTGCGTTGTCCAGCGGACAAACAGCCCCAGCGCAAGCATCAGAATCAGAAGCGGGCCCATCGTGCGGCTTGTTGCCCGCAGCTCATATTTCATCAGTTTTCCCAGCATTTGAATACCTCCCGGAATAATTGGTCAACCGATCTTCCCTGTGCCTCGCGGATGCGGTCGCACGAATCGTGCAGGGCAATTTTGCCCTGATTGAGGAAGATCACTTCGTCCAGAACCTGCTCGACATCGCCAATGAGATGCGTGCTGATGATAACAGCGGCCTCGGGGTTATAGTTGGAGATGATGGTGTGCAGGATATAGTCTCTTGTCGCGGGGTCAACGCCGCCAATCGGCTCGTCGAGAAGATAAAGCTTCGCGCGGCGGCTCATGGTAAGAATGAGCTGAACCTTTTCCTTCGTGCCCTTGGAAAGCTGCTTGAGCGCTTTGTCGGGGGCGATGGAAAGCTGGGAGAGCATGGTCTCAGCCAGCTGGCGGTCAAAATCTCTGTAGAAGTCCTGATAGAAATCAAGCGTCTGGCGCACCTTCATCCACTCGCTCAGCGCGATGCGCTCGGGAAGATAGGATAAAACAGCGTTTGTTTTGGGCGACGGCGCGCTGCCATCGATCATAATTTCGCCTTCCGTCGGCTGAAGCAGCCCGGCGGCGAGCTTAATGAGCGTTGTCTTGCCGCTGCCGTTGGGGCCAAGAAGCCCCACGATCCGCCCCGGCTCTACTGCGAGGTCTACGCTACTCAACGCGGGGTTTGCGCCGTAGCGCTTCGTTAAATTTTTACATTCCAGAACTGGCATTCTTAGTTCCCTCCTCATTTTCCTGAAAGCTTTGCAGCAGAACGATCACGTCGCCGACGCTGTAGCCAAGCGACTGCATGCTGAGCAGAAAATCCTGCATCTGCTGGCGCGCAAGCTCGTCTCTTGCCTGGTGCAGATCATTTTTCTGTTCGGTGACATATTTCCCGGTCGCGCGCTGGGTATAGATCAGCCCCTCGCGCTCAAGCTCCTGATAGGCTCTTTGCACGGTGTTTGGATTGATGCCGGCCTCGGCGGCAAGCTCACGCACCGACGGAAGCTTTTCGCCCGGAAGATAGCGCCCGGTGACGATGCGCCGCTTGAGCGTATCCATCAGCTGGGCATAGATGGGAAGATGGTCTTGAAATTCCCAGGGCATGTTGTACCTCCTGTGTGTTACTGTATTACGTTGATAATACAGTAACACACTGATACAGCTTTGTCAAGCAGTTTTTTCCTGTTTCGTAAAAAATTTTTTCCGCCGCGCCAGTGGCGAAGCTTTTCGCGGTATGGTATACTGATAGCAAGGAAGTATGATCGGGAGGTGGGCGTATGTACCCAAAACGAAAAGCAAAAAGTGACCGCGAGCGTTTTTTAGACGCATTTCATAAAAAGGTCGGCTGCGCGCCGGAGGTCTATGTCCAGCGCAAGCTTGCAGGCGGCATGGATGAGGGTGAGCTTTCGCGCCTTTACGACATGCTGGCCATTGAGATCGCGCGCCGCGCCTCGTGTACGGCCATCCGTTACGCAGAGCTTCTGAAAGCTCCAGAGCCGCGTGAGCAGCACCGCCAGCGCGCGGCCAGCTTCAAAGTGCCGCAGTGCCCGCGCTGCCATGCACCGATGGTTCTGCGCACCGGCCAGTCAGGCCTCCGGAAGGGGCAGAAATTCTGGGGCTGCTCCAATTACCCCGCCTGCCGCTGCACCAGAAATGTGGAAAACGAAGAAGTATGAAGAATCTGAAACTTACCATCAGCTATGATGGCTCGCGTTATTATGGCTGGGAGCGCCAGCCGGGCAAAAGCACCATTCAGGGCAAGCTCGAAGACGTTCTGAGCCGGATGGCAGACGCCCCCGTCAACGTCATTGGCGCGGGGCGGACGGATGCAGGCGTCCATGCGCGGGCGATGGTTGCCAACTGCTATCTGGAGACCGATATGCAGGAGGACGCCATCCGCGATTACATGAACCACTACCTGCCAGACGATATCTGTGTGGACGAGGTGAAATTTGCCGCCGACCGCTTCCACGCGCGCTACCGCGCCGTCGGCAAGCTCTATACCTACACCTGCTACGTTGGCAGGACGAAGCCGGTCTTCAACCGCAAATATGTCACAACGCTTGACTATGTGCCGGACGTAGCCGCCATGCAGAAAGCGGCCGCGTATCTTGTGGGCGAGCACGATTTTAAAAGCTTCTGCGCCAACCCGCAGATGAAAAAATCGACGGTTCGCATCGTCGACTCCATTGAGATCGTCCGCCGGAAGGATTATCTCTATTTTAACTTCCACGGCACGGGCTTTTTGCAGAACATGGTGCGCATTCTGGTCGGCACGCTTCTGGAGGTCGGCCAGGGAAAGCGCACGCCGGAGAGCGTGCAGGAAACCCTTGCCGCGCGCGACCGCAAGACTGCCGGTTATACCGCCCCGCCGCAGGGGCTGGCGCTCATGCGCGTGGATTATTGAGGGGTGCAAAACAACGGGGATATCCAAGAGGATATCCCCGCTGTTATTTTTCAAAGCTCCTTCGTTTTTCAACAACAGCTTGCAGCGTACCGCTATGCGTGGCATAGATCAGTCTCTGAAATCAAACAATTCCTTTGCCGTAATACCAAGCACCTCGCAAAGCTTGAATATCACATCAAACGATACGCCCACATTCCCCAGCTCAATTGCGCTGATATGGCTGCGGTCAATGCCAACCAGTTCAGCAAGCTGTAGCTGCGTCATTCTTCTGCGCTTGCGGTAGAACACCACATTCAGGCCGAACTTTTCATACAGTGCTTTATACTCTGCTTTCATACAGCTTCACCTCACAAATATTTTATGAGGCAAGATATCTTTCATAAACCTTGTGTAAATATCGCCACGCTATTGACACAAGTCATTTTGTGTTTTATAATTCCATTGTCCAGAAAATAGAAACGGAGGAATATCTATGAAGAAGCTGCTCACACTGTTTCTGGCTGTCGGATTGCTCATTATGCTGTGTGCCTGCGGCGCAGACGCAGACAGTCAATCAGCCTCCACAGCCATAGCCCTGATGCCCACCAAAGAAGAAACACCGCAACCCACAAATACCCCATCAGACGATATGCAAACGCAGCAGACTGCTCAACCGGATACAGAGGCCAGTACTACTACGCTCGAAGCACCTGTAGCTGCACCAGAAGTCGAAAGAAGCACACCAGCAACACAGCCCGAGGCGGAAACTCCCATTTCCCAGCCTGAAGCACAACCAGAAGTCTCTGCAAACATCTCGCCAGACGATCAAGCAGAAGCGCTTGTCGATGGTATGCTCCCATCATTGAAAGAGGCGATAGACAGCTATGAAGCCTTTTTCGACTCCTATTGCGAGTTCATGCAGAAATTCAACGCCACCGATGACACGCTTTCCATGCTCGCTGATTATGCCTCCTTCCTACAGAAGTACACAGAAACGATGGAAAAGATGGATGCTCTGGATGAGGAAACGATGAATGATGCCGAACGTGCCTACTACTTGGACGCTCTGCTTCGCATCAATCAGAAACTCCTTGCGACCGCAAACGCCATGCCGTCCTGACGTGCCGTCCGCTTCCCAAACGCTTTTCAAAAAGCAGGCACATCCCGTCTTTTTCAGGCAGGATGTGCTTTTTTTGATTCTTTTGCCGGGCGGCAGGGCACACAGATCCTGCCCTACAATATCTACCCCGAACACGTTCGTAGGGCGGGACCCATGTGTCCCGCCGTTTATCGTTGCCGATATCAAATGCGCCGGGCGATTATCTATCCCGAAGCGCGTTCGTAGGGCGGGACCTGTGTGTCCCGACGTTTATGATGGTCGATCTCGGCGGCCAAAATGGGCGGAGCACAAACGCTCCGCCCTGTATTTATTTAAGTGCCTCGATC
>CAZXIW010000074.1:6984-8462 GCA_964640905.1 uncultured Oscillospiraceae bacterium
CCAAAATGGGCGGAGCACAAACGCTCCGCCCTGTATTTATTTAAGTGCCTCGATCAGCTGCGTGATGAGTGCAATTTTCGTGGGCGTCAGCCCGTCCAGACTCACAAGATACTGACTCTCCGTGCCCCGCTTGCCGCTTACGCCCAGCAGATAATCAGTTGAGACCGCGTATAATCCAGCCAGCCGAACCAGCGCCTCATAAGACGGCTGACGAATGCCGTTTTCATAGGCCGAGACGATGGAGGCCGTGCCGCCGATGCGCGCAGCGACCTGCTTTTGTGTCCATCCCCGCTCCAGCCGCAGCTGCCGCAGCCTTGTCCCTAATTCAACCATTAGAATCACATCCTTTTACTGATAGTGTACCCATTGCGTGATTTCTATTGGTTGCTATTTCATCTATTAGTTGACTTCCGACAAAATTTACCCTATAATTGACTTACCCTTTCCGGAAAAATTTGAGGAGGTACTTTATCATGGCAAAAGATTATTACGGAAAATGCGGCTCTTGCAGATACTGTGAGCTTGGCACGGCCTATACCTGCGCCTACTCCACCTCGTTCCAGTGCAGCCGCAACGGTTACAGCGTCAAGGCCGACGAAGAACGCTGCAACCGCTATGAGCCAGCGCCCGGCCGAACCAACAGCGACATCGCGCACTATGACCGCTGAGGAGATGCTCAGATGGGTTGGCTTTATCTGGCCATTGGCCTGTTTGCGCTTTATATGATCGTCGAGCTGCTCGGCGTTACAGGGCTGGTGATCTGTCTTCTGGTTGCGCTGGCCTACGGCGTTGTCGCGATGGCAATCAAAGGTATTTGGATGGCAGAATTTTACTTCGATGGTGTGTTTCGGGCGCTCACACGCTTTGCAATTGCGTTTGTTCTTCTGATGGCAACCTGGAGTCCCTACCGGCCTCCATACCTGTTTTATGCCGCTTCCTTCGCCTTGCTGGTCTTTCTCTCGCACCGCCTAAAAAAGGAGCGGAAGCAAACAGAAGAAGCCATGCAGAAGCCGCTGCAAACGCTGATGGCAATCGCAGAGGATTTTGCGCATTTTCTCCCGAGGCACTATCGCATCCTCAGTGTTTATCTTGACCCAGGCAATCACTCTACGATTCTTCTGCGCCTGTGGGTCAGTGACGTTGAAACTGAGCGATTTATTTACAACAAATACGGCTACGGTAAATACTTTTCTAAGGACTACCAGCCATCGGGGTGCAGTTTTTATTGTCTCGATCTGCTGGACGCAAAGCACAAGAACGAAGCTGGAAATACTTTTGCCGAAGACGGTCTCTCGCTTGTGACATTCTGTTCTAATGAGAAAAATATTTTGCCTTACCTTGCAATGGCTATCAAGGCGCAGTATCCTGAGCAGATTGGAAAAATTAGTCAAAGTGGAAACTTCGACCTGACTTTCAACTGAACACCCAATATGCATCTGTCCGTCGCAATGAACCAAACCCAAAAGAAAAGCACATCC
>CAZXIW010000075.1:0-8361 GCA_964640905.1 uncultured Oscillospiraceae bacterium
GGAGCGACTGAGCGATACTGTGACGATCATAAAGACTTTAAATTTCAATCCACGCTCCCCGTGTGGGGAGCGACCAACGGTGAGCTGGTGCAGAAGAGGGAAAATAAATTTCAATCCACGCTCCCCATGCGGGGAGCGACCTGTCCGGCTATCAGAGCGCACGGAGCGCACTGGATTTCAATCCACGCTCCCCATGCGGGGAGCGACTATTAGTAGCATTTTCAGGCGCAAATGTCAAGAGATTTCAATCCACGCTCCCCATGCGGGGAGCGACCAGCTGGCTCGCGCCGCAAGGTACATCGACATCATTTCAATCCACGCTCCCCATGCGGGGAGCGACGGCACAAGGATTTTAAGGCGTTCGCCATCCAGAGATTTCAATCCACGCTCCCCATGCGGGGAGCGACTGTACGCCATGGTTTTACCTCCCTTCGGATTGTTATTTCAATCCACGCTCCCCATGCGGGGAGCGACCGGCTACTGGAACAGCTACACCATTAAGCATGATATTTCAATCCACGCTCCCCATGCGGGGAGCGACCCCGATACCCCATCTTCAAAAAACGCATCATCTTCATTTCAATCCACGCTCCCCATGCGGGGAGCGACAGCAAAGATGCACAAAAAAATCATACATCTTTGGCGAGAAGTAACAAAATGTTTTGCGGGAATTGGATGTTCCTGCATTTAAAATGTGCGAAAAAGCGAAAACAGGAACATTTCTTCCCGAAAATTCAGCGCGAAGGTAGCGGGAAAACGCTGTTCACTTTACCTTCGCGCTAGACCATCAGAAGCCCTTCGGGGTCATAGGTTTCCCGGCTTCCGAAGTGCTCGATCTTTGTCTGATAGTGGTTTCCCAGATAATAAAACCGAAGGCTGTCCTTGTCCGGGTCGATGATTTGCAGCAGCTTATGTTGAAGCGCTTTGCATTGCGCTGCGTCGAGTACACATTCAAAAACAGAGTTCTGTACCCGCTGGCCATAGTTGACGCATTGCTTTGCGATCTGCCGCAGCCGCCTGCGGCCTTTGGCGTCCTCCGTATTGACATCATAGGTGATGAGAACCATCACAGGCGTTTCCTCACTTCCATAAAAACGGCGGATAGGCGTCCAGATCTCCGCGAAGATACCGCGCCAGCAGCAGCGCCTGCACATAAGGAATCATGCCCCAGCGCATCGATTCGCCAAGATATGGGTGGGTCAGTGTGTCGCGCTTGCGCTCCTGCCAGACTTGAAGAAATTTTTTGCGGCTCTCATCCGTCAGAAAAACAGCGCCGCTGTCTTGCAGCTGAAAGTCATCTGCTTTGATCATGCGGTTATTGACAAGCGTCAGCACAAAGCGGTCTGCCATACATGGCCGCAGCTCTTCCATCAGATCCAGTGCCAGAGAGCGCCTTCCGGGGCGGTCGCGGTGAAGAAAGCCAACGTAGGAGTCAAGGCCGACGCTTTCCAGCGCGCTGGCGCAGTCATGCGCCAGAAGCGTGTAGGCAAATGAGAGCATCGCATTGACGCGGTCGAGCGGCGGCCGGCGGCTGCGGCCATGAAAGAAGAAATCTTCTTTGCGGTGGAGCAGCAGATGATCGAAAGCACCAAAATATTCTGCCGCGCCGACTCCTTCCAGACCGCGAAGCGCGTCCAGGTCTGCCGCTTCCAGAACGGGCGGCAGCAGCGCTTTCAGGCGCTGAACCGATGCTTCCAGACCGCACCCGGCAACTCTTGGCGCGTGATCGCGCAGAGTGCGTTGCAGGCTTGCAGCGCAGTTGCTGAGCTTTCCGAAGATCATGGTTCTGGCAAGCAGGCAGCTTTGCTGCGGATCGTCAGAAAGGCGATATTGCGCGCGCCGAAGAAGTACATTGCCGCTGGACTCGCCGCAGACCCGCGCGAGAAAGCGCCCCCTCGGCGTGCAGAAGGCAAGCCCGATTCCGCGCGACGCGCACGCGCCCATCAGCGCAGGAGAAGCGCCGGAATAGGAAAAGCTCACAATGCTTTGCAGCGTGTGCAGGGGATAGCGGGCAACAACCTGCTGGGCTTTGTTGGCCAGAACATTCTCCCCCTCCAAAGACAGATAAACGTCCTCTGAGGTGACAAAGAGTGTGTTGAGCAGCTGCTTCATGATTGTTCCTCCATGCTGGCCTTGAGATAGGCAGATACAGAGCGGATTTTCAGAAGCTTTGGCAGACACAGCTCCTTTAAAGAGCAGGCCTGACAGGATTTTGTGGGCTTGACTTTTGGCGTGTGGCCGCGCTTGAAAAGCTCGTGCATCTGCAAAAGAAGCGCCTTTACCTGTTCGCGCAGCTCCTGCGAAAAGGTGACGCGTTCGCGCCTTCTCGTCTGGCCATAGTATAAAGCGCCCTCCGGAATATCACAGCAGAGCATTTCTTCTAGACACATGCCCTGCGCGCACAGCTGCAATCGGTCTGCGTCTGTGCTCTTTGGCTCGCCGCGCTTGTATTCTACCGGATACGGCCGCCAGAGCCCGCACCTGCCGGCAAGGGGAATGCCGTCGGCGCTCTGGTGGTATTCCAGAACGTCGCATTGCCCCGAAACACCGAGCGACGCAGAATGAATGCTGACGGCGCGCTTGATTAAAAGGTCTCGGCGGCTTTCTTCCAGCTGCTGGTCGTGCGCTTTTTCGTGCATCAGCGCGCCGTCTATGGTGCGAAAATTCTCAAGCCACTGGTTTTCGATGTGGATGAGCGCCCATTGCCTGCGGCAGAAGGCAAAATGCTGTAGCCCGGAAAGCTGGAGGAAATCCTCCTCGTCGTAGATTACCCCATGCGCTGGCAGGTAACACCGTTCGGAAGCTGCTCTTCCAGCACGGTCACGGTATAATCCGAATATGCCCGGGCCGTTACGACATCCGTCTTACGCTCGGCCTTGACCAGCTCAAAGAGCTTATGGGCGGGCGCGTTTCCAAGCTCACTTTCATGGCGGAAGACGATCAGCTCACGAACGGCCATCTTGCCCCGCGCGGCAGAGTGGTCATGCTCAAACATGTTGAGAATTGCCTGCCAGAGAAGCTGTAGGTCATCTTCGGAAAAGCCTGTTGTCTTGCGCGCCAGATTTGCCGAAACATAGCCCTCCGCGCGGTACAGGCCATAGGGGACAATGTATTTCCGGCCCATTTCCGTGTCCTTTTTCTCAGCGTCTGCCTCTGTGGTGATGGCTACGCGGGTGATGGTGACCTCCTGCGGCAGGATGGGGTCTACGCTTCTGGCAAAGCCGAGCTGCACAGGCCCGCGCACCTGCCCGCAGTTGAGGTTTCCCTTGACAAAGGTCGTCATGACCGCGCCAAAGGTGCGAATATCATAAAAGTTTTCACACATATAATCGCGAAGCAGAAGATCAAGCTTCTCGTTGTCCTTCTTTGCGGCCTTCAGCTTGTCCGGCGCAACGCCAATTGCCGCGCAGGCCTCGGCGTCGCTCCGGTTAAGGGGAACGCCGTCTTTTACATAGATGCGGTAGCCGGGCGCACCGTCCTTGACGGTCTCCACATAATTGCGGATTTTCCGCTTCAGGCAGACATCCGTCACCAGCCCATAGCCCGTTTCCGGGTCAACGCGGGGCATGTTGCCCGCGTCGGGGTCACCGTTGGGGTTGCCGTTTTCCACGTCAAACAGAATTACAAATTCATAGCGGTTCTTGATCGGTTCAGCCATTTTCCTTTTCCTCCTTTTTTGTATAACGGGATTCCTTCTGATGATAATAGCCAAGATAGAATGAGCCCTGCTCCGGGAGCGCCAGACGCTCCGGATTGCGCTCGCCAAGGATACATTTCAGCGCGCCGATCTGCCGGTCATAATAGACCCGCTGGCCGACGGACAGCTTTCTCAGATGCTTTTGCGCCAGCTTGTCGAGAATCGGGAAAATGACCGCCGGGGTCGCGGCTGCGGCGTTAAAATACTTGTCCTTGATCGTGGCGTTGATGCCGGGATTGGCCGCCTCCTGCACTGCCTCATACACGGCAAACAGCCGCCCAAGCGTGTAGGGAACATGGGTGCTGGCTTCGTTCAGACTCACGGTTAATACCTCCTTCGGGCATAATTGGCTGGAATTTTTCAGATAGTAGGCTTTTAAAATTGCCGCGCGGCCGGGGGTGATCTCCCGCTCGGCGCGGATGCGGAGCATGACGGCCTGTAGCAGGGACGCCGGGTAAGGCGCGCCGGTAAAGACGGCGCGCGCAACCGCGCCTGCCATGACGTGGCTTGGCTCTTTGTCGGTCGTGTTGAGATTGACGGTCTCCCTTAAAAGTGCCCACAGGGGCATGATAGGGAAGCGGCTTCCGGTGATTGTAAGCCTTTCGTGGTGCGCGCTGACATGGCGCATCAGCTCGCCAAAGCTGCTGCTGTAGAAGAAGCGGACAGACAGCCGCGCCGCGTTGGGCGCGAGGCCAAGAATATAGAACCGGCGGCTCAGATCAAGCGAAAGCTCCGCGCAGGGAAGACCTTCTGCAAGCTTGCGGACGATGGCGCGCAGCTCATCGGTCGTGATTTGCTCCGGCTGCGCGTCGCCATAGGCAAGGCAGTTGAAAAAATCATCATAGCCCGGCTCTGCGCCCTCTGCCCAGCAGACCACGGTGGTATCGCCGAGGCGGTGGACATTTTCCCGGTCGGCCAGCAGATGGTTCAGCGCCGCCGTGTAGGCGAAGGCCGCCGTCTTTCCGACCGGTGCGTTGAGGCTCTGCTCCTTTCCGTAGGAGCAGAAGGCGGGAGCGTTGAAGGAAACGAGCGCCGCGCCGCTGCTCTGCGCGCCGGCTACGCCCTTGATGCTGGGGTGAACCGCCTCGGGGATATCCGGCTTTCCGGTTACCAGACACTGCTCTCTCTCTCCCTCCGGGACTTCATAGCTTTGCTGCCAAGCCGCGCGGATTTCTGCATCCTCCTGCGCGAATTTGCTGTCTACCAGAAAAACCAGATTGCCGCCCTTTGTGACTGCCTCCCAGTTTTCTTCCAGCGCAGGATGGGTCTGCGCCGCTTCCGGCTGCCAAGTGTCAAAATAGGCAAGAATCGCGCGGGCAGCCGGGGTATCGACATCCTCTAACAGACGATGGTGCAGCGCCTTTGCCGCTTCAAAGCATTGCGCGCTGCGCGCGGGCTTTCCCTTTGCATCTGCGCCGAGCAGATAGCTGGAATTGTCCCAGAGGAAGTTCGGAAGCACACCGACCGTTCGCTTCACGGCGGCGGGAAGCTGCATGACGCGCGGCGATAAAACGGTTTTCTTTCCAACCTGCTGCTCTGCCTGCGTGGGAATGATCTGGAGCAGCCGCCCGTTTTCATCCAGCGAGAGTGCAAAGCTGATTTTGGCAGGACTCCAGCCGGGGCGCGCGATTTTTTCCTGCGCGGCCAGATCTTCAAAAAGCTGTGTCAGCGCCTGTAGAATCATCCCCGCACCTCCTGAGCATCCATGCGCGGCACTTCCAGAACGCCGTCGCGAAGCGTGGCGCGGAAGAACCTTGGCGTGATGTTTTCCCGGTCACGGTAGTCCATGTCCAGAAGCATCCAGCCAAGCTCCCGCTCCCCAAGAAGCTCCGGCGGGCAGGGCGGGATTTTTTCACAGGGGCAAAAATGCGCCGCAAACTCCCGCACACCGAAGCAGGGCTGATGATAAAACTGCCCCTTTTCCAGCCGCCGTCGCATGATGTCCTGAAATTTTCCTGCGTTGTCGGTTGGGCTTGCGTGCTCGGTCAGCTCAAAATGCGCCTCGATCACATAGCGCACATCCCGCAGAACCATTGCCGCGCGCTGCTGGATGCTCTGCGGCGTTGCCAGATACACCTCGCCCCCGCGCTCTGCGGCGGCCTTTACATTTCGGAGATTGATGGTGTCTTTGACCTCGTTGCGCCGGATGTTGGTGAAGGAAATCGGGCGCAGGACATGAATCCGGTCGATGACCCACCGCAGACCCGGATGCCAGTAGATCGCTTCGAGCAGCCCGCGCGCGGCAGACGGCGTCATGACGTCGTAGCTGACCCGTTCTACCTTCATCTCCGGCCGCGAGAAGCAGGCGTAGTCGCCCCAGACCTCGACCCTGACAGACATAAAATCACTCCTTTGTTTTAAATTTCCGGTTTTTTCTCTGTATTTCCAATGATACAGCATGACCTGTCCAATAAATTGGACAATTGGAAGAAAAATTCATGAAAAATACGCTTTTCCGAGCTCTGCCCGTTGCGATAGCCCCTGTTCTGCGTCATAGAGGCTGAGATTTGTTAAAACGCCGCCGCCCTCGTCGACCGGCGTAACATCGCCCGATAAAAGAAGCTCCTGATAGTGCGCGTCGTAAACATTGACGGCGTATTGCCCCGCGCGGCGATAATCCTGCCGGGAAGCAGTGCCATCGAGAAGCCGCTGGCAAAGCGCCTCGCCCGCATCCAGCGGGAGATAGACGGCTTTGGTGTTCTGGTCGATCATATGAAAGCTTTCTGCCACACTCTGAAAGGGAAGCAGGCATCCCTGCATCCCGTTTCGCAGGTGCGCGACCGCATCGCTTTTGTCGAGCTGCTCACCGACAAGCGAGCGCCAGAAGGAAAAGTAGGCCCGGATGGTTTCCGGGCTTGCAACGTCCGGCTCTTTTCGCAGAACCTCGCGCGCGGCGGCAATGCTGAGCTGCTGAAGCGGTGGTGCGGCCTGCTCGGCCTCAAAGTATGTCACAAGGCTCTCATCGGCGGGGCGTTTTCCCTCCCGGTTGCAGCGCCCTGCCGCCTGAATCAGAGAATCAAGCCCCGTCATCTGCCGGTATACCGCCGGAAAATCAACATCCACCCCGGCCTCGATCAAAGACGTGGATACCACGCGGCAGGGAAGGCCGCGCGCCAGCCGCGCACGGATGGTTTTTAAAACCGCAGTTCGGTGCTTTGGATACATCAGGGTAGAAAGATGAAAGCGCCCTTCTTCGGGAAGGAGCGCGAAGATCTCCTGCGCCAGCTTTCGGGTGTTTACAATACAGAGCACCTGCTGCCTTTCGGCCAGCGCCGCGCCAAGCGCTTCGTTTGTAAGAAGCCCGCCGTTCTGGTATTTCACGCGGCGGAGCTTTTCATAAATTTCCCCGGTCTGCGGGCAGAGCTCCGTGACCCGGAGCGCCGGGCAGAAGCTTTGCAGCAAGTCCTCCAAAACCGGCTGCGTGGCGGTACAGAGCACAGCCGTTGCCCCAAAATGGGAAACCAGATTCGCAATCGCTCCGACACAGGGCTTTAGCTGCGCGCCCGGAAGCATCTGCGCTTCGTCAAAAATGATGACGCTGTTTGCGATGTTATGAAGCTTTCTGCATTTGGAGGGGAGGTTGGAGTAGAGGGACTCGAAAAACTGCACGGCGGTCGTCACGATCACCGGCGCGTCCCAGTTTTCGCTGGCCAGCCGCTGCTGGAGCTTTGCCTGCGACAGTTCTTCGTCTTCGTCACACTGCGCGCCGCAGTGGTGCTCCACGACGTTTTCCTCTCCTAAAATGTCCCGGAAGACGCGGGCGTTTTGCTCAATGATCGAGGTGTAGGGAATCACGTAGATGACTCTTGCCATGCCGTGTGCCGCCGCATGGCGGAGCGCAAACGCCAGAGACGAGACGGTTTTTCCGCCGCCGGTTGGCACGGTGAGAGAAAAAATGCCCTTTGGCGCGGAGGCTGCGCGCTGGCACTGCTCTAAAATCTGACAGCGGTAGGCGTTTAGCGGATTGCTTGCCGGAAACCACGGCGCAGTATAGGCATCCAGCCGCTTTGAAAGTGCCGGGATGGAATCATACTGCGCGCGCAAAGTCTCTGTCATAAACGCCTCGGTATCCAGATAGTCTGCGTCGACCAGACACGAATAAAGCATCCGAATCCAAAGGGAATACGAAAAATTGTCCTGAAACGCTGGCGCGGGAATGCCCCGTTCAAGCTGCCCCTGCCAGCTGTATGGCGGAATTGCGCCGCTTTTTCCTTTTTTGAGCCGCCCGATCAGCGTTGGCTCACCAGGCAGATCGCGCCGATTGCCAAAGTTCGGGAGGCCGCCGTGATGGCCGATCACGCAGCCGCCCATAAAGAGCTCGCCGGCCTTTTCACACTCGAGCGCCCCGGCTGTCGCGTGGTCGACCTTCGGCCCGCCTTGCAGACGCTTTTGAAACGCCTCGGAGTTTTTTCCAATGTCATGCGCCATGCCCAGAAGCCGCCCGCGCCGCGCCTGGCCGAAGCAGGCGGCAAAGCTTTCACAGCGCTGCGCCGTCCCTTCCAGATGCGCGGACACGGTTTGCGGCGTTCCGTCGCCCCGAATATGTGCATAATACACTGTTTTTCCCTCCGTTCATCAGAGTTTGTTGTGATTATAATACAAGCTCCTGCGTGGAATGTAAAGACATTTCTGGAAATTCTATCATTTCTTTACGGAAAAGCAGC
>CAZXIW010000076.1:0-8334 GCA_964640905.1 uncultured Oscillospiraceae bacterium
GCGCGCCCCGCGCCGCAGGCGCGGCTTTTGCAGAGCAAAAGGCTTGCGCAGCTGTTATGCTATCATGGAAAAAGAAATCAGAGGAGGCGCGCATATGGCAATTGACACATTGCAGGCAGAGATTCGGAGACTGAAAAATCCAACCATGGTCTGCCTTGCCCCTGCGCTGGCCGACATCCCGGAGGGAATTCTTGCGCAGGCGCAGGCGGCGCATGGCCAGAGCGCGCAGGCGGCGGCAGAGAGCTGCCGGATGTTCTCCTGCGGCATTCTCGACGCGCTGCATGGGCTTGTACCGGCAGTCAGTGTGGTGAGCGGCGCTTTTTCCGCGCTGGGTGCAGCGGGCGTGGCGGCGATGGAGCAGGTGCTGCAATACGCGGCAGAGCTTGGGTATTATGTGCTGCTGGATCTTTCGCGTGCAGACCTCTGGGATGCGGCGCAGACGATGGCGCAGGCCTGCTTTGGCGCGGTGCGCTTTGGCGAGGCGGCCTTTACGCCCTATCCCTGCGACGGCGTTTTGCTGAGCGGATATCTGGGAAGCGACGCAGTCAAGCCGTTTACCGATTTTTGCGGGCAGGGGAAGAATGTGTTCCTGATCGCCCGAAGCTCCAATAAGTCCGCCCGCGAGGTGCAGGATCTTCTGGCCGGAGACCGTGTGGTCTATCAGGTGATGGCAGACCTTGCCATGCGCTGGAGCGGCAATCTCTTTGGTGCGGGCGGCTACTCGCAGATTGGCATCGCCGCCGGGGCGACGAACCGGCAGGTTTTGCAGACGCTGCGCCGCAAATATGACAGGCTCTTTTTCCTCGTCCCGGGCTACGGCGCGCAGGGCGCGGGCGCAAAGGATGCGCAGTTTGCCTTTGACCGCATGGGACACGGCGCGGCAATTCTGGCGGGCAGAAGCATCTGCGCCGCATGGAAAAAGCAGCCGCCGGAGGAGCAGGACTATCAGCGGGCGGCGCAGGCGGCAGCGGAAAAGATGAAAAAACAGCTTTTGAGCTACATTACGGTGATGTAAATGACAACGATTTATCTGGTGCGCCACGCAGAGGCCGAGGGGAACGCCTACCGGCGCATTCATGGACAATATAACTCCAAAATCACGCCAAACGGCCTGCGGCAGATCGAGGCGCTCCGGGTGCGCTTTGCAGACATCCCGGTCGATGCCTGCTATGCAAGCGATCTTTTTCGGACGTGTAAGACGGCGCAGGCGGTCTATTTATCCCAAAACCTCCCCCTTCATCCAGACAGCAGATTCCGCGAGGTTGGCCTGGGGCGCTGGGAGGATGTGCCGTTCGGCTATCTGGAGCGGTTTGAAAAGGCGGATATGGACGCCTTTAACCGTACACCGCAGAGCTGGCATGTTGACGGAAGTGAGACCTGGGCGCAGTATACCGGGCGCTTTTTGCAGGCGCTGGACGAAATTGCCGCGCGCCACGACGGAAAGACCGTTGCCATCTTTACGCATGCATGCATTCTGCGCGGTGTGCAGATGAGCCTTTTCGCGGGGCAGGAGCTTCCATTCTGCGAGAATACGGCGGTCTCGCGCCTTTGCTGGCGCGACGGCGTGGTTTCGGCCGACTTTTTAAATGACGCATCGCATCTGACGCCGGACATCTCCACCAGCGCGCGCCAGGAGCGGCTCAAGCAGGGCGCGCACGAGCGCGCCGACTACAGCCTCTGGTTTACCGGGCAGGAGGGCGTCTTTACCGCCATGCGCCGGGAAGAAGCCGTTGGCCAGCTTCGCCTTTCGCGCGAGGGCGCTGGCGTGGTCAGGGTCGAGAATCTCGAGCTGATCGAATCGTGCCGCGGCCGCCGCTTTGGCCAGCAGCTTCTGGGGCAGGCGGTGAGCGTTTCGCGGCAGCAGGGCGCGCAGAAGCTTGCGGCGGCCGTGCCGCAAAGCAATCCGGGCGCGGCGCATTTCTTCCTGGAAAACGGCTTTGCGCCGGAGGGGGCGCTGCTTACGATGGAGCTTGGCGTCCCACAGCTTTTCTGAGCGCGAAAAGCCGAAAAGGCGTTTGCCTTTTCGGCTGGGTGGCCTCAGCGGCCGCCGGTCATGCCGGTGGCGGCGGGGATGCGGCCATAGGTGCCGGCGGCAGTGCCGGGCTGGCGCGTGGTGCGGGCGGATGTGCCGGTGTTGCGCGTGGTGCGGCTGGACGTGTCAAGGCCGCGCCGGTCATACCCCTCGGCGTAAGCGCCATAGGTGGTGCTGCGGCGGTCGTTTGTGCCGTTGACGGTGCCGTTGCGGGTGGTTGAGACGTTCGTGTAGCCTCTGGTGTAATAGGGGTCGTGCATGTTGGCCTCGGCGTTGCATCCGGCGAATACGGACGCAAGCAGACACACGGCCAGCAGCAAAAGAAGCAGTTTTTTCATTGCAGATTCCTCCAAATTCTCCTGCGGCGCAAAAAGCGCACGCATATTACAGAGCTAGTGTGAACGCACGGGGGCGGAATATGCGCAAAAAACCATGCCAAAAGCGGCCTGTCGATACAGTATCCACCTTTTTTGTAAAATTCAGTGCAAAACGATTGATTATTTGAAAATGTCCTTGTATAATAGGACAAGAGATTACTTAAAAAACAAAGAACAAGAAGGAGAACTAACCATGAAGAAGCTGACTGTCAAAAAGGGAACCCAGTGCATGGCATGTCTGGAGTGCGTGCGTGCATGCTCCAACGCATTTTATAAGGAGTTCGATCCCGACAAATCCTGCCTCCAGATCATCGAGCGCAACGGCGCGGCCAAGCCCATGGTCTGTGTGCAGTGCGGCAAGTGCGCAGAGGTCTGCGAGCACGGCGCGATCACCCAGAATGCAAAGGGCGTCTACACGGTCAACAAGAAGCTCTGCGTTGGCTGCGGCAAGTGCGTCGAGGCATGTCCGTTCGGCCTGATGGTCAAGGCGGAGTCCTCGGAGACGGCCTCCAAGTGCATCGCCTGCGGCATCTGCGCAAAGGCATGTCCGATGGAGATCCTCGAGGTTGTCGAAAAGTAAGCAAAAACCGACCTATGCAAATGGCCGCCAGGACACTGTCCTGGCGGCCTGTTTTTATCTGGTGGGGGCAGGCATTATGCGCGCAGGGCGCGGATGGCGTTGAGCACGGCCAACACCATCACGCCGACGTCTGCGAAGATGGCCGCCCACATGTCGGCTCTGCCAGCTGCGACGAGCGCAAGGCAGGCAAGCTTGACGGCGAGGGAGAAGACAATATTTTGGTAGACGATCGAAATGCAGCGGCGCGAGCGTGTAATGGCTCTTGCAAGCTTTGCCGGGTCGTCGTCCATCAGCACGATGTCGGCGGCCTCGATGGCGGCGTCTGCGCCCATCGCACCCATTGCGATGCCAAGGTCGGCGCGGGAGAGTACAGGTGCGTCGTTGATGCCGTCGCCAACAAAGGCAAGCTTTGCCCCTCTGCTCTGCGCGGCCAGAAGCGCCTCCAGCCGTGAAACCTTATCGGCGGGAAGAAGCTCGCCATAGGCCTCGTCGAGCCCAAGCTCGGAGGCAACGGCGTCACACACGCACGCGGCATCGCCGCTGAGCATGACAGTCTTGTGTACCCCCGCGCGGCGAAGCTGCAAAATCGCTTCTTTGGCGTTGGGCTTGGGAATGTCGCAGATGACAATGTGACCGGCGTATTTCCCGTCAATTGCCATGTGTAAAATTGTGCCGACGCAGTGGCAGCGCTTGCAGGCAATGCCGTTTTGCGTGAGCAGGCGCTCGTTTCCGATGAGAACCCGCCGCCCGTCAACGAGGGCAGAAATGCCGTGGCCGCTCAGCTCCTGAATGTCCTGCACGCGGCTTCGGTCGAGCGGCGCTTTGCAGGCTTGCTGGAGGCTTTTGCTGATGGGGTGGTTGGATGCGCACTCGGCAAGGGCGGCATACTGCAAAAGCTCCGCTTCGCTAAGCGTATTATGATGGATGGCGCTGACCTCAAACGTGCCGCGCGTCAGAGTGCCGGTTTTGTCGAAGACAACGGTTTTGACTTTGGAAAGCGTCTCAAGATAATTCGAGCCCTTGATCAAAATCCCCTCCCGGCTGGCCCCGCCCAGACCTGCGAAGAAGGTGAGGGGGATACTGACCACAAGCGCGCAGGGGCAGCTGGTCACAAGAAAGCTCAATGCGCGGTAGAGCCAGACGGTAAAATCCGCGCTTTTTCCAAGCGCCAGCCCGGCCAGTGGCGGCAAAACGGCCAGCGCAAGCGCGCCCGTACATACGGCGGGGGTATAAATGCGGGCAAAGCGGGAGATAAAGGCCTCAGAGCGCGCCTTGTGGGCGGCGGACTGCTCAACAAGCTCCAGAATTTTGGAGACGGTCGATGCGCCGAAGTCCTTCGTTGTGCGCACCTTTAAAACGCCCGTCAGATTGATGCAGCCGGAGGCCAGCGCATCGCCCGCGCGCACCTCGCGCGGAAGACTCTCGCCCGTGAGGGCGCTGGTGTTGAGCGTGGAAGCGCCGCTGACGATCACGCCGTCGATCGGCACTTTTTCGCCGGGCTGTACAACGATGACGCTCCCGACGGAAACCTCCTCCGGGTCAACGCGCCGCAGCGCGCCGTCTTCCTCCAGATTTGCATAATCGGGGCGGATGTCCATGAGCGCGGTGATGCTCCGGCGGCTTTTGCCGACGGCGCAGCTTTGAAACAGCTCTCCGATCTGATAGAAGAGCATGACGGCGATGGCCTCGTTATAGTCGCCGCTTTTTTCGATCAGCGCCAGCGCAAATGCACCCACGGTCGCCACAGCCATGAGGAAATTTTCATCGAACACGCGGCCATTTAAAATGCCCTTGAAAGCCTTTTTTAAAATATCATAGCCGATCACAAGGTATGCGGCCACATACAGCCCCAGCCGAAGCGCGCCCTGCACGGGAAGAAATTGCAGCGCGATGAGCATTGCACCTGAAAGGCAGATGCGCGCGAGAACCTTTTTCTGTTTTTTTGTCATGGGAAGCTCCTTTTGCGGGCGCGCGCTCAGAACTGGATCTCGCAGTCCGGCTCGACCTTTTTGCAGACCTTGAGAACGTTTTTCATCACGGCCTTCACGTCTGCGCCAGCTTCAAACTCCACGGTCATTTTCTGCGTCATAAAGCTGACCACGGCGCTGGAAATGCCTTCGACGCGGTTTGCAGCCTGCTCCATCAGATTTGCGCAGTTGGCGCAGTCAACTTCGATCGCATAGGTCTTTTTCATGGGGGATTGCTCCTTTCAAAATACAAACATTAAGCACTTGTTTAATCGTTATGGCCGTAGTATAATAGAGCCGGAAAAGAAAATCAAGCTGCCCGGCCAAAGCCCTTCCATTGGGGCGAAAAGGACTTCTGAACGGGCGAAAACGGAGGATGCAGGATGAAAGAGCAGGTGCTTCCACACCACCATGGTGAGCAGAATCAGCTTTCCGGGCTGCACGGGGAGCTGGAGCGGGTCGAGAGGTTTCAGACGGTCGCCGAGGTATTTGCGCAGCTGGCCGACACAACACGCCTGCGCATTTTCTGGCTGCTCTGCCATATGCAGACGTGCGTGGTGAATCTGTCGGCGATGATGGACATGTCAAGCCCGGCGGTGTCGCATCATCTGCGGCTGTTAAAGGAGGCGGGGCTGATCCAGTCCCGGCGGGAGGGGAAGGAGGTCTACTACCGCGCCGCAGACTCTGAGGAAAGCGAGCTTCTGCACCGGATGATCGAGCGCGTCATGCAGATCACCTGCCCGGAGGATGCGCAGTCAGACACGGCGCACACGGCGCGCGAGATCCATGCGTATCTGATCGAGCATTTAGATCAGCGCGTGACAATTGAGGAGCTGTCAAAAAAGTTCCTGATGAACCCGACCACGCTCAAGGCGGCCTTCAAGGCGGTCTATGGCGCGTCACTGGCCGCGCATATGAAGCAGCATCGCATGCAGCGGGCGGCGGAGCTTCTGCGGCAGAGCGAAGCGCCCGTGGCGCAGATCGCAAGGCAGGTCGGCTATGAGAGCCAGAGCCGCTTTACTGCCAGCTTCAAGGAGGCCTGCGGTCTGCTGCCGACGGAATACCGAAGGCTCAGCGAAGAAGGGAAGCCGCTTCCCACGCTGGCGTCGGGCGCGGATGGCGATTGACGCGCGGCGCGCGTGTGTGGTATGATAGAAGAACGAAGGGGGATTTTTCCATGAAGGTTTTGAATTTCGGCTCACTGAACATTGACTATGTCTATCAGATGGAGCATTTTATCCAGCCCGGCGAGACCGCGCCCTGCAAGGCGCTCACAGCCGGCTGTGGCGGCAAGGGGCTCAACCAGTCCATCGCGCTGGCGCAGGCGGGCACAGAGGTCTATCACGCGGGGCTTTACGGCCAGGAGGGCGCATTTTTGCTGCGCAAGATGGAGGAAAAGGGCGTCAATACCAGCCTTATGAAGCAGGGCGAGGGGCAAAACGGCCACGCCATCATCCAGGTCGACCGGACGGGGCAGAACTGCATCATTCTCTATGGCGGCACCAATCAGCAGATCACGGAAAGCTATGTGGACGAGGTGCTTTCGCACTTTGGCGTGGGGGATGTTCTGGTTTTGCAAAATGAGATCAACTGCATGCCCTACATCATGCGCCAGGCGAAAAAGCGCGGCCTTCGCATTGCATTCAATGCCGCGCCCTACGGAGAAGAAGTAAAGGATTATCCGCTGGATTGTGTGGACTGGCTGATCGTAAACGAGGTCGAGGGCGCGGGGCTTTCGGGAAAGAGCGGGTATGAAGACATCGTGGACACGCTTGCAGCCATGTACCCCGGCATGAACATCATGCTGACGATGGGAAAAAGCGGCTGCCTTTATAAAGGTGCGGGGCAGACGGTGCGCCTTGGCGCATGCCGCGTCGACGCGGTCGACACGACGGCCGCCGGCGATACCTTCATCGGCTACTTTGTGCGCGGCGTGCTTGCGGGGCTTTCCATGGAAGACACGCTCCGGCAGGCTACCGTGGCCAGCGCCATTGCCGTTACAAGGCCGGGCGCGGCAGACGCTGTTCCGGCGCTTTGCGAGGTGCTTGCGTCGCCGCTGCTTGCAACGCTCTAAGCTGGCTGCCGGGCAGTGCGGCGCGCCTCTGGCGAATATTTTTCCGCAATATCGAACCGGGTACTTGCCTCCGGCGGCAAAGCGTGGTATGCTTTAGAAAACAGATGACGCAAAAACCGACAGGAGACAGGAAAAATGGCGGAGCTTGAAACCAAAACAATTCATTCTGTGGCAAAGGCGATCCGGCTGCTGGATCTTCTGGCCGAGGCGGCGCGGCCATCGACGCTGACGGAGCTGTATCAGGCAACCGGCTGGCCAAAGAGCACGATTCACGGCCTGCTTTCGACCATGCGCGAGGCGGGGCTGATCGAGCAGACGCCAAATGGGCGCTACTGGCTTGGCATCCGTCTGTTTGAATATGGCTGCGCGGTCTCCAACGCCTGGGACATTGGCGCGATCGCGCGGCCGCATATGCAGAGAATCTGCGCAGAGCTTGGCGAGTCGGTCTTTTTATCGATCTTTGACCGGGCGGCAGTTGTGACGCTGGCCGAGGAGGAGAGCCGCGCGAGTCTTCGCGTGGTCTCTGAGGTTGGCGCGCGCCTTCCCATCCACTGCACGTCGCAGGGAAAGCTGTTTCTGGCGAATCTGTCGCAGGCGGAATGCCGGAGGCTTCTGTCACTTTCCACGTTCAAGGCCTTTACGCCGCACACGCTGACCAGCGCGGAGCAGCTTCAGCCGGAGCTGCAAAAAATCCGCGAGCAGGGCTACGCGGTGGAAAACGGGGAGTTCAAGGTCGGCCTGCGCTCGGTCTCTGCGCCGGTGCGCGACGCGACGGGCGAGGTGCGCTACGCCATCGGTGTGGTCGGCATGTTCCGGCAGGTCTATTCAGAAGATTTCCTGCTTGCTACGCGCCTTGTCTGCGAGGCGGCGGAGGTGATCTCGCAGGCGATCGGCTTTCGGAGGTGAGATAAAAAATTTGCAGAAATTCAAAAAAATCTCTTGACATTTTGCCGCCTATCGACTATAATTAGCCTCGCTGCTTGAGTTGCTGGTATAGCTCAGTCGGTAGAGCAGCTGATTTGTAATCAGCAGGTCGGGGGTTCGAGTCCGTCTACCAGCTCCACAGCCTTCCGCTTCAGCACACAAGTGAATATGGGGGAATTCCCGAGTGGCCAAAGGGGGCAGACTGTAAATCTGTTGCTAGTAGCTTCGGTGGTTCGAATCCACCTTCCCCCACCAAAATCCCGGTCATCCAGTTGGATGACCGGGATTTTTGCATGTGCGGATACCTTGCACGTAGCGTTTGCTTGCGCCTTACACTGCCTCGTCGGTAAATTCCGGCAAAGCCTCCAGCCTCCCTTTGT
>CAZXIW010000077.1:0-8291 GCA_964640905.1 uncultured Oscillospiraceae bacterium
CTTTGGGCGGCAAGCCGCCCCGCCTTGCGCCGGAGCAAAGCCCTGTGTTTCTTTGCTTGCAGTCCGCGTCTTCTTATATTATAATAGCAGCGAAGCGCCCTACTCTGGCGGGGCGCAGTACAACAGAAACGAGGGCATACACATGCACTATGATTTTACAACGATTTACGACCGCCATGGCCGCGACGCGCTGGCCGTCGATGGTCTTGGCGCGATTCCCGGCATGTCGCCGTCTGCGCCGAAGGAGGGCTTTGATTTCCTTCCGATGTGGGTCGCGGACATGAACTTCGCAACCGTCCCCACCATCCCGCAGGCAATCGCCGAGCGCCTGAGGCATCCCCTTTTCGGCTATTTCCAGACGCCGGATGCATACTATCAGGCCATCATCGACTGGCAGCGGACGCAAAACGGCGTGGAGGGCTTAGAGCCCTGTCACATTGGCTATGAAAATGGCGTTCTGGGCGGCGTTGTGTCAGCGCTGAACGTCATGTGCTCGCGGGGCGACAAGGTGCTCCTTCTCTCCCCTACCTACATTGGTTTTACAAGCAGCCTTGAGAATAACGGCTATCACATTATCCACAGCGAGCTTGTGAAGGACGAAGATGGCATTTTCCGCATGAACTATGAAGACATGGAGGAAAAGCTTATCCGCCACAAGATTCATGCGACCATCGTCTGCTCGCCGCACAATCCCTGCGGCAGAGTCTGGGAGCGCTGGGAGCTTGAAAAGGCAATGGCGCTTTTCAAAAAGCATGACGTGATGGTCGTAAGCGATGAGATCTGGTCAGACCTGACGATGCCGGGCTACCAGCATATCCCGACGCAGTCTGTGAGCGAAGACGCGAAAAACCGCACGGTCGCGCTCTACGCCCCCTCCAAGACCTTTAACCTCGCCGGTCTCATCGGAAGCTACCACATTGTCTACAACAAGCATCTTCATGAGCGGATGCTCAAAGAGTCTTCCCTGCCGCACTATAACGACATGAACGTGCTTTCCATGCACGCGCTGCTTGGCGCGTACACGCAGGAAGGCCGCGATTGGCTTTGCGAGCTGCGCGAGGTTCTGGCCGGTAATCTTGGCGAGGTCTATGATTTCCTGCAAACCATTCCCGGCGTTGAGACCGCCCGGGCGCAGGGCACGTACATGCTCTTTGTCGACTGCACGGCCTACTGCGCGGCGCACGGCGTAACGATCGATGAGATCTTAAAGCGCGGCTGGGATGTTGGCATCGGCTGGCAGGATGGCCGCCCATTCCATGGAAAGTGCCACATCCGGCTCAATCTGGCGCTTCCGAACTCTGCGGTCAAAAAGGCCTGCGCGCGCATGAAGCAGTACGTTTTTGTCGATTAAATCCGGAATCAAGTCCCCTCCCGCTGCATAGGATAAAAGGTAATGCTTTGATCGGGAGGAATGGAACATGGATTTTGTGTCTAAAAAACAGACGGGCGATGTTGACGAGCTGATTTTTGCCGACTGCGAATACCGCGTCAGCGAGCGATAGACTTCTTCGGGGAAAGCTGCGTAAAACGCGGCTTTCCCCCTTTACATATGCGCGGGTTTCGGGTATAATAAAGCAGTTATGACTATGATAGATTTTGGAAGCGTGGGATAAGCTTATGATCGAATTTGATGAATATAAAGTAAAGCTCAACGGCTTAAAGCCGAAGCTTGCCGAGCTGGATGCATCGCTCGGCATTGAAAAGTGCAAAGAAGACATTGAGCGGCTGCATGCGCAGATCGAGTCGCCCGGCTTCTGGGACAATACCGAGGTTTCCCAGAAGGTCATGAAGCAGGCGCGGCAGGTCGAGGCCAAGGTCGAGCGGTACGAAAAAATGTGCAGCCACTGGGATGATCTGATGACCATCTGCGAGATGGCGATCGAGGAAAACGACGACTCCATGCTCGAAGAGCTGCTTGAGGGCTATACGGCGCTGGAGGAGGAAATGGAGCGCGAGCGCCTTGAGACGCTTCTTTCCGGCGAATACGACAACAACAACGCCATCGTTTCCTTCCAGGCGGGCGCGGGCGGCACCGAGGCGCAGGACTGGGCCTCCATGCTCTACCGGATGTATACCCACTGGGTCGAAAGCCACGGCCTTACCTATAAGATTCTCGACTATCTCGACGGCGACGAGGCCGGCATCAAATCTGCCAGCATTCTCGTCGAGGGCACAAACGCCTACGGTCTTCTCAAGAGCGAAAACGGCGTCCACCGTCTGGTTCGCGTGTCTCCCTTTGATGCAAACGCAAGACGGCAGACCTCCTTTGCAGCCGTTGAGGTTATCCCTGAGATCGCCGACGATACCAAGGATGTAGACATCCGTCCGGAGGATATTGAAATGCAGGTCTACCGCTCCTCCGGCGCGGGCGGCCAGCACATCAACAAGACCTCCTCTGCCGTTCGCCTCATCCACAAGCCGACAGGTATTGTTGTCGCCTGCCAGACACAGCGCGACCAGTTCCAGAACAAGGAGACGTGTATGCGCATGCTCCGCTCGAAGCTCATCGAGATCAAAGAGCGCGAGCATCTGGACAAGATCTCAGACATCAAGGGCACGCAGCTCAAGATCGAATGGGGCAGCCAGATCCGAAACTATGTCTTCATGCCCTATACCCTTGTCAAAGATACGCGCACGGGCTTTGAAACGTCCAATGTCAATGGCGTCATGGACGGCGACCTCGACGGCTTCATTAACGCGTATCTCACCTGCGCGGCCACCAACACCTGGGTCACAAAATCCTGACAGAACCCAAAAGTTCTCCGTGCTTTTTCGGCAGCAGAGGGAAAAACTGCTTGCATTTCCCCATTCTTTATGGTATGATTTCTTTTGCTATGTTAAGGCTGTATGCCTTTTGAATGGGGATACATTTCGGCGCGCCGCCTGCCGGTGAAGGACGGCAATTACGTTTGGAGGAAATTATGACTGCTCTTCACATTGTTCTGACAATTATTCAGGTGCTTCTCGCGATTGCGATGGTTGCCATCGTGACCCTCCAGTCCGGCAAGAGTTCCGGCCTGTCTTCTGCGATCGCTGGCGGCGATAACAGCTTCATGGGCAAAAACAAGGCCAAGGCGCTCGACGCAAAGCTGGCCGGCGCGACCAAGTGGATCGGCGCTGCCTTCCTGCTGCTGACGTTCGTCCTGAACCTGTTCTAATCAAAAAGCGATCTGCCCCGGCTTTGCCGGGGCAGATTTTTTTGTCAAAACCTCCTTCGGAGCTTTTGACAAAAGGTTGCGACCCGCGGCAGCGCAAAGTTTTGGCAGCTTTGCTGCCAAAATTCACGTTTGCGGGTCGAGAAGTATTTTTGTCCACGTACATGCCGCGGCCAAAAATAGATTTGACTGGCTTCGCGCCTGCGGGCGCGAACTCTGCGAGGCTCTTTTCTCTCCCCGGCTGCTCCAATCTTGCTGGGGACAGATTTTTGCTATGCAAAAGCATAGCAAAATATGAAATGCGCCATTTTCTCGCCCCTTCGGGGCAGCCGAAAATGATGCGCAAAACTTCATGCGCTATACTTTTGCCGCATTTCGTGGTATGTCGCAGCGCATGAAGTTTTATGCGGCTTTTCCAAGCTGCACGCCGCGGTAGTAATACTGCAAGATCGTCCGGTAGGAAAAGCCAAGCTCCGCCATGGCCTGCGCGCCATACTGACTGAGCCCCACGCGGTGGCCAAAGCCAAGCACCTCGAAATAAAACGCGCCGTCCTGATAAGATACGCTGAAATTGGTCGAGCGCAGAGAAAACATCCGCCGAAGCGCCGGGCCGGAAAAGCTTACGCCTCCAATCTCATATTCCGTTATGCCGCCGCCCTCGCTTCGTGTGGCTTTCCCGAGCCAGCCTTCCGGCGCGCCGGAAAGCTGGACCTGATTGTTTTCCGCCCGCAAAATTGCGGCAAACTCGTCCGCCTGAAAAACAGCCTGCGACTCGTAGCGCGGCGCGTCCTGCTCACCGGGGCTTTCCACGGCCTGCAAATAGGGAACGTCTGTCCCCCATACGGCAGCGGCAGGCTCGGTCTTTCCCCCGGAGCAGGAAAAATAGACCGCGTCAATGAGCGCTCCATCATAAAAAAGCACCTCCCCTGCCGTCTGCATGACGATCTTTTGCGCCGCCTGCCAGACTTCCTCAAAGCGCGCGCCATATTTTTCTTCCAGCGCCGGGCGGCTTGTCCATGCCTGGCAGCAGGCGGCGTCTGCGCAGACGCAGGCCGCTTCGTGCTTTGGCGAGAGCCGCCGCTTTGCCGTAAACGTCCTTGCAGCGACGGCCTGCGCCTTTCGTGCCTCCGGGGCAAAATCCGGCGGCATTTCGCTGAGCAGAACGCCGGTCAGATATTCCTGCATGGAAAGTGTCTGCAAAGCGCCGTCTGTGAGCAGCGTGAGCGTCTGCGCGTCTTCCGCGCAGGCCTTCTCCGGGGCGCTGGCAGAAGCCTCCGGCAAAGCGCTGGTCTGCGGCTTTTCGACCAGAAGCACCAGTCCCCTTTCCTCCGGCGCGCGGGAAGCCTCTGGCGCGCCCGGAAGCAGATGAAGGCTCAGCGCTGCCAGAAGCGCGCAGGTCAGAACGGTTCTCATTGGCCTCTCCCCTTTCGCTTTTCAGCCTATGCCGCGCCGGGGCGGAATATGCCCACAGGCGAAGGCCGCGCTTGACACGCTTTTGAGAAAGCCGTATAATATTGGTGTGTAACGATTTTTATCAGGAGCTTTTTCTATGAAATATACCTTGAAGATTTTTCTGATCGTGCTGCTGATCGTGGCGATTCTGGCGGTAGCCTGCTGGTTTTTCCTTGTGCAGCGGGCAGACCTGACCATGAGCGTCTTTGCCCACTGGGCAGACCGCTTCTACGCCGCTGGGCGCTATGAGCGCGCGGTCTCATTTTATACGATGGCCTGTCGGCTTGCGCCGGAGAATCCGAATCTCCCGATTCGGCTTGCACAGTCCTATACGAGCCTTGGGAACTATACAAAGGCCGAATATACGCTGGTAAACGCCATTACGGCAAATCCGGAGGCTGTGGAGCTTTATGTTGCGCTCTCAAAGACCTACATCGCGCAGGACAAGATTTTGGACGCTGAGCAGATGCTTGAGCGCATCACAAGCAGCACGGTCAAGGAGCAGATCGATGCCCTTCGCCCGCGCGCACCGGTCATCTCGCCGGAAAGCGGCTACTACAGTGAATACATTGACGTCTCCGTCTCCGCCACGGGCGGTACGCCGTATCTGGCGCTCAACACCGACTACCCTTCCATCCAGACCGACGCCTATGAAGCGCCGGTGACGCTCTCAGGCGGCGAGAGCAAGGTCGTGGTCGTGACGGTTGCGGAAAATGGCCTTGTCAGTGACGCCGTCTACGCGGGCTACACGATTGGAAGTGTGGTTGAGCGGGTGACGCTTTCTGACGCGGCGCTAAACAGCTATGTGCGCGAGCTTCTTGGCAAGAGTGCGTCGAGCGAGCTGATGTCCGATGAGCTGTGGGAAATTGAAGAGCTGGTGCTCCCGGAGGGAGTGCAGGAGCTTTCAGACCTTACGCGCTTTGCGGGGCTCAAGTCCCTCACCATCCAGAACGCCACGATTCTGGACTTCTCCGTTCTTGGGCAGCTGACAACGCTCGAAACGCTCGATCTTTCCGGCTCTACGCTCCCAAGCTATGTGCTCGACACGATCGGGACGCTCCCGGCGCTGAAAAAGCTTGTTTTGCAGGGCTGCGCCGTAAGCTCGATCAACAGCTTTGTGGGGCTTTCTGAGCTGGAATATCTGGATTTGACCAACAACTCCGTCTCCAATCTGACGGCCATCACGGCGCTGGAGCATTTAAAAGAGCTGCACCTGACGAATAACCCCGTCAGCTCCATCTCGTATCTCAACAGCTGCCTGGAGCTGGAGCGGCTGCATATTGAAAACTGCGGCGTCTCGCGCCTGACGAGCCTCGCGGGCAATACCGCAATCAGGGAGCTTTACGCGGCCAACAACGATATTTCCGATATTTCGGTTCTTTCTGACTGTGTAAGCCTTTCTGTGATCGATGTGACAAACAATCAGGTCAAGGATATCTCGGTTCTCACAAGCCTGCCGGAGCTGACCTATTTCCTCGCGGAAAACAACCAGATCGAGGCGCTTCCTGCCTTCGATGTGGAGACCTGTAAGCTTGTGCGCATCAATGTAAGCTCCAACCAGCTCAAGGATCTCTCGCCTCTGAAGGGGCTTCAGAGCCTGAACTTCATCTTTGCCGACTATAACCAGATCTCAGATATCTCGGGGCTGGAGGACTGCCCGCTTCTGACGCAGCTTGACCTCTGGGATAATCCCGTGGACGAGGCGCAGGTCAAAGCGCTTCAGGAGATCGGCCGCATCGTCAACTATAACCCGCAGTATCAGCCTGAATCTACAGAATCCTGAAGCTGCCCAAAAACTCCTTCGGAGTTTTTGGGCAAAAGGTTTGCAGCCCGCTGCATCGCAAAGTTTTGGCGGCTTTGCCGCCAAAATTCACGTTTGCGGGCTGTAAAGTAAAATTTCCGATGCGCATGTCCCCGGAAATTTTAGATTTTATTTGATTCGCGCCTTCGGGCGCGAACGGCTCGAGGCTTTTTGACACGCTGAGCGCCGCCCGGACATCCTGTTCGGGCGGCGCTTTTGGTTTTCTGAATGTTTCTTTAAGATTTTCTTAAAATCGCCGCCTTCTCGTTTTCTTCTGCTATGATACAGCCACAACGAATTTCAAAGGAGCGATGAATCATGAAACGAATGCTGGCTGTTTTTCTGGCGTTGGCGGCCATGTGCGGCCTTTTTGCCGGGTGCGAGAAGAAAGAGACCGCCGCGCCATCTTCGGCGCAGGCGGGCGCGGAGGCTCTTACAGAAGCATCTTCTCCGCAGGAGTTTGCCTGGCAGGCAGGAGAAGAAGCTTTGCCCGAAAGAGTGGACGCTCTGCAAGCTTCCGTCTTTTTAGAAAATGCCCTCTTTCTTGCCGTTATGAACCAGAGCGGCGCCACACAGCAGGAGGTTGACCCGGAGACGGGCGCGGTCTATGGCTTTAGGAGCTATGAGACGGTCTTCTTCCGAAAAGACCTCGCCAGCGGCGAATTAAAAGAGCTCCCGCTTCCGGAGCTTCTTCCCGGCAAGCCCACGCAGATCAACGCGCTTTGCGCGGGAGAAGACGAATCCCTCTACGCGCTTTGCATGTGCAATGGTGACGATGAGAGCAGCTTCTGGGGCATTTTGCAGTTTGCAAACGACGGCACATATCTTGGAAAGACAGACCTTGGCAGCAGCCGGGACTTAAACCCGGACGCGCCGGAAAACGCGTATTATTCCAGACTGGCGCTTGATGGTGAGGGGCGCTTTTATGCCTGCGGCTATTATGACCTTTCCGTGTTTGACAAGGACGGCAGCCTGCTTGCAACCTTGCGTCTTGATGGTACTTACGGAAATCTCGTCTGCCTTGCAGACGGCCAGCCCGGCATTTTATACTACGCAGACAGCGGCACAGCCTTCCGCCCCATTGATGAGGCTTCTCTTTCCTGGGGCGAGGAAACCCAGCTTCCCATCTACACCTGGGACATCTTCCCGGACGCTGCCGATCAGAGCTCCTTTTACCACTTTGATGACGGTGTTATCTACCGCTACAATATGACCGACGAATCAGAAACGAAATTCCTTGCGCTTTTGGACTGCGATCTGGATGCAAGCGCGCTTGAAAATATTTCTTTTACCGGGGCGGGCGAAATTTATCTGCTGCTGTCGGTAAGCGGCGGCGGTGTTCAGCAGCAGTATATGCTTTATAAGCTTCAAAAGGTCGATGCCGCCGCGCGGGAAAACCGAACCGTCCTTACCCTTGCGACGCTTTCTCTCAGCCAGTCGCTTCGCCAGAGCGTCGCAAAATTCAACCGCGAGAGCAGCGACTACCGCATCGAGGTGCTCGACTACTCGCAGTATGCCGAGGTCATCGCCTCGCCCGGCTCTTACACAGAGGATTCGTCCTCTGCCCTTTTAAAGCTCAACACGGAAATTCTCTCCGGCAAGCTCCCCGACCTCATTGATCTTTCCGGTGACCTCCCCGCCGCGCAGTATGCTGCGAAGGGCTACTTGGAAGACTTGATGCCCTATCTTGAAAAAGACCCGGACGTTTCGCCCGAAAAGCTCATGGGAAGCGTCATTGACGCGATGAAAACAGGAGCTTCCCTTTACCAGCTCCCGACTTCTTTTCAGATCGTCACCGCCGCCGGCAAAAAGGAGATCGTGGGCGGGTATGAAGCCTGGACGCTGGAGGCTATGCAGGACGCCATGCAGAAGCTCCCGGCGGA
>CAZXIW010000078.1:0-7999 GCA_964640905.1 uncultured Oscillospiraceae bacterium
TAACAATATTAAGTAAAATGTTCCTGTAATTTTGGAGTCGAAACGGCGCAGGCGCAGAGGTCTTGCCCCGCGCCAGATGGCTGTGCGGCGGATGCGCGCTTTGGAAATCCGGCGCAATGCCGTTTTATTTTTTTCTCAGGGCTGTGATCCTGCGCAAAGGTCAGAAATGAGATTTTTCTCGGATGGGGAGAATGGAAGCATGAAGCGTATTGATTTACCGGAGCTGCCGTCTTTGAAGCAGCTGGTCTATGATAATTTGCAGCAGATGATCATTCAGGGCGAGTTTCAGCCCGGCGCGCGTCTGACGGAGGAGGAGCTTTCGCAGACGATGAATATCAGCCGCGCGCCGATCCGGGAGGCGCTGAATATGCTTGAGCGCGATGGCTTTATTAAAATCGTGCCAAGAAAAGGGGCGGTTGTGGCCGAGGCGTCAGAAAAAGACTCCATTGATATCTGGAAGTGCCGCCTGGCCTTAGAGCCGTTTGCGGCCGGCGAGGCCTGCGGGAGAATCCCGCAGGAGCAGATCCAGCAGGCGCTGGCGCATGTTGCAGAGCTGGAGCAGCAGTATGATTTTGAAAAGTATATCAGCTCCGACCTTGAGGTGCATGAGCTCTACTATACCTATCTGGACAATTCCTATATGCAGACGATCCTGAACAATCTGAAGGCGCATTCCATCCGCGTGCGCTGGCTTCAGGAGCGCGAGCACCCGGGCATCCAGACGGCGAAGGTCTCCATCCGTGAGCACCGCGTGATTCTGGAGGCATTTTTAAAGGAAGACCGCGAGGCTGTTTTTGCCGCTGTGCAGGCGCATATTCAAAACGCTGTCATGCGGATGTTCCCCAGCGCCGCCGGAGCGGCGTTTTGCAGGGAGCGATGAGCCGCGCAGGATTTTTTGCTGTGCAAAAAAGCATGGAAAATCCGCATGCGCCATTTTTCGCCCCGATGGGGCAGCCGAAAATAACGCGCGAAAGCTTTATGCGCGCCATGCTTGCGACGTTTTGTGGCGCGCCGAAGCGCAGGAAGGCTGATACCGGAATGCCGTATTGATACAGGCGGCGCTGGCATTTTCCTTGACATCCTGCGAAAATATGAGATAATGAGAAAAACTGAATATGTTTCCGAGCCGTAAAACCTAAGGCAGCTGCTATGGTTTGCGGCCGACCCTGCGAAAGCAGGTCACAGAGTTATGCTGGAAACGGCATCGCTTTCCGTATTTTGAGAAGGAGACAGAAGCTGATGCAGGACATGCCGTCGCGGTGTGCCCGGGCTTGTTGCAGAAAAAACAGACTGTCTTTGAAAAGACGGTCTGTTTTTGCATCATGCAGAGGAAAACGGCCGGGCTCGCACCCCGGCCGCTTCCCATACAGGAGAACGCCGCTTCCGGTGTGCCCCCAACAGCACCTATGATAGCGGCTTTCTCCCCAAAAATCAATAGAAGGAGAAAGTAAACCATGAAAACCAGAAAAATCCCTGCGCTGCTGCTGGCGCTTGCTCTGCTGCTGAGCCTCAGCGCCTGCGCAGGCGGCGAAACGGGCAGCGCCTCCACCACAGAAGATGCGCAGAGCGCCCCGGCTGAGGCGGAAGCAGCTTCCACCGAAGAAGCCGCACCCACCGAGGAAGCTGTGCCTGCGCCGGTCGAGCTGGTCGTGTTTGCCGCCGCCTCCATGCAGGAGACGCTTACGGAGCTGGGCGAACGCTACATGCAGGAAAACGAAAACGTATCCATCGTCTTTAACTTTGACTCCTCCGGTACGCTGAAAACGCAGATCGAAGAGGGCGCGAACGTCGACATTTTCATTTCTGCCGGGCAGAAGCAGATGAACCAGCTCGATGCTGCGGCAGATGCCTCGGTCAACACCGATGGGCTGGACTTTGTTCTGGCCGGGACACGCTTTGACATTCTGGAAAACAAGGTCGCGCTGGCCGTTCCAGACGGCAATCCCGCCAAAATCCATTCCTATGAAGACCTGGCTGCCGGGCTGAGGGCTGGCTCTGTCATGCTGGCCATGGGAAACAGCGACGTTCCCGTCGGGCAGTATACGCAGAAGCTTCTGGCCTATTATGCGCTGAGCGAGGAAGACCTGGCCGGCAGCGGCTGCATCACCTATGGCGGCAACGTCAAGGAGGTTACCACGCAGGTCAGCGAGGCGGTCGTGGACTGCGGCATCATCTATCAGACGGACGCATTTTCCGCGCAGCTGGCCATTGTCGATACTGCAACGGCTGAGATGTGCGGGCAGGTCATCTACCCCGCCGCCGTGATGAACGTTTCGCAGAATGTGGACGCGGCAAAGGCGTTTCTGGCTTATCTGACAACGGATGAGGCGGACGCGGTCTTTGAAGCGGTCGGCTTTACGCCCGTGGCATAAACAGAGAGAAACGGGGGCGGGCGGCGCTCCGCCCCCTGTCAGAATATGAAAAAGGACGTGATGCGATGGACTGGTTTCCGCTTTATAACTCCCTGCGCATTGCAGCAATCAGTACGGTGCTCATCTTTTTTGTCGGCATTTTTACGGCCTATCATCTAGCAAAGGCGCCCCGCTGGCTCAAGGGCGTTCTGGATGTCGCTTTGACGCTTCCGCTTGTCCTGCCGCCGACCGTTGTGGGATATCTGCTTCTCAGACTGCTCGGGCCAAGGCGTCCCATTGGCGCGCTGGTTTTATCCCTGTTCGGCGTTCGGCTGACCATGACCTGGTGGTCTGCCATTTTTGCCACGGCTGTGGTGATTTTTCCTCTGATGTACCGCACTGCGCGCGGTGCGTTTGAAGCCTTTGACGAAACACTTGCCTATTCCGGGCAGAGCCTCGGCCTGTCCAACACATATATTTTCTGGCATATCCGGATGCCCTGCTGCCGGCAGGGGATTCTGGCCGGGACGGTTCTGGCCTTTGCGCGCGCGCTGGGAGAGTACGGCGCGACCAGCATGCTTGCGGGCTACACGCCCGGCCGCACCGCCACGATCTCCACAACCGTCTATCAGCTCTGGCGCACAAATGATGACGCGCTGGCCTTCCGCTGGGTTCTGGTCAACATTGCGATTTCCTTTGCGGTTTTGCTGGCGGTCAATCTTCTGGAAAAGAAAAGCGCCGCCGGGAAACGGAGGCGATGAGATGTCCATTTTTGTTGCGATTGAAAAAAATCTTGGCGCGTTCCATCTGAATGTTCAGCTGGAGGCGGGCAATGAAACGCTGGCGCTTCTGGGCGCGTCCGGCTGCGGGAAGAGCATGACGCTCAAATGCATCGCGGGTATTGAAAGGCCGGATCGCGGGAAAATTGTGGTCGACGGCGTGACACTCTTTGACACAGAGCGGCACATCGACCTCCCGCCGCAGCAGCGCCGGGTCGGGCTGATGTTTCAAAGCTATGCGTTGTTTCCCAACATGACGGTGCTTCAGAATATTGAGGCGGGCGCAAGGCGGGAAAAGGACAAGGGGCGGCGCGCAGAGGCAGTGCGGCGTGTGCTCTCCGGCTTTGAGCTGACAGAGCTTGCCGCGCGCTATCCACACCAGCTCTCCGGCGGGCAGCAGCAGCGCGTCGCGCTGGCGCGGATGCTTGTCTCAAGCCCGCGGATCTTACTTCTGGATGAGCCCTTTTCCGCGCTGGACAGCCATCTGCGCTTTCGTCTGGAGCAGCAGGTGCGCGAGGTGCTCCGTTCGTTTGGAAAGACGGTGCTTCTGGTCTCGCATGACCGCGACGAGGTCTACCGCATGGCAGACAGCATCGCCGTCATGAATCAGGGAAAAATTGAGGTCTGCGGCGGGAAAAAGGCCGTCTTTGCAAGCCCGGCCACGCGGGCGGGCGCGGTGCTGACGGGATGCAAAAATATTTCCGCGATCGAGCGTCTGGATGAAACGCACATCTATGCCGCCGACTGGGGCATGACGCTCCATACAGGCAGAATACCGCTGGACGCGCGCTATGCCGGGATTCGGATGCATGACATTCAACCGGGCGCGGGCGAAAATGCGGCGCTCTGCCAGGTGGAAGAGGTGATTGAAAATCCGTTTTCGGTCACGATCATGCTCCGCCCTGTGGATGCAAAGGGCGCGGGACCGATCGGCTGGGAGACGCAGAAGGAAATCTGGCAGGCTTTAAAAGCCGAGCGGCTTTCGGTCTGCCTGCCAGCGCAGAAAATTTTATTGCTGGAGGGAGAAGCGGATGCGGGAATTTCCGGATTATGAGCAGGCACAAAGAATCGTGCTGGAGGCGGCAGCGCCGGTTGGCGCGGAGCGCGTTCCGCTGGCCATGTGTGGCGGGCGCATTCTGGCGCAGACGCTGCTTGCGCAGGAGGCTGTACCGGCCTTTGACCGTTCGGCCTACGACGGCTTTGCTCTGTGCGCGGCTGACACACAGGGCGCATCAGAGGACGCACCGGTAACGCTTCAGATTCTGGAGGAAATCCCGGCAGGGGCTGTTCCGGCGAAGGCGCTTACGGCGGGGACGGCTGCAAAAATTCTGACCGGCGCGCCAATTCCGCCGGGGGCGGACACGGTGGTCATGTATGAAAAGACGACATTTACGGCGGAGGCTGTGACGCTCCGCTTTCCCCTTCGGGCGGGGCAGAATCTTGTGCGCGCGGGAGAGGATGTGAAAAAGGGCGCGCTTCTGGCGCAGAGCGGAAGCGTGATCGACCCCGGCCTTGCCGGGGCGCTGGCCGCGCAGGGGGTGGCAGAGCCGCTGGTCTATCGGCGTCCGCGCATTGCCCTCTTGTCGACCGGCAGTGAGCTGGTTGAGGCGGATGCCGCCCCGGAGGCCGGAAAAATCCGCAATTCCAGCCGCGCCGCGTTGGAGGCGGCGCTGCATGCGCTTGGGTGTGAGACGGTCTATCTTGGCATTGCGGGCGACAGCGCAGAGGAAATTGCCGCGCGCATTGACCGGGGACTTTCTGAGTGTGACGCGCTGATTACGACCGGCGGCGTCTCCGCCGGAGACTATGATCTGACGCCGGAGGCCATGACGCGCGCGGGCGCGGCGCTTTTGCTGCGCGGCGTGGATATGAAGCCGGGCATGGCCTGCGCCTATGGCGCGCGCGGGGGAAAGCTTATTTGCGCGCTGTCCGGAAATCCGGCGGCGGCGCTGACAAATTTTTATGTGGTGGCGCTGCCGGCGCTGAAAAAGCTGATGGGCTGCCGCGCATACCGGCCGGAGGAAATTACCCTCACGCTGGCCTCCGCTTTCCCCAAAAAGAGCCCGCACACGCGCTTTCTGCGCGGAAGGCTTTTGCTGGCGGATGGGCAGGTAAAGCTTGCGCCTGCCGCCGGGCAGGGAAATGTGCAGCTGAGCACTCTGGCCGGGTGCAATGCAATGGCGATGATTCCGGCAGGCAGCGGCGCGGTTGCCGCCGGGGCGGTTTTGAAAGGATTTCTGCTATGAAAAAAGTCAGAGTTGAAGATGCGGTCGGTCTGGCGCTTTGCCATGATGTGACGGCCATGTATGACGGCTTTAAGGGCGCGGCCTTCCGGCGCGGGCATGTCATCTGCGAGGCGGATATCCCGAAGCTTCTGGATTACGGCAAGCGCACGGTCTTTGTCTGGGAGGAAAACGCGGGCGAGATCCATGAGGAGGACGCCGCCCGCCGCCTGGCGGCGATGGCGGGCGTTGCGGGCGCGCATGCGACTGAGCCGTCAGAGGGAAAGGTTCTTCTGATGGCCGACCAGCGCGGCATGTTCCGCGTGGACACGGCGCTTTTGCATGCGCTCAACGCCATCGGCGATATTACGATTGCAAGCCTGCCAGACCATTACCCCGTCGAGGCGGGGGCGCGGCTGGCCTCCCTGCGGATTGTTCCGCTGGTGACGCAGCAGGCGCAGATCGAAAAGGCGGAGGCACTTTGCAAAGGCAGGCGGCTTTTTGACCTGCGGCCATATAAACCCCGGCGGCTTGGCGTCATCATCACGGGAAGCGAGATCTACCATGGGCGCATTCAGGATAAATTTGAGCCGGTCGTGCGCGGGAAGATGGCGCAGTATCCGGCTGAGATCATAGACGTTACAGTCTGCGACGATGCGCTTTCCATGATCGTTGCCGCCGCAAGGCGGCAGCTTGCAGACGGCGCGGACTTTCTGATCTTTACCGGCGGCATGTCCGTTGACCCGGATGATCTCACGCCGTCGGCCATCCGCGCGCTGGGCGCGGAGGTGGTGAGCCACGGCGTACCGGCGCAGCCGGGGAATATGACGCTGGTGGCCTATCTTGGCGACACGCCGATTCTCGGCGTGCCCGGCGCGGCCATCAGTCTGCCGACAACGATTTTTGACGTGCTCCTGCCGCAGATCTTCGCGGGCGACCGGCTGACGAAGGAGGATCTCATTCGCCTGGGAGACGGCGGGCTCTGCCAGCTCTGTAAGCCGTGCCGCTGGCCAAACTGCACCTTTGGAAGGTACTGATATGAAAGATACATATGGACGGGAAATCAATTATCTGCGCCTGTCGGTGACCGACCGCTGTAATCTGCGCTGCCGCTACTGCATGCCGGCAGAGGGCGTCGGGAAAAAGAGCCGCGCGCAGATGCAGCGCGCGGTTCTGGCAAAGCCCCGCTGCCACGCGCCCCTGTCCGCTACGGCCAGAAGCGGCGCGGGGCGAAATATGAACCAGATTGGAGGCTAGGACATGCAGCAGAATATACCGCTTGTGGCCTTCGCGGCCTATTCCGGGACGGGGAAGACAACGCTGATCGAAAAGCTGGTCAGACGCTTTCAGGAGACCGGAGTGCGCGCAGCTGTGGTCAAGCACGACGGACACGGCTTTGAGATCGACCACGTGGGCAAGGATACCTGGCGCTTTGCAAAGGCGGGCGCGGCGGTGACCGTGATCAGCTCTGCCGCGCAGAGCGCGTATATAGAAAGGCGGCCGCTTTCGCTTGCGCAGGTGCTTGCCATGATCCACGATGTGGACATCATTCTGATCGAGGGCTACAAAAATGAAGACCTGCCGCAGATCGGCGTTGCGCGCCAGGCGACGGGGAAGGGCTTTCCGGCAGAGCCGTCGCGCTTTCTCGCGGTCGTGAGTGACTTCGCGGTTTCCTGTGATGTGCCGCAGTTTGGTCTGGAGGATATTGACGAAATTGCGGCGTTTATCTGCCGGGAGATCATTGGGAAAAAGCCGGGCGATTTTACGCATTTTAATGAAGACGGGCGGGCAAAAATGGTGGATGTGGGGGAAAAAGCGCCCTCCCGCCGCACGGCGGTAGCCGCCGCGCGGGTTCTGGTGAACCCGCAGACCTTTGCAAAAATCCAGTCCGGCGGCATGAAAAAGGGCGATGTGCTGGCTGTGGCGCAGGTCGCGGGCGTGATGGGCGCGAAGCGGACGCCGGAGCTGATTCCCATGTGTCATCCGGTTTTGCTCGATGGAATTGACCTTTCGCTGCATCTCGACGCGCAGCGGTGCAGCGTGGAGATCGAAGCGTCGGTCTGCTGCGACGGGCGCACCGGTGTGGAGATGGAGGCGCTGACAGCGGTATCCTCTGCGGCGCTCACGGTGTATGATATGTGCAAGGCGGTGCAGAAGGACATCGTGATCACAGACATCCGCCTTCTGCGCAAAACCGGAGGCGTCCACGGAGACTTTGAAAGAGCACGCTGAAAAAAAGGCCGCAGGAATTGCAAAAAGGCCGCAGGGAGCATTGGGCAAGTGTTCATAAAACAGTTAAACCGACCTATGGTGATACAAGCACAGGTCGGCTTTCATTTGTTGCAGTGTGGTAGGAGCGTTTGGTGTAAAGGGAGGCTTTGGAGCGGTGCAACGCAGCAGATCGCATGCGATACGCAGCAGGTGTATAGAAGTGCGCCCTTTACCAGTTTGACAAATTGGAATTTATCTATTTAATCCTCCGAAACCCTTGTATTTTCAAGGAAAATCGGCATTTTGATACGCGTTCGTTATGTATTTTCCCTTGTTTTTGCCCGTATGAGCCGAAACAAGGGAAACTTTTTTCTTTGTACGCATCTGGCACTTCATCGGTTCTCGGCAGACTGTAGACTTCATAGTAAGTACGGTC
>CAZXIW010000079.1:0-7926 GCA_964640905.1 uncultured Oscillospiraceae bacterium
CTGATTTCTTTTCCATGGGCTCAGACGCAAGAGCCGGTTAAATACTGCGCCGCCCGTTTCAGATTCGCGGCGGCTCTGTCCTTCCGGAAGCTTTCGCCCGTGAAGGCGATCGGCGCGCAGACCTCCAGAATGCGGTCATAGATGCGGCGCTCATCGAGATCGGTGGCAGACTTCATGGCCGATAACGGAATATTGGTGGTGATGATCATCGGCTTGCGCGAGAGCCAGCGGTTGTTGATGATGTCGAAGACCCGCTCCTTTCCGTAGGTGGTGTTTCGCTCTGCGCCAAGATCATCCAGAATGAGAAGGTCGGGGCGCATGAGAGATTCCAGATACCGCTCCCGCTCCGCGCCGAAGTTACTTTGCATGCGGCTCACGGCGTCGGTCATGCTGACCAGCAGAACGGGAATCAGGCGCTCAAGCAGCACGTTTGCAATGCAGCCGGCGGCATAGCTTTTGCCTGTGCCGACGCCGCCAAAGAGCAGAAGCCCCAGCCCGTCCTTGTAAAATGTATCCCAGTTCTCTGCATATCGTTGCGCCTTTTCAAGCTGAGGCGTGCGCGTGGCTGCCTGTTCAAAGCGCCATCCGCCGGCGGGAATATCCTGAAAGGCGTTCATGCGCAGACGAAGCAGCTCACTTGCGCGCTTGCGCGCCAGCGCCTCCTGCTCCTGCTTTTCCTGCCGCTCTCTGGCGCAGCGGCAGGGGCTTGGATGGGTTTTGAAGCCGCAGAAGTCTGTGCCCTCCGGGAAAAAGGCCTCCTTCGGCGTGTGGCACTTGCCGCAGTAGCGAAGCCCGTCGGCGGGGTTGATGTAGTCATCGGCCGCTCTGGTCTTGGCGGCGGCGTTCTGGATGACGGTGCTGAAAAGCTCGTTTCGGTTCATAAGCAATCTCCTTCGTTATAATCATCATAGGTGTATTTTTTTGCTGCACTGCTGCGCCTGTCCTCCTCCAGCCATTTGCGGAGCACAGCGCAGTGGTTGGCATAGTGGCGGCCATTGGCCGCCATATAGCGCGACAGGCGGTCTACGTATTCCCCGCACTGCGCGCCAAAGTCAGCCTGCAAAGCTGCATACTCGGCCTCAGAAAGAAAAACATTTTTAAACTCGCCCAAAAGGCGGCGTGCTTCTTCTCCCTTCCTTCTGCTTCTATCAATATATTCTGTATCAGTATTACTTGTGGGCAAGCTTTGCCCCATGCAAGGGGAAGAAAGCTTCCCATCCATAGGGAAGCTTTTGCCCGCTGGCGGGGAAGAATGCTGCACGGGATCGGGGAGCTGTAAAAACAGCCTGTTTGCCTTGTTCCAGCCCTGCCGCACCCGAACCAGCAGCCCCGCATGCTCCAGCTCGTTCAGGGCGGTCTTGACGGTGCGCTCGCTCCGGTTCAGATCGTCCGCCATTTGCTTGATGGTGTAGATCACATACACGTTCCCCTCGTCTGAGACCCAGCCGTTTTTCTGGCTCAGTGTCGTGCGGTTGAGCAGCAGCCCATACAGGAGCTTTGCGTTGAGAGAGCAGTCGCTGGCAAGCATGAAATGCGGCAATGGAATGAACGGCGGCAGGGCGGTGTCTCGTTTGATGTAGATGGTGTATCACGTCCTTTGCAAAAAGCCCTTTTATAAATAGCGTCCGAACGGGGCTTTGTTGCACGCACCCGTGCAACGCGGCGCAAAAAAATTGCGCCCGATGCATAGCATCGGGCGCTGAGACTGTCAAAAAACCTCGAGCTGCTCGCGCCCGCAGGCGCGAATCAAATGGAAATCCATTTTATCCGGCGGCTTTGCCGCCAAAACCTTGCGCGGTAGCGGGCTGCAGGCTCTTTGCCAAAAACTCTGAAAGAGCTTTTTGGCAGGTCAGGCGATATGAAGCAGCGACGTCGCAAAGCTGAAATAGACCAGCAGCGACAGAAGGTCGACGATCGTCGTGATGATCGGAGAGGCCATCACAGCCGGGTCCATGCCGAGCTTTTTGGCAAGCAGCGGCAGCGCCGAGCCAACGACCTTGGCAAGGCAGACCGTGATGGCAAGCGTCAGGCACACGACCAGCGCGACCATATAGGTGACGCTCTCGCTCCTGAGAAGATACATGTCGACCAGAACGATCTTTGCAAAGCACGCAGCGGCCAGACAGAGGCCGCAGAGCACGGCCACGCGGATTTCCTTCCAGACGACCGAGGCCAGGTCACGGAAGTCGATCTCGTTCAGGCTGATGCCGCGGATGATCGAAACGCAGGCCTGCGAGCCGGAGTTACCGCCCGTGTCCATGAGCATCGGGATGAAGGCCGTCAGGCAGGGAAGATAGGCCAGCGCGTCTTCAAACTTTGTGATGACGATGCCCGTCAGCGTGGCCGAGACCATCAGCAGCAGCAGCCAGGGGATACGGTTTTTCCACAGCTCAAACGGCGTTGAGCGCATGTAGGGATGCTCAGACGGCAGCATGGCGGCCATCTTTTCCATATCCTCGGTGGTCTCATCCTGCATGACGTCCATGGCGTCGTCGAAGGTAATGATACCGACAAGGCGGCTTTCCGTGTCGACAACGGGAAGCGCGAGAAAGTCGTATTTCGAGAACATCTGCGCGACCTGCTCCTGGTCGTCGAGCGTGCCGACGGTGATGACGTGGTCGATCATGATCGACTCAATGGTCGCCTCATCGTCTTCGCACAGAAGAAGATCCTTGACCGACACAAGGCCAATGAGCTTGTGCCCGCGCGTGACGTAGCAGGTGTAGATGGTCTCTTTGTCGATGCCCGTGCGGCGGATGCGGAGAATCGCTTCTTCGACCGTCATGTTTGGCCGCAGGGAAACGTACTCGGTCGTCATGATCGAGCCTGCCGAATCCTCCGGATAGCGCAGGATCTCGTTGATCTGCTTGCGCATTTCGGGGTCGGCCTGTGTTAAGATACGCTGGACAACGTTGGCCGGCATTTCCTCAACGATATCGACCGCGTCGTCCACGTACAGTTCGTCGATGACCTCCTTCAGCTCGCTGTCTGAGAAGCCACGGATGAGAAGCTCCTGCGCGTCTGTCTCCATCTCGACGAAGGTCTCCGCCGCCAGCTCCTTGGGAAGCAGCCGGAACAGAAGCGGAAGCCGGGTCTCCGGCAGCTCGTCGAAGACGGCGGCGATGTCTGCCGGGTTCATGGTGCTCAGGATGTCCCGCAGAGAGTGATACTTCTTGTCTTCCAGCAGAAGCGTCAGCGTCTTCTCTACGGAAAAATTATGTTCTGCCATAGGTCTTTCCTCCTAAAATCAAGATAAAAGTTAGGAAGTAAAGACACGTCGCAGGCAAATCAGCAAAGGGCGAACGGCGCGCACGAAGGCGGCGTTTGCCCGGAGCAACTTCGGCCTGCCGATGTGCCGCTACTACTTCCTGCGTCCATTTCGTTTTCCCCCTTTTTGGTCAAATTCATTCTGGCATGAAGCGGCCCTCGCTCCACACCCAGCCTATATATTATGCAAAATTTTTCGGTTTGTCAATCGCGGCGGCGGGAAAAGGGATAAAAAGTTTATGGAAATGGGAATTTTTGCAGGAAAATAAAATCGCGCGGCGGCGTTGGTTTTTTGCGCGGAATATGATAGAATACAGAAAAACAGAAGGTGGGAAGCGTATGCAGACAAGAAAGCTTTATTATGAGGACGCGCACCTGCGCACGTTTCGCGCGCGCGTCGTTTCCTGTGAGCCGGTCAAAGACGGCTTTGCGGTCGAGCTTGACCAGACGGCCTTTTACCCCGAGGGCGGCGGCCAGCCGGGCGATACCGGGACACTCTCCGGCGTGTGTGTGACCGATACCCACGAGCGCGAGGGCCGTATCCTCCATACCTGCCGGGAGGCGCTTTCGGTCGGGTGCGAGGTTTCGGGCGAGCTTGACTGGGCGCGGCGGCTGAGTCTGATGCAGCTGCACTCCGGCGAGCATATTTTATCCGGCATCATCCACCGCCGCTTTGGCTATGACAACGTGGGCTTTCATATGGGCGCGGAGATGGTCACGATCGACTTTTCCGGGATGCTGACCGAGCAGGAGCTGGCAGAGGTCGAGCGCGAGGCCAACGAGGCCGTCTGGGACGACCGGGAGATTTCCATCCGCATCCCGCCGGAGGCGGAGCTGGCCACGATCCCGTACCGGAGCAAGAAGGCGCTGACGGGCGAGGTGCGCATCGTAACGATTCCGGGCGCGGATATCAGCGCCTGCTGCGGCACACACGTGGCGCGGACGGGGGAAATTGGCCTCATTAAGATTTTCTCCTGCGTCAAGTTCCACGACGGCGTGCGGCTGGAAATTCTCTGCGGCGCGCGGGCCTACGCGTATGTGAATCAGCTTCTGGCGCAGAACCGGAAAAATTCGGCGCTCCTTTCTGCAAAGCCGACCGAGACGAGCCTTGCCTGTGAGCGGGCGCTGGGGGAGCTGGCGGGGCTGAAATACCGGGTGACGGGGCTTGAAAACGAGCTTTTCTCGCGCCGGGCGCGCGAGCTTGCCGGGCAGGAGGATGTTTTGTGCTTTGAAGCGCCGATGAGCCCGGACGCTGTGCGGCGCTATGCAGATGCCGTCATGGCGCAGTGCGCGGGGCGCATCGCGATTTTCGCGGGCGCAGACGGCGAGGGGTATAAATACGCGCTCTGCCAGGCGGGGGGCGACCTGCGCGCGCTGGTGAAGGCGCTCAACCAGACGCTCTCTGGCCGCGGCGGCGGCAAGCCGTTTTTCGCGCAGGGCTCGGTGCAGGCCACGCGCGCAGAAATTGAAGCGTTTTTTGAGAATCTGAAATAAAGGAGAACAGCTATGTTACAGGATATTGCGCCGCATATTTATCACAACCAGATCTCCTGGAAAGCGCCGGAGGCAGACGATTTTGTCCTGTGCTTCCGGGGAAGGACGCTCTACTGCAGGCTCGATGGCGCGCAGCTGATTCTGCCGCGCGTCAAGGAGGTCGGGGTACACGCGATGCAGTACGCCTTCTGCATCGACGAGCGGGCGGATTATCTGCTGCTGGACGGGACGCTTCCGGAAAAGGACGGCTTTTTCTACATGGACACCGCAAAGCTCCGCGCGCTTGCGCTCGGCCCTGCGCTCATGGCGGCGGCAGCGGGCGAGAGCCTGTATCGCTGGTATGAAGGCCAGCGCTTCTGTGGCCACTGCGGCGCGCCGATGGAAAAGAGCAAAATCGAGCGGGCGATGGTCTGCCCGGCGTGCAAAAATACGGTCTACCCCAAGATCTGCCCGGCGGTCATCGTGGCCATTCACGATGGTGAGAGGCTGGTGCTTACGCGCTACCGCGACCGCCCGGTAAAAAAATACGCCCTTGTGGCGGGCTTTGCCGAAATCGGCGAGTCAATCGAGGAAACGGTTCACCGCGAGGTTCTGGAGGAGACCGGCCTTCGCGTCAAAAATCTTCGCTTTTATAAATCCCAGCCCTGGGTCTTTACCGACACGCTGCTCTTCGGCTTCTTCGCCGAGCTTGACGGCAGCGACAAAATCACCGTCCAGGAGGACGAGCTGGCCGAGGCCATCTGGGTATCGCGCGCAGACGTTCCGGCGGACGAGAGCCACATCAGCCTCACGGGCGAGATGATGGAGCAGTTCCGCCTTGGGCGGGCATGAAGCTGGAGGGAGGAAATACTATGACACAAAATTCCATGAACGACATGATGGATCTCTTTTCGCTCATCTGCGGCGGCTACTGCCTGTATACGTGGGTGAAGCTGCTGATCGGCAAGCGGCTGTTTGCAAACGGGCTGCTTGTGCCGAAGGATGCAAGGCCGGAGGACTGTCTGGACGAGGCGGGCTACATTGCCTACATCCGCCCGCGCGTCGGTGTGCTGGCGTTTTCGATGCTGCTGTTTACGGCCTTTTCGTTTATCAACACGCGCAAAGACCCGCCGCTGCTGGCCTTCCCGTGGGTGTTCATCCCGTGGGCGGTGGAGCTGGTGATTCTGGTCTGGTATGCGGTGTGCAGCACAAGGGCGCTGAAGGAATATTTCTGAGCAAGCGGCAGAATTTTGTCTCCGGCTTTTGCCGGAGACTTTTTTATCAGGCGCGCCGGATTTCCGGTTGTAAAACAGGGGCGCGTATGATAAACTAATCTGGTTGTAAATTGATGCTGTTGGAGGGCAAACCCATGTAAGACGCAGCAGAAAAACGAAAAAGCGAAAGAATTTGGAGGCAACATACATGGCTACCCTGAAAGAAGAAATCTCCCGGCGCAGAACCTTTGCGATCATCTCGCACCCGGACGCCGGTAAAACGACCCTGACCGAAAAATTCCTGCTCTACGGCGGGGCAATCGCGCAGGCGGGCGCGGTCAAGGGCAAGAAAAATTCGCGCGCGGCGGTCTCAGACTGGATGGAGATCGAAAAGCAGCGCGGCATTTCCGTTACCTCGTCTGTCATGCAGTTTCAGTACGAGGGCTTCTGCATCAACATCCTCGATACCCCCGGCCACCAGGACTTCTCGGAGGATACCTACCGCACGCTTATGGCGGCAGACTCGGCCGTCATGGTCATCGACGGCGCGAAGGGCGTCGAGCCGCAGACCAGAAAGCTCTTTAAGGTCTGCGCGATGCGCCATATTCCGATTTTTACGTTTATCAACAAAATGGACCGCGAGACGCGCGACCCCTTTGAGCTGCTTGACGAGCTGGAAAACGAGCTTGGCATCGAGACCTACGCCTGTAACTGGCCGATCGGCTCCGGCAAGGAGTTTCAGGGCGTGTATGACCGCCGGGCGGGGCAGCTTCTGTTCTTCTCCGGTGTGTCCGGCAGGAACCGCGCAGACAAGATGGCGGTTGAACTGGAAGACGCGGCAGTAGACGAGCTTTTGGGCGCGCGCCGCGCGGCGCAGCTCAGAGACGATGTAGAGCTTTTGGGCGCGGGGCGCGAGTTTGACATGGAGGAAGTACAGCGGGGCAATCTCTCGCCGGTCTTCTTCGGCTCGGCGCTCACGAACTTCGGCGTAGAGCCGTTTCTGGAAGAGTTTCTGCGCATGACGCCAAGCCCCCTTGCCCGCGAGGCAGACTGCGGCGTGGTCGATACGTTCAGCCCCGATTTTTCGGCCTTCGTCTTTAAAATTCAGGCGAACATGAACAAGGCGCACCGCGACCGGCTGGCCTTTATGCGCATCTGCTCGGGAAAGTTCGAGCGCGACGCAGAATACTACCACGTGCAGGGCAAGAAGAAAATGCGCCTGTCGCAGCCGCAGCAGCTCATGGCCTCTGAGCGCGAGATCGTGGACGAGGCGTATGCGGGCGATATCATCGGCGTCTTTGACCCCGGCATTTTCTCGATTGGCGACACGATCTGCGCGCCGGGCAACAAATTTCAGTTTGGCGGCATCCCGACCTTTGCGCCGGAGCATTTTTGCCGCGTCAGCCCCAGAGACTCCATGAAGCGCAAGCAGTTCATCAAGGGCACGGAGCAGATCGCGCAGGAGGGCGCAATTCAGATCTTCAAGCTCCCGAACTCCGGCATGGAGGAAGTGATCGTGGGCGTTGTGGGCACGCTGCAATTTGACGTGTTCCAGTACCGCATGAAGGGCGAGTACGGGGTAGAGCTCCGGATGGAGGGGCTTCCCTATGAATACCTGCGGTTTATTGACAAAGCGCCGGTAACGGATCTCAAAGACCTGAATCTTTCTTCTGACGTGGAGCTGCTGGAGGACTACAGGGGAAGAAGCCTGCTGGTTTTCGCGTCCAGCTGGTCGATCGATTATACCATCAAGCGCAACCCGGGGCTGGAGCTGTCGGAGACGGCGCAGAACTGGTAAAAGATTTCTGCATTGGGGCAATGTAGGCATCGACCCCTACGAAGGTGGCCGCGATGCGTACAACCCTTCCGTCGTTTGCGTTGCAAATGCCACCTCCCTTTCACAAGGGAGGCTTTGGCGCGGCGGAGAGCGCGGGGGCGGTAAAAACTGGGCGTGTTCACAAAAAATTCACAA
>CAZXIW010000080.1:0-7794 GCA_964640905.1 uncultured Oscillospiraceae bacterium
GAACGCAACAAAATAAAAATTTTGTTGCGTTCAAGGTGCGCTTTCAGCAAAAACTTCTTCAGGAGGCCTTTTCATGCAGACTTATCAGGACGCGCCGCAGCTCCTGCGCAATTTCTTATCCTATCACGAATCGATCAAGGGTCAATCCCGGCAGACCGTTTCTGAGTATTATCTCGACCTTCGGCTGTTTCTTCGTTTTATCGTTCTCATGCGCAGTGAAATGTCCATGCGCACGCCGCTCGAAGAAATTCCGATCAAGGATCTTGATCTGGACTTTATCCGCTCGATCACAACGGCTGAGGTTTTTGACTTTTTGTCGTATCTTGCAAACGACCGCGAAAATCCCGAAGGCGCTGCGGACGGCATCGGCTCTGCCGCCCGCGCCAGAAAGCTTTCAGCCATCAAGGCTTTCTACAATTATCTGACGGTTTCGACCAAGCAAATTACAGAAAATCCAGTCAAAGATATTGAATTTCCTAAAATCAGGAAAAGTCTGCCGAAATACCTCTCTCTCGAGGAGTCCACGGCGCTTTTAAAAGCCGTTGAAGGGCCAAATCAGGCGCGGGATTTTGCTATTTTAATGATCTTTTTAAACTGCGGCATCCGCCGCTCCGAGCTTGTGGGGCTAAACCTCACGGACGTGTATGAAGACCGGCTGCGCGTGGTCGGCAAGGGCAACAAAGAGCGCATCGTCTACATGGGCGCAAGCTGCAAAAAAGCAATCGACAGCTATCTGATCGTGCGAAATCAGCTTGTTTTATCCGATAATCGCGCACTTTTTGGCTCGCGCGATGGAAACCGGATCAGCGTCTCCGCCGTACACCGGCTGGTCAAAAAGCACCTGCTGGCCGCCGGACTTGACGCTACACAGTTTTCCGCACATAAGCTGCGCCACACGGCGGCAACTTTAATGCTCTCAAACGGCGTCGATCTCAAGACCCTTCAGGAGGTTCTGGGACATGAAAATCTCAATACCACGCAGATCTACACCCACATTGAGAGCACCGAGCTGAAAATTGCCGCCGAGGCCAATCCCCTCTCGAAGCTTTCGCTGGATGAGGAATAATGGTGATCGCGCAGGCCGCGCTCCCCGGTTGCGGCCAGGTATGGCTGTTATGCTCCGGCTTGCGGCAGAGTAAATCGGCATAAAGGCGCAAAAAAGAAGCCGCAGAGTTTTCTCTGTGGACTGGTACGCCGGAAGTTTGCAAGAAAAAATATGCCAGTGGCATGTTTTTTCGCCGCAAAGTCCCTTCCCAAGAGGCCAAGCAAGGCGATGGCCGATTGGAACGGCGCAAAAAAGAAATCGCAAAGCGTTTGCTTTGCGATTTCTGGTACGCCGGAAGGGACTCGAACCCCCGACCTACTGGTTCGTAGCCAGTCACTCTATCCAACTGAGCTACCGGCGCGTACCGCGCTTCATCAGCGCCCCAATATAATAGCACAGCGCAGGTGAAAATGCAAGCACTTTTTTCGTAAATTTTCAACTTTCTTTTTTGCCGCCGCCGCGCAGCCGGATTCTCGCAAGTTGCTCAAAAATAAACGGAAAAGTTTGTGTGATTTGGCGGGCAAAATTTTTTTCATTGCGCTTGAAAATTTTTTATGCTGCCTTTATAATGAAACTACAATCTAAGATTGGTAGCTGTAAGGAAGTGTTTCGCACACGGGCTGCAACTATCACTCGGCTGGTCTGGTTGAGTGTTTCAGGTATTTCGCCTGAAGCACTTTTTCATATCCAAAATCCCGGGTGACTGCATGAAAACAAGGAGGAATCAGTATGTATTTACTCACAAATGGCCGTTTGATCACCAGAGACCCTGATGGGAAGGGCTACTACGAAAAAGGCGGCGTTGTCTTTGAAGGCACGAAGATCGTTGAGGTCGGCGAGGAAGCAGCCCTGCGCGCCAAATACCCGCAGGCCGAGATCATCGACGCCAGGGGCAATGTCATCATGCCGGCCTTCATCAACGCCCATACCCACATCTATTCCGCCCTGGCGCGCGGTCTTTCCATCGTCGGCAACAACCCCACGAATTTCTATGAAGTGCTCGACGGCACATGGTGGGCGATGGACCGCAAGCTCACTCTGGAGGCTACCAGAGCTTCTGCTGACGCACTGTATTTAGACTGCATCAAGCAGGGCGTCACGACCATCTTTGACCATCATGCCTCGTTCTGCGAGATTCCCGGCTCACTTTTCCAGATCGGCGAGAGCGCCAAGAAGTTTGGCGTCCGCTCGTGCCTTTGCTACGAGGTCTCTGACCGCGACGGCGAGGAAAAGAGCATTCAGGCCGTGAAGGAAAACGCAGACTGGATCACCTACTGCGAAGAAAAGAAAGACCCGATGCTCGCTGCCATGTTTGGCGGCCACGCGCTCTTTACCATTTCGGACAAGACCTTCGACCGCATGGTCGAGGCCAACAACGGCAGAACCGGCTATCACATCCACGTCTCCGAGGGCATGAACGACGTCTACGACAGCCTGCAAAACTATGGCCGCCGCCCCGTCCAGCGCCTGCATGACCACGGCATCCTCGGTGAAAAGACGATTCTTGGCCACTGCATCCATGTAAACCCGGCCGAGATCGAGCTGATCAAAAATACCGGCACGATGGTCGTCAACAACCCCGAGTCCAACATGTCCAATGCCGTTGGCGTCTGCCCGGTGCTGCCGCTGAGCAAAGAGGGCATCCTGCTTGGCCTTGGCACGGACGCATGGACGAACGACATGATCGAGTCTTTGAAGGCTGCGCTCTGTGTGCAGCGCCTGAACGCATGTCTTCCCAATGTCGCATGGTGCGAGGTAACTGACATGCTCTTTAAAAACAACGCAAAGATCGGCGCAAAATACTTCCCCGATGAGCTGGGCGTTCTGAAGGCCGGCGCGGCAGCAGACATGATCGTCATGGACTATAAGCCGTTCACTCCCTTCTCGGATGAAAACATCGACGGCCACATTCTCTTCGGCATGACCGGCAAGCTCTGCCGCACGACGATTGCAAACGGCAAAATCCTGATGAAAGACCGCGAGCTGGTCGGCATCGACGAGGAAGCCGAGAACGCGCACATTCTGGAAGCTTCCAAGAAGCTCTGGGGCGAACTCAACCACAGAGAATATTGATTTTCAAAAACCGGCACAGAAGGAGGATTCTTTATGTCTGAAAAAATGTATCCGATTCCGTTCAAAGCTCTGATGAACTGGGTCGTTACCGAATACGCAAGAGAGGGCGAGATCTTCGGCGTCCATACGCCGTATTACGCCACGGGCAAGACGCTTCCCATCTTCGGCGAGCGCATCGAAACGCCCTTTGGCCCGGCTGCCGGCCCCAACAGCCAGCTTGCGCAGAACATCATTGCCGCCTATATGGCGGGCGCACGCTTCTTTGAGGTCAAGACCGTTCAGAAGATGGACGGCGCGGAGCTTGCCTCGTGTGTGCCGCGTCCGTGCATTCTGGCCGCAGACGAAGGCTACAATCAGGAGTGGTCCACAGAGCTGGAAGTGCCGCAGGCGCGCGATGAGTATATTAAAGCGTGGTGCGCGTTGAAGGTTCTCTCGAAGGTCTATGGTCTTGGCGACCCCGACGGCTTCGTGTTCAACATGTCCGTTGGCTATGATTTAGATGGCATCAGGGGCGAGAAGGTCAACACCTACATTGATAATATGATGGACGCCTCCGGGACTGCGCAGTTTAAAGAGTGTCTGGCAGTTCTCACAGAGCTGTTCCCGGAGGAAAAGGATTATATTGCAGCCATCTCCCCGCGCGTCTCGCGCTCGGTCACGGTCTCCACGCTCCATGGCTGCCCGCCGCAGGAAATCGAGCGCATTGCCTCGTATCTTCTGACGGAAAAGCACCTGCATACCTTTATCAAGTGTAACCCCACGATTCTTGGCTACAAGACCGCCCGCACAATTCTCGACTCCATGGGCTACGACTACATCGTCTTCGACGAGCACCACTTCAATGAGGATTTGCAGTGGGCAGACGCTGTGCCGATGTTCGAGCGCCTGCAATCGCTTGCCAACGAGAAGGGACTGGAGTTTGGTCTCAAGCTCTCGAATACCTTCCCTGTTGACACGACGAGAAACGAGCTTCCCGGTCAGGAGATGTACATGTCCGGACGAAGCCTCTTCCCGCTGACGATTGAAATGTGCAACCGCATTTCCCGCCAGTTTAATGGCAAAATGCGCATCTCCTTTGCAGGCGGCGCAGAATACTTTAACTGCGACAAGCTCTTTGCCGCCGGCATCTGGCCGATCACCGTGGCAACAACGATTCTCAAGCCCGGCGGATATAACCGCCTGCACCAGATGGTAGAAAAAGTGGAGGCTCTCCCCTACCGCGCGTTCTGCGGCACAGACTCTGCCGCAATCAGCGGCCTCGCCGCCGCCAGCCGCACGGATTTCCACCACCTCAAGCCCATCAAGCCCGTTACCTCGCGAAAGTCGGAGAAAAATGTTCCCTGGCTCGACTGCTTCACCGCGCCCTGTCAGGGCGGCTGCCCCATCGGGCAGGACATCCCGGAGTATCTTGAGCTTTGCCGCAAGGGCTTATTTGCCCCGGCCTTGAAGCTCATCACCGAAAAGAACGCCCTGCCGTTCATCACCGGCACGATCTGCGCCCACCGCTGCCAGACAAAGTGCTCGCGTAATTTCTATGATGAGTCCGTCCAGATCCGCGACACCAAGCTGCTTGCCGCTGAGAAGGGCTACGGCGCTCTGCTGGCAGACATCAAGCTTCCCGAACGAGTTCCCGGCAAGAAGGCCGCGATCATTGGCGGCGGCCCGACGGGCATTGCGGCTGCTTACTTCCTTGGAAGAGCGGGCATTGAAACGACGATCTTTGAGCGCGAGGAAAAGCTCGGCGGCGTGCCGCGCTATGTGATTCCTGCCTTCCGCATTTCGGATGAAGCGATCGACAAGGACGTCGCGCTCATGGAGCGCTATGGCGTGGAAGTCAAGTGCGGCGCACCGGCTCCGTCGGTTGAAGCGCTCAAGAAGCTCGGCTACACGCACATCCTGATTGCCACCGGCGCATGGCAGGCAGGCAAGCTCGACATCCCCGGAAACGTCAAGGGCGTCATCGGCTGGATGAAGGAAATGAAGACGCAGGTCAAGCCCTGTCTTGAAGGTCATGTGGTCGTTGTTGGCGCGGGCAACACCGCGATGGATGCGGCCCGGGTCGCAAAGCGCATGGGAGCAAGCTCCTCCACCATCGTCTACCGCCGCACGAAGAAGGAAATGCCCGCCGACGAGCATGAGCTGAGGCTTGCCATCGATGAGGGCGTCAACATGGTCGAGCTGGCCGCGCCGGTCGCGCAGGCAGACGGCAAGCTCAAGCTTGAGAAAATGAAGCTTGGTGAGCCGGACGCTTCCGGCCGCCGCAGCCCCGTCGCCACCGGCGAGTTCTTTGAAATTGACTGTGACCTCGTTATTTCTGCCGTCGGCGAAAAGGTCGACGCAGATCTGATGCAGGCCAACGGCATCGAAATGGGACGCAAAGGCCCTGCCTTCCAGACAAACGTTGCAAACGTCTGGTGCGCAGGCGACGCGCACCGCGGCCCTGCCACCGTCGTAGAGGGCATTGCAGACGCTGCCGCGTTCGCAGAAGCCGTCATCGGCAAGGCGCATGAATATGACATTCCTGCGGCTGCCTACCCCTCCAAGGCAGAGGCGATTGCGAAGAAGGGTATTTTGAAGATGGCAAAGGACGCCTGCTGCGAGGGCTCGCGCTGCCTGGCGTGCAGCACCGTCTGCGAGAACTGCGCAGACTCCTGCCCGAACCGCGCAAACGTTGTCATCAAGCTCCCGGATGGCAGCCACCAGATTCTGCACATCGACAAGATGTGCAACGAGTGCGGCAACTGCACGCAGTTCTGCCCGTATGCTTCTGAGCCGTGCCATGATAAGTTCACGCTCTTCCAGACGCTTGAAGACATGGACGAGAGCCAGAACGCAGGCGTTCTCTTCCTTGGCGGCGACCTGGTTCGCGTGCGCATGACAGACGTGAAGGAATACGATCTCTCAAAGCCCAACGAGCTTCCGAAGGAGCTTGAGAATCTGATTCTCACCATCCGCGCAAAATACAGCTATCTCTATCTCTGATTTCCCGTTTTGCCGCCTTTTGCGGCGCAACCTCGCGATAACTCCCTGTTCCCCGCGTGCCCGCCGCAGTTTCCGCGCTGCGGCGGGCACAATTTTGTATGATTTTGTAATCTAAAAGCTTGCGTTTTTCTGGAAAATCCGGTAGAATAAGCTCACGCCTCTGGCGTTAAGATTTTGTGAAAGACAGGTATTATTATGCAGCGTGAATCATTCCGTTCCCGGTTGGGATTTCTGCTCGTCAGCGCGGGCTGTGCCATCGGCATTGGCAACGTCTGGCGTTTTCCGTACATCGCCGGTCAGTATGGCGGCGGGCTTTTTGTGCTGATCTATCTCGTCTGCCTGCTCGTGATGGGCATTCCGGTTTTGACGATGGAGCTGGCCGTTGGCCGCGCAAGCGGCAAGAGCGCGATTCTGGCATATCGGGCGCTGGAAAAGCCCGGCGCAAAGTGGCATGTCCACGGCTGGTTCTGCCTGCTTGGCTGTGTGCTTCTGATGATGTATTACACGACGGTTACGGGCTGGATGGTCAGCTATTTTGGAAAATTCCTGACGGGTACATTTGTCTCCGGCATGAGCACCGAGGCCATCACGGGCGAGTTTGGCGTGATGCTCTCGAACCCCGTCACAATGGGCATGTGGACAGAGATCGTCGTGATCGCGGGCTTTGCCGTTTGCAGCTTCGGCCTTCAAAACGGGCTTGAGCGCGTGTCCAAGGTCATGATGCTGGCGCTTCTGGGGCTGATTCTTGTGCTGGCCGTCCACAGCGCAACGCTTCCCGGCGCGGGCGAGGGCTTGAAGTTCTATCTGCTGCCGTCTGTAAAGAGCGTGGAGGAAAACGGCCTTGGCACGATCGTGACCGCCGCCATGAACCAGTCCTTCTTCACCCTCAGTCTTGGCATTGCATCGATGGAGATCTTCGGAAGCTATACCTCCAAAGACCACACGCTCCCCGGCGAGGCCGCGCGCATCTGTGCGCTCGACACGTTTGTGGCGCTGATGGCGGGCATGATTATTTTCCCGGCCTGCTTCTCGTTTGGCATTGAGCCGAATCAGGGCCCGTCGCTCATCTTCCAGACACTTCCCAACGTCTTTACCAACATGGCGGGCGGGCGCATCTGGGGCTCTTTGTTCTTCCTGTTCATGATCTTTGCAAGCTTCTCAACGGTCATCGCCGTGCTGGAGAATATTCTTGCCATCTGCATGGATACCTTCGGCTGGAGCCGCAAAAAGGCCTCTTTGATCGGCTGTGTTGCGCTGATGCTTCTGAGCCTTCCGTGCGTGTTTGGCTACAATATCTGGTCGGAGGTAAAGCTCATCGGCGGGCGCGACGTGCTGGATACAGAGGATTTCCTGGTCAGCAATCTGCTGCTTCCCAGCGGCGCGCTGGTGTATCTGCTGTTCTGCGTGACAAAGTGGGGCTGGGGCTTTGACAAGTATCTCGCCGAGGTCAACACCGGCGCGGGCATGAAGCTCTCGCCGAAGCTCAAGCCGTATTTCCAGTTTGTGCTCCCGATCCTGATTCTCGTCATTTTCATCCAGGGGCTGCTGTAACGCCCCGGCGCACCGCACAAAGGCCCCCTTGTGGAAAGGACAGATTCCCCCTGCAAGGGGGAAATGTCCCGCAGGGACAAAGGGGGTCTCAGCGTCCCGCGCTGACTGGGGGATTGACAGTCTCTGCGGCGCTCCGTATAAAG
>CAZXIW010000081.1:0-7692 GCA_964640905.1 uncultured Oscillospiraceae bacterium
AAGCTGACCGAGGTCAAGCACACCGTTACCGTTAAGATCGAAGGCGCTTCCAACGGCACAGTCAAGGTCAAGGGCACAAGCTTTGAGGTCAAGAACGGCAGCTTCATCGATCTGGCAGCAAGCGAAGAGTATCCGCTCGTCGCTACGCCCAAGAGCAGCAAGTACGCCGTTTCGTGGTATCTTGACGGCAAGTACGTTTCTTCCAAGACTGAGTACACGCTCAAGAACATTGAGAAAGACTGCACCTTGAAGGTGGTCTTCGAGAAGAAGTCCAGCTACACGCACACCCACGACTGGGGCACTTCCTATGAGTACAATGACACCTACCACTGGAAAGAGTGCATCAAGTCCGGCTGCGACGCAGTCAAGAGCGGCAGCAAGGAAAAGCACGACCTCAAGACCTATTACAAGGACGGCTACTACTATTCCTACTGCACCGAGTGCGACTACGACACCTGGGATTATTACTACTACAGCCACTCCACCTCCCACACGGGCTATGACTACGAGGACTACAACGCAACGTACCACTGGAAGGAATGCAAGAAGTGTGACTACGCCGTCAAGGAGTACCACACCTGGATCAAGAACACCGACCGCAAGACCAAGGACTCCTATCCGTATGTCTGCAAGTACTGCGACCGCCTGTCCAAGAGCAACGATTCGTACTACCTGCCGTTCCACGATGTGAACGATTCCTACTGGTACTATGACGACGTTCTGTATGCCTACCTCAACGGCCTTATGGACGGTATCTCCGTCAATGACTTCGGCGCAACGCAGAACACCACGCGCGCACAGGTCGTCACCATCCTCTGGAGACTGACCGGCGAGCCGAGAGCGACCCGCGACAACAAGTTCACGGACGTTTCGTCCAGCGCATACTACAACAACGCCATCTCCTGGGCGGTTGACGCGGGCATCGTCGATGGCTTCGACGCCTACACCTTCAAGCCCACCGCAAACGTCACCCGTGAGCAGCTGGCCGCGATCCTTTATCGCTACGCCGCGTACATGAACCTGTCCACCAAGGGCGCTTCCAACCTCCTGAAGTTCGATGATTACTACTCCATCGGCACATGGGCAAGAGACGCTATGGCATGGGCCAACTACCACGGCCTCATCAACGGCGTCGGCTACAGCAAGATCGACCCCAAGGGCTACGCCACCCGCGCACAGGTCGCAGCGATCCTGCACCGCTTCGCAGTGGAATTTGCCTGATTTGCAAACAAAAAGAACCTCCCACCGGGAGGTTCTTTTTTGCCTGCCCTTTCAGGGGCAGGCAGAGGGCGCATCCTGCCGCGTCAGGCGGCAACCTCCCAGATGATCTGCGCCAGAAGCTCCGCGATTTTCTCCATATCCTCGACCGGGACATACTCAAACCGCCCATGGAAATTCTCGCCGCCCGCACAGAGATTCGGGCACGGCAGCCCCTCAAACGACAGCCGCGCGCCGTCTGTGCCGCCGCGAATGGGCTGCACCTTCGGGGTAATGCCAAGGGCAAGCATGGCGCTTTTCGCCTGCTCGACGAGGAACATGCAGGGTTCAAGCTTTTCCTTCATGTTGTAATAGCTGTCTCTCATCGTAAGCTGCGCTGTCCCCTCGCCATAGCGGCGGTTGATCTCACCGACGGCCTTTTCCAGCATGCGCTTGCGCAGGGCAAATTTTTCGCGGTCATGGTCGCGGATGATATAGCAAAGACTTGCATGCTCGACCTCGCCCTGCATCTCGGTCAGGTGGAAAAAGCCCTCATAGCCTGCGGTGTGATAGGGCGTTGCAAGCGGCGGGAGCAGGCTGTGAAGCTCCATGGCAACCAGGCTGGCGTTGACCATCTTGCCCGTAGCCGAGCCGGGATGGATGGAAAGTCCACAGATGTCGACCCGCGCGGAGGCCGCGTTGAAGTTCTCATATTCCAATTCGCCCAGCGCGCCGCCGTCTACCGTGTAGGCATAATCTGCGCCAAAGCCCGCCACATCAAAATGGTCTGCGCCCTCGCCGATCTCCTCGTCGGGCGTGAAGGCAATTTTGACCGTGCCGTGCGCGCGGGGCGAGGCCAGAAGCAGCTCCGCCGCCGCAAGAATTTCGGCCACGCCCGCCTTGTCATCCGCGCCGAGAAGCGTTGTGCCGTCGGTCACGACAAGATGCTTTCCAACGTGGTTTGCAAGGCTCTCGTATTCCGACGCGCGCAGATAAATGCCCTTTTCTTCATTGAGCAGAATATCGCCGCCTGCATAGGCCTCCGTCACGCGCGCGCGGATGCTGCTTCCCGGCGCGTCGGGCGAGGTGTCCATGTGGGCGATCAGGCCATAGACCGGAAGCTTCTTTTCGCAGTTGGCCGGAATCGTTCCGTAAACATAGCCGGATTCATCCATGCGCGCGTCCTGAATCCCAAGCTCCTGCATCTGGCGCACAAGCTCCGCACCGAGCACCTTCTGCCCCGGGGTGGAGGGGTGCTGGCCGGAGGTCTCGCTCGACTGCGTGTCAAAGCTCACCAGCTTTAAAAAGCGTTCTGTAACTGTCATAAGGCTTCTCCTTTATTTCTGTTTTCGTTTGTCAAGCTTCCTGGAAAGCCGCCCTGAAAAGCGTCTGCGCCCTGCTTCTGCCGCAAAGGGCGCGTTTCTTTTTTCATTGTACACGAAAGCCCCGCTTCCCGCAATTGGATTTTCAGCCGCATACGTTAACTTTTTCCCGTTTCGCACAAATTGTTATTGACAAAGCGAAGCATTTTATATTATAGTGAACAGGTAAAGACCGCCTGCGCAGCCCAAATGCGTCTGTCCCGGTTCTAAGCAAGTGGATATCGCCGGATGAAGCATTCAGGAGAGACGCGCCGCACGGCGCGACACCGAAGGGGCTCGCGCATGAACTCTCAGGTAAATGGACTGAACGTGGACGGAACTCTGGAAAGCCGCATGCGGCACCGAAGAAGCAATCCCCTTTTCGGGGAGAATCTTTCAGGTCTTATAACAGAGCGCGCTTTACGTCGGCGCGCTCTGTTTTTATTTTAGAAATTTATTTAAGAAAGTCTGAGGAGGAACCTATGAGCGAACTGAAACGCACCATTTTGTATCAGGCACACCTTGACGCGGGCGCCACAATGGTAGACTTCGGCGGCTGGGATATGCCCATCCAGTATCCGGAAGGCATTATCGCAGAGCATCTGTACTGCCGCCGCCACTGCGGTATTTTTGACGTCTCTCACATGGGTCGTATCGATGTCGAAGGCCCGGACCAGGTCGCGTTCTTGCAGCACGTCCTGTCGAGCAACGTTCTCGCGCTCGATCTGAATCAGGCGCAGTACTGCATCATCCCCGATGAAAAGGGCTGCGCAGTCGACGACGCCTACCTCTATCGCTTTGAAGAGGGCAAATACTTCCTCGTTATCAACGCCGGCAACATCGACAAGGACATGGAGCACCTGAACCGCGAGGCCAAGAACTTCAACGTCACGCTCACCAACGTCTCCGACAAATATGCTGCCATCGCCGTTCAGGGCCCGAAGGCCAAGGATATCCTTCTCACCCTCTCCGGCGGCAAGACGCTGACGCCGGAAAACGTCAAAAATGCGCTCAACACCCTCACCATGGAGGGCAAGCCCGTCCGCCTCGCCAAGACCGGCTATACCGGCGAGCCCATCGGCTACGAGCTCTACTGCAACAGTGAAGACGCCCGCTATTTCTGGGATCGTCTCATTGAGCTTGGCGCAAAGCCCACCGCGCTCGGCGCGCGCGACACCACGCGTATGGAAGCATCCCTCCCGCTCTACGGCCATGAAATGGGCGAGTGCGAGATGGGCGGCGAGATTCCCATCTACGCTGTGCCGCTGGCAAAGTTCGCTGTCTCCTTCGCGCCGGAAAAGGGCGAGTTCATCGGCAAGGCCGCGCTCAAAAAGCAGTTTGAGGCGCTCAAGAAGATCATGAACCGCGACTATTCCGCAATCGATGATCTTCCCTACCGCATCCAGCCCATCTATCTCGAGGGCAAGGGCGTTCTGCGTAAGGGCTTCCCGATCTACTGCAAGGACGAATGGTCTGAGGGCAAGCAGATCGGCTATGTCACCTCCGGCACGATGATCCCGTATTACAAGACCGAGGGCGAGGGACTTGAGACCGTCTTCACAGAAGAGACCGGCAAGCGCTCCATTGGCCTTGCCTACATGGACAGCCGCATCTGCCAGGATTATAACATCGAGATTGACATCCGCGGCCGCCGCCAGCCGGCGCTCGTTGTCGGCTACCACATCCGCCAGGATGCCGCGCCCTATGTCCGCCCGATTCTCCCGGATGTGAGCATCGCAAAGCCCGCGCCCGCCGCAGATTCCTACGCAGACAAGATGAAAAATCTCGTTGCCGCCGCAAAGCAGAACCATCTGTGGCGTCAGACCGAGTGCATCAACCTCATCCCGTCTGAAAACACGCAGTCCAGAGCCGTCCGCATGCTCGCGGCCTCTGACCCCTCCAACCGCTACGCCGAGCACAAAAAGCAGAAGGCATTCTACGACGCAGAGATTTTCTATTATCAGGGCACCGGCTTCATCGCCTCCGTCGAGGCCATGCTGGTTGAGGAAATGAAGAAGTTCCTCGGCGCGTCGCAGGTCGAGACCCGCGTAACGTCCGGCCAGATGTCGAACACCGCTGTGTTCTCGGCCATGATGGACTTTAAAAACCGCGTCGACCGCAAGCGCACCCCGCAGCGGCTCGGCTGGGTCATGAACAACCACATCGTCCGCGGCGGCCACCTCTCCGCGCAGCCGATGGGCGCGTTCCACGACTACATCGCCGTTGACCCCGTGACCGAAAAGCAGATGGTCGTGAACTTCCCGGTCTGCGAGGATAACCCCTATAAGATCGACGTCGAGAAGACCAAGGTTCTGCTGGCGCAGTATCGCCCGGAATTCATCATCTTCGGCAAGTCGATGGTGCTTCACAAAGAGCCGGTTGCCGAGATCCGCAAGTTTGTCAACGAGCAGGGCATCAACACCACCATCATGTACGACATGGCGCATGTGCTGGGCCTGATCGGCGATCATTTCCAGAAGCCGTTTGAAGAGGGCGCAGAAATCGTCACCGGCTCGACCCATAAGACCTTCTTCGGCGCGCAGCGTGGCGTCATCGGCGTCAACTGGAAGCCGGAAGACCTGAAGTGGGGTCTCTGGGAGACCATCGAAACGCGCACCTTCCCCGGAAGCGTCTCGAACCACCATCTTGGAACGCTCCTTGGCCAGCTGATGGCGGCTTACGAAATGAACGCCTTCAAGGATGAATACCAGAAGGCCGTCATTGAAAACGCCAAGCACTTTGCAAAGTGCCTCGCCGCTGAAGGACTCGACGTTGCGGGCGACCCCGCCATCGACTACACCGAGACCCACCAGGTCATCGTCAAGGTCGGCTACGCACAGGGTCCTGAGATCGCAAACCGCCTTGAGGCCAACAACATCATCTGCAACTATCAGGCAACGCCCGAGGAAGAGGGCTTCTCCGCCTCCGGCGCGCTGCGCATGGGCGTGAATGAAATGACGCGCTTTGGCTTCGGCAAGGAAGAGTTTGCAAAGCTCGCGCATCTGATCGCTGCGTGCGTGCTGCGGAATACCAACGTCAAGGACGAGGTCGCGAAGTTCCGCGCCGAATACACCGACATGCGCTACTGCTTCTCCGACAAGGATACCGACGAAATCCTCAACACCTTTGCTGCCGCAACCGGGATCTGATCCCGTGTGCATAGATCCATTATCTTAATGAACTCTACTGAATTTTAAGGAGGAACCCAAACTATGAACTATCCGACTGATCTCAAGTATTCCAAGTCCCACGAGTGGGTCAAGGAAGAAGACGGCATGACCGTTGTCGGCATTACTGATTTCGCGCAGGACGCTCTTGGCGATATCGTCTTCATCGGCCTTCCGTCCGTTGGCGATACCGTGACCGCTGGCGAGCCGCTCGGCGATGTTGAGTCCGTCAAGGCCGTCTCCGACGTTGTCAGCCCCATCTCCGGCGTTGTCACCGAGGTCAACGAAGACCTGGCCGACGCTCCGGAAAACCTGAACTCCGATCCGTATGGCTCCTGGATCATCAAGGTCAAGGAAGTCGAGGCTTACGAAGAGCTGCTCGACGCTGCTGCATACGAGGCCTTCTGCGCAACTGAGGAGGCTTAACATGGGCTCTTATGTTCCTACCACTGCGGCGGAACGAGAGCAAATGCTTCAAACCATCGGCGTCCCGTCTCAGGAAGCACTCTATGCGGCTGTGCCGCAGCAGATGCTCCTGCAGACGGGCGAGCTGAAGCTTCCCGATGGTCTGAGTGAGCTGGAAGTGCGGGAAAAGGTGTCCGAAATGGCCGGGAAGAACCACGTCTACAAGACCGTTCTTCGCGGCGCGGGCAGCTACCGCCACTTCATTCCTGCCGTTGTCAAATCCATTACCTCCCGCGAGGAGCTTGTCACCTGCTACACTCCCTATCAGGCTGAGATCAGCCAGGGCGTTTTGCAGGGCACGTTTGAATTCCAGACCATGATCTGCGAGCTGACGGGCATGGACGTTGCAAACGCCTCTCACTACGACGGCGCGACCGCCGCAGCTGAGACCATCCCCATGTGCAAGGATCGCAAGCGCACAAAGGCTTACGTCTCCGAGACCACGAACCCGCAGGTCATTGAGGTCATGAAGACCTACTGCTTCGCCTCCAACACAGAGCTGATCGTTGTCCCGGCCAAGGACGGCAAGACCGATCTGGACGCACTGCGCGCAGCGCTCGGCGCTGACGCTGCCTGCTTCTATGTCCAGCAGCCGAACTTCTTCGGCCAGATCGAAGATACCGTGGCGCTTGGCGAGGCTACCCACGCAGCAGGCGCAAAGTTTGTCATGGGCGTCAACCCCATCGCCTGCGCCCTTCTGCCCACCCCGCGCGAGGTCGGCGCAGACATCGCCGTTGGCGATGGCCAGCCGCTCGGCCTTGACACCGCATTCGGCGGCCCGTACCTTGGCTTCATGGCCACCACCAGCGCCATGACCCGCAAGCTCCCCGGCCGTATCGTCGGCGAGACGAAGGACGTTGACGGCAAGACCGGCTACGTTCTGACGCTCTCTGCCCGTGAGCAGCATATCCGCCGCGAAAAGGCGTCGTCCAACATCTGCTCGAACCAGGCTCTTTGCGCCTTCACCGCCGGTGTCTACATGGCGGCCATGGGCGAAGACGGCATGAAGCAGTGCGCAAGACTCTGCCTTTCCAAGGCGCATTACCTTGCTTCCGAGCTTGAAAAGATCGGCTGCAAGATCAAGTACACCGGCGAATTCTTCCATGAGTTCGTTACCGAGACTGCCTGCCCGAACTGCCGCAAGAAGATTCTCGACGCGCTGGCTGAGAAGAACATTCTCGGCGGCCTTGAGGTTGAGGGCGGCATCCTGTGGTGCGTCACAGAGCTTGTCTCGAAGGAAAAGCTCGATGAGGTCGTCTCGATCGTAAAGGAGGTGCAGGGCTGATGAAGCTGATTTTTGAACAGGGCGCGCAGGGTCACTGCCTGCACCTTCTGCCGGCCTGCGATGTGCCGGAGTATAAGCTGGAAAACGAGCGCACCACCGCGCTTCGCCTTCCGCATGTGAGTGAAAACGAGCTGACCCGCCACTACACTGCGCTCTGCAAGCGCATCCACGGCGTGAACGACGGCTTCTATCCGCTCGGCTCGTGCACGATGAAGTA
>CAZXIW010000082.1:0-7468 GCA_964640905.1 uncultured Oscillospiraceae bacterium
TCGTCTGCGCCAAAGCCCGGCGCGGTGTGGACGCAGCCGGTACCGGAGTCCATCGTGACATAGTCTGCCAGAACCAGACGCGAGGTCTTCGGCAGGAACGGATGCGAGGCCAGCATGTTCTCATAGAAGCTGCCCGGATGGGCCTCAACAATTTTGTAGCTCGTAAAGCCGCCGATGCCCATGACCTTCTCCGTCAGCGCCTCGGCCATGATATACATTTCGTCCGAGAAATCGGGCTTGACGATGGCGTAGCTCTCCACGGGGTTCAGGGCGATAGCGAGGTTACCCGGAAGCGTCCAGATCGTGGTCGTCCAGATGACGAAGTTCAGCTTGGAGGTATCAAGGTGCGAGAGCTTGCCCTGATCGTCGTGCATGGGGAACTTGACATAGACCGTGGTGCAGGGGTCGTCCTGATACTCGATCTCAGCCTCAGCCAGCGCGGTCTCATCGTGGTAGCACCAGTAGACGGGCTTGAGTCCCTTGTAGATATAGCCCTTTTTGTACATCGCGCCGAAGACCTTGACTTCCTCTGCCTCAAAGCCGGGGCTCATCGTCTTATACGGATGCTCCCAGTCGGCGATGACGCCGAGGCGCTTGAAGCCGTCCATCTGCACGTCGATGTAATGCTGGGCAAAGTCATGGCAGGCCGAGCGGAACTCGGGGATGGGCATGGCCTTGTGGTTGAGCTTGTTCTTCTTGATGATGGCCGACTCGATGGGCATGCCGTGGTTATCCCAGCCGGGGATATAGGGCGTGTAGTAGCCGCGCATGGCCGCCGAGCGGTTCATAAAGTCCTTGATGCACTTGTTGAGCGCGTGGCCCATGTGCAGCGCGCCGTTGGAGAACGGAGGGCCGTCATGCAGCGAGAACAGGGGCTTTCCCTCGTTCTTTTTCAGAAGCTCGTTGTAAAGGTCGAGCTCGTTCCAGTGCGCAAGCATATCCGGCTCGCGCGTCGGCAGGCCGCCGCGCATCGGGAAGCCCGACTTTGTCATGTTCAGGGTCTGTTTGTATTCCATCGTGATCTATGCCTCCATGTTGTCATGTTTTTTATAAAAATAAAAAAATCGCTCCAAGCCTAAGCTCAGGGCGAAAAACCGCGGTACCACCTGAATTCCCGGGCAGAAGCAGTCTGCGCGGACACTCTTCTTCTGTAACGGGAAGTCCCGTCCGCGCCTACTGAAACACTGTTCGGGCGGATGCTCCAAGGGGATCTTCAAAGACGCGTATTGCTCCCGGCTTACACCAGCCGCCGGGTCTCTGCGCGCGCAGCGCCTTCTACTTGGCCTTATCATCGCAAAATATTCAAAAGACGCTACTAGTTTATCCGCAGGCGGCCATTTTGTCAAGGGCAAAGCGGCAGTTTTTCACGGAAAAGCGAAAAAAGAGGGCTTGATTTTTCCGCACGCTTTCGGTACAATGTTTGCGCGCCAGAGCCTGGCGCGCCATAACAGACAGTTCGTAACCATCCTGTCTCTAAACAAAACTAGGGATTGGCCGCTCTGCGGCCGGGATGGGCGCTTTGCGTCCATTTTTTGTCCCCAAAAGAAAGGGAAATCACGCATGAAAACATTCACCACCCGTCAGATCGCTCTAAACGGCCTTGCAGCCGGGCTTTATGCCGCCGTCACCATCTTAACGGCGTCGTTTGCCTACGGAAATATTCAGTTCCGGCTGGCAGAGGCACTGTGTCTGCTGGCCGCGCTCGAGCCGAGCTTGACGGTCGGGCTTACGCTCGGCTGCCTGATCGCAAACATTTTTTCAACCGTCTCCGCGCTTGACATCATCGTCGGCACGCTGGCAACCTTTCTTTCCTGTCTTCTTCTCCGGCACATCAAAAAAAGCGCGCTTTTGCCGCTGCCGCTTATTTTCTGCAATGCGCTGCTTGTCGGCGCGATGCTCTCGTTTGTGAGCCTTCCGGCAGAAGGATTCTGGGCGGGGCTTGCGCTCTTTGGCCTGGAGGTCGGCGCGGGGGAGGCTGCCGTGTTATATTTTCTTGGCCTGCCGCTTTACTGCTTTTTTGAGAAAACGCAGCTCATCGCGCGGCTGCTTGGCGGGGCGGCGCAAAGCGATTGCAAAGCGCGGGCAAATGTGATACGATAAAAACGCAGTGGCCGGGAGCATCCGGCTGCATTTCAGTATTTCGCGATGCTTTTGCGTCGCAAAAAGCCAAAGGAGGCGTTTCCCTTTGTATTATGCACTTCTGGCGCTCTTTGCGCTGGCGGCAGCCGGGCTTGACCAGCTGACCAAATGGCTTGCCGCAAAATATCTTGTGGGGCAGACGCTCGTTCTTGTTCCCGGCTGGCTTCAGCTGCACTATCTGACGAACGACGGAATGGCACTGTCCATGTTCCGGGGCGGGCGCTGGGTGTTCGTTGTTCTGACGGCGGCGTACCTTGGCCTTGTAATCTGGGCGATTTTCAAACGGTACATCTATAAAAAGCCGGAGCTGTGGTGCATTGCGGCCGTGACGGGCGGCGCAATCGGCAATTTCATCGACCGCGTTGCAACGGGGCTTGTGATCGACATGATCTGTGTGCCGTGGTTTTCGACCTTCAACGTCGCAGATATTTTTATCACCGTTGGCGCGGCGGTGCTGGTAGTCTATGTTCTGTTCTGGGACAAGGAATTTCTGGAGACGAAGCCAAAGGAAAAGAAGCCCGCAGACCCGGCGCAGAAGCCGGAGGATTCGCATGACGCTTGAGCTGACGCAGGCCGGAGAGCGGCTGGACGCTGCAATCGCGCGCCTTGTGCCTGCGCTCAGCCGCAGCCAGGTGCAGCGGCTCATCGAGCAGGGGCTGGTGCTGGCAGACGGAAGGCCGGTTCGGAAAAATGAAAAGGCAGACGCCGGGATGCGTCTGGAGCTTACCATGCCACCCATGCAGGAGACGGCGCTTTGCGCGCAGGAGATTCCGCTCGATGTGCGCTATGAAGACGAAGACGTCATCGTCATCAATAAGCCCAAGGGCCTGGTCGTTCATCCCGCGCCGGGTCACCCGGACGGGACACTTGTCAATGCGCTGCTGCACCATTGCGCGGATTCCCTCTCCGGCATCGGCGGGGAAAAGCGCCCCGGCATCGTCCACCGCATCGACAAGGATACCTCGGGGCTTTTGATCGTGGCAAAGAACGACCACGCGCATGCGTTTTTGTCTGCCCAGCTCAAAGACCACACGCTTGCGCGGACGTATGAGTGCATCGTCTGCGGCAGCTTCAAAGAAGACGCCGGGACGATCGATGCGCCCATCGGAAGAAGCCCTGCTGACCGAAAGAAGATGGCCGTGACAGAAAAAAACAGCCGAAGCGCCGTCACGCACTGGGAGGTGCTTGCCAGAAGCGCGGGCTATTCGCACCTGCGCTGCCGCCTTGAGACGGGGCGCACACATCAGATCCGCGTGCATCTGGCCTGGCGCAATCACCCGATCGTGGGCGACATGGTCTACGGGCATAAGAAGCCGGAGCTGGGGCTTGACTCTCAGTGCCTTCACGCGGCGGCGCTTGATTTTATCCACCCGCGCACGCACGAGCTGGTGCATGTGGCGTGTGAGCTGCCGGAATATTTCAGGCAGGCACTGCATAAGGCGGGGCTGGATACGCAGGAAACGCGACAAAATAACAGCTGCCGGAAAACGTTTTGACGTTTTCCGGCAGCTGTGCTTTAACTGGAAAAGCCTTAGCTGCGCAGACGCGCAAGCAGATTGCGCCGCGCCAGCGCCGGGGTAATGGCCGCATACAAAATGGGCGCGACGATCATGGCAAAGACAGCGTTGATGAGCGAGGCCGGGAGCTTTGCGCCCATCGTCACGAGCACCGCGTCGAGCGGATACCCATAGACAAAGCGCTGGTAGAGATAGGTCTTGAGCATGTAGAGCGCAACGTAGCTCAACGCGCCAAGCACGCTTCCGAGCACAAGGCGGGCGTGGCTGACCCGCCGGGCAGGCTCTTTTTCGCCGCCATGCACGAGCCAGGCGCAGATGGCAGCCATCAGAAATTTCGAGACAAAGGTAATCAGGCAGTTGACAAGATCATATCCGCCAAAAAGCGCGTCATAGAGCATCGAGCCAAGCCCCGCTGCAAGCCCGCCCAGCATCGGGCCAAAGAGCATGCCGGAGAGCAGGCACATCGCGTTTGCAAAGTGAACCTTCGAGCCGAGCAGCGGGAAGCGGAAGAAGGTCACGACGCAGATGATGGCGGCCATGACGGCGACAAAGACGATCTGATACGTGGAAAACTTTTTCTCTTTCATGGTCTGGAAATCCTCCAATTGACTTTTTCCGTCCGGATGGTTATGATGATAGCACATAACTGGCATTTTAAAAATTGCCAGAATCATTCTAAATTATAAGGCCAGAATTATGATACGAACCTATGAACTTTCCCACAGCAGCAAAACCCCGCTGTATGTCCAGCTCTACGAGGCCATCCGCGCAGACATTCTCTCAGGCGAGCTTGCAGGCGGGGAGAAGCTTCCGTCCAAGCGCGCGCTGGCAGAGCACCTGAGCCTGAGCAAGATCACCGTGGAAACGGCCTATTCGCAGCTTGTGGAGGAGGGGTATCTTCTCTCCCGCGAACGCTCCGGCTATTATGTTGCGCATATGCCGCTTGTGATGCATGCGCCCCCCGCGCAGAGCCAGATGCCTGCGCGCCCGCCCGCGCAGCTGCCGGAGCAGAGCGCGGCGGCGCGGCTTTTTCCGTTTTCGGTCTGGGCGAAGCTGATGCGCGGCGTGATTCTGGACGAGGGGCAGTATCTGCTCCGGCCTGCGCCGAATGCGGGGCTGTTTTCTCTGCGGCGGGCGATTGCCGATGAGCTTGCGCGGCAGCGGGGGCTGCTTGTCCGCCCGGAGCAGATTTTGATCGGCGCGGGCACAGAATATTTCTATGCGCTTCTGGCGCAGTTTTTCGGGCGCGCGGCCTGCTTTGCCATTGAAGACCCCTGCCATCGGACGCTTGCGCAGGTATACCGGCGGAGCGGCGCGCAGGTCGTGCCGGTTTCGATGGATGAGAGCGGGATTCGCGTGGCAGAGCTGGCGCAAAGCGGCGCGCAGATCGTCCATCTGTCGCCGTCACACCATTACCCGACCGGAACGGTCATGCCCATCCCACGCCGGCAGGAGCTTCTGGCCTGGGCAGCACGCGGCGAGGGGCGGTATCTCATCGAGGACGACTATGACTCGGAGTTCCGCTTTTCCGGCCGCCCCATTCCAACGCTGCAAAGTCTGGACCGGGCGCAGAGAGTCATCTATCTCAACACCTTCTCCAAGACCATCGCCCCCGCGCTTCGTATCAGCTATATGATCCTGCCGCAGACGCTGCTCAGCTGCTGGGAGGATACCATGGGCTTTTACAGCTGCGCGGTGCCGTCGTTTGAGCAGCTGACGCTGACCCGCTTTTTAGACGGCGGATATTTTGAGCGCCATGTCTCGCGCATGAAAAAGCACTATCGGGCGCTGCTGCAAACGCTGCTTGCGGCGCTTTCGCAGCCTGAGCTGGCCGCGCTCTGCTCGGTGCGGCAGGCGGTGGCGGGGCTTCATTTTCTGCTGGAGTTTCACACGCTTGAGCAGGCTGAGGCTCTGCGCGAGGCGCTCTGGCAGGCGGGGCTTCGCGCGCCGCTTCTGTCGGAGTTTTATCTGCGCCAGCCTCCTGCGGCGGCGTACCGCTGCGCAGTGGTGCAGTATGCAGGGCTGGACGCCGGGGAGTTTTCGCAGGCGATGGCGCGGCTTGCGCAGAGGCTGACGCCGCAGAAAAAAATTCCAGAGATGCATTGACAAAACGGCACATGGTATGCTATAACTATTAAAACCTACTAAAGAGGTAGACAAAACGCCGGACAAAACCCCCAGCACACCTCTGGCCGGGGAATGCCTCGCGTACAGGAAAAGGAGATGCTTGCTATGTCCCAGATTTACACTTCCGCCGAGCAGCTGATCGGAAAAACGCCCCTTTTGGAGCTGACGCAGCTGGAGCGGGCGCACGGGCTCAGGGCGCGTGTGCTTGCAAAGCTTGAGTTTTTGAATCCTGCGGGGTCTGTCAAAGACCGCGTGGCGCGCGCGATGCTCGACGACGCGGAGAAGCGCGGCGTTTTAAAAGAAGGCGCGACCATCATTGAGCCGACCTCCGGCAATACCGGCATTGGCCTTGCCTCGGTCGCGGCGGCGCGGGGCTACCGGGCGATCATCGTCATGCCGGACACGATGTCCGTTGAGCGGCGGCAGCTCATGAAGGCCTACGGCGCGGAGCTGGTGCTCTCAGACGGCGCAAAGGGCATGAAGGGCGCAATTGAAAAGGCGCAGGAGCTGGCCGATGAGATTCCCGGCAGCTTTATCCCCGGCCAGTTTGAAAACCCGGCAAACGCGCAGGCGCATTATGACACAACAGGCCCGGAGATCTGGGAAGATACCGACGGCGCGGTCGATCTTTTTGTTGCGGGCGTCGGCACGGGCGGCACGATCACAGGTACAGGCCGCTATCTGAAAGAAAAGAATTCTGCCGTCAAAATTATTGCGGTCGAGCCTTCAAGCTCCCCCGTCCTCTCCGGCGGCAAGGCAGGAGCGCATAAGCTTCAGGGCATTGGCGCGGGCTTTATCCCGGCTGTGCTCGACACGGGCATTTATGACGAGATCCTTCCGGTCAGCAATGAAGACGCCTTTGCCGCCGGGCGCGAGCTTGGCAGGCGCGAGGGCATTCTGGTCGGCATTTCCTCGGGCGCGGCGCTGCATGCGGCCATCACGCTTGCAGAAAAGGAAGAGAACGCAGGAAAGACGATCGTCGTGCTCCTGCCCGATACCGGCGACCGGTATCTGTCTACCGAGCTTTTTGCGGATTGAGCCTGTCAAAAAACGCTTTCAGCGTTTTTAATAGTCTAAGGGGCGCGGCAAAGCCGCGCCCCTGTCAGCGTTTTGAAAAAGCTTTCTTTATCGGTTTCGGTAGAGGAAGGTGACGATCTGCGCTCTTGTGCAGACGGCCTCCGGGCTGAAGGTTGTCTCGCCCGTGCCGTTTGTAAGGCCAAGTGCAACAGCCCAGTTGACCGCGTCCTCGCAGTAAGCGCCTGTTTTCACGTCCGTGAAGCCGAAGCTCTCATGTGCATCGTAGCACCTTGCGGCTCTGTGCAGGAAGGTTACGATCTGGCCGCGTGTACAGGGCGCGTCGGGACTGAAATGGGTCTCGTCTGTGCCGGAGGTAATGCCGTTGGCCACTGCCCAGAGAACAGCCTTGTAGAAGTAGTCATTTGCGTCAACATCCTCAAACGGGTTCTCTGCCCAAACCTCCGGGCAGCCCGCCGCGCGATAGAGCATGGTAACAGCCTGGGCGCGGGTACAGGCAAGCGCCGGGGAGAAGTGCGTCTGATCTGTGCCGCTCACGATACCACGCGCCTGCGCCCACTGCGCGGCGCTGGCGTAGTACGAACCGGCGGGGACATCCGCAAAGGCCGGTGTGCTCTGCCCCAGCGCATGCAGCGCGCCCGCGCCCAGCA
>CAZXIW010000083.1:0-7268 GCA_964640905.1 uncultured Oscillospiraceae bacterium
CAAGCCGCCCCTTGCAGGGGGAATCTGCCCTTTCCACAAGGGGGCCTTTGGGCGGCAGACAAAGAGCGGAAGACCAGGTCTTCCGCTCCTGCGCACATCATTTATCAGTCAATCTGTTTCAGCCAATCAGCCCTGCGCCTTCATGCGGGCGAAGCAGTCGCTGCAATAGACCGGACGGTCGGACTTGGGCTCAAACGGAACGCGCGCTTCGCCGCCGCAGGCAGCGCAGGTCGCGGTGAAGTACTCTCTCGGGCCGCGGGTAGCGGTCTTGCGAGCGTCGCGGCAGGCCTTGCAGCGCTGCGGCTCGTTCTGGAAGCCACGCTCTGCGTAGAACTCCTGCTCACCGGCTGTGAAAACGAATTCCTTGCCGCATTCCTTACAGACTAAAGTCTTGTCTTCGTACATGATGTTACCTCTCTTTAGCGAAAAAATAATTTACCCGATATCCGCGGCGCTTACCCGCGGGGGCGTGTTATATGCGATCAGCAAAATGCTGCATCCGCTGTGGTTGGCCGTGCGATCTCAGAAGGGCTTGTACACGAAGAGAGGGTACAAAGAAAAACCAAAAGAATCAACAGGCTGGGATGCCGGATTGTTTACGGAAACAGGCAGGTTACCCTCCGGCGCTTCACCTACCTCCTCTATTATATGAGAGCATTTTCCATTTGTCAATAGTAAATAAAACTCTTTTTTATTTTACTTGCATTTTTGTACGTTTTCGACGGCTTCAATCAGCGCCGCAACGACCGCCTGCGCCAGCTCCTGCGTGTCGGCCTCGGCCATGACGCGAATGAGCGGCTCTGTGCCAGACGGGCGCAGTAAGATCCGCCCGCGCCCGGCAAGCTTCGCCTCCTCGCGCGCGCAGATGGCGGCAAGCTCCCGGCTTTGCATGATGGCGGTCTTCTCTTCGTTTGAGCGAACCTTGACGTTTTTGAGCACCTGCGGGTAGTGCGTGATACGGGCGGCAAGCTCGCTGGCCTTTTTGCCGCTCTGGCTCAAAATCGACAGAAATTGCAGCGCGGCCAGCTGGCCGTCGCCAGTCGTCATATGCTCGAGGAAGATGATATGCCCCGACTGCTCGCCGCCAAGCACCATCGACTCCTTCTGCATAAGCTCAAGCACATTGCGGTCGCCCACGGCGGCGCACAGAAGCTTCAGCCCGTGTGCCTCGCAGAATTTATGAAGGCCAAGGTTTGACATGACCGTTGCCACAAAGCCGCCGGACTGGAGCTTTCCCTGCGCCGTCAAAAATTCCGCGCAGACGGCCATGATCTGATCGCCGTCAATTTCATTGCCCTGCTCGTCAACTGCCAGGCAGCGGTCTGCGTCGCCGTCAAAGGCAAGGCCAAGGTCAAAGCCGCCCGCGCGTACGGCGCGGCTCAGATTTTCCAGATGTGTCGAGCCGCAGTCGCGGTTAATGTTCACGCCGTCCGGGCTGACGCCGAGATACGCCGCTTCCAGCGGGAAGCGGGAAAAGAGCTTTTCCGCCGTCCGGCTGGCCGCGCCGTTGGCGCAGTCGAAGACGACTTTCAAAGGCTTGAGCGCCCCGACCATTGAGGCAAGATGGTCAACATACGCATCCATCAGCCCCGCGCCGTCGGTGACGCGCCCGATTTCGCCGTGGGTCTTGACTGCAAGCGCGCCCTCCTGCAAAATGAGCGATTCGATCTGCGCCTCCAGCTCGTCGCTGAGCTTAAAGCCGCGCGACGAGAACATCTTGATGCCGTTATGCTCAAAGGGATTGTGGGACGCGGAGATGACAATGCCCGCGTCCGCGCCCTCCTGCACGGTCAGATACGCGACCGCCGGGGTCGGAATGACGCCAAGGCGCACTGCGTCGCAGCCGCTGGCCGTCAAGCCCGCGATGAGCGCGGCCTCCAGCATGTCAGACGAGATTCTTGTATCCTTGCCGATGACGACCTTCGGGTGCTTATGCTCCATGCTCCCAAGGCTGATGGCCGCCGCCTGACCCATGCGGTAGGCAAGCTGGCAGGTCAGCGTCTCATTCGCAACGCCGCGAATGCCGTCTGTTCCAAACAGTTTTCCCATAGAAAAATCCTCACTTAAAAACTCAGTTGCTCTGCCTGCTGGCCGCCCGGCAGCGGCAAGCCAAGGTGCGCATAGGCAAGCTGCGTCACGCAGCGGCCGCGCGGCGTGCGTGTCAAAAAGCCGATTTGCAGAAGATACGGCTCATACACATCCTCGAGCGTCACAGCCTCCTCGCCGATCGTTGCGGCCAGCGTCTCAAGGCCGACCGGCCCGCCGGCATAATTGCGGATGATGGCCGTAAGCATGCGCCGGTCGATGGCGTCAAGGCCGAGCGCGTCGACCTCAAGCTTTCCAAGCGCATGGTCGGCGGCCTGCTTTGTAATGACGCCGTCATAGTAGACCTGCGCAAAGTCGCGCACGCGGCGAAGAAGCCTGTTTGCGATACGCGGCGTGCCGCGCGAGCGCGAGGCGATCTCCTGCGCGCCGGAGGGGTCAATTTCCATGCCAAGCAGCGCCGCCGAGCGCGAGACGATGCGGCCTAATTCTTCGTTCGTATAAAGCTCCAGCCGCAGCTGCACGCCAAAGCGATCCCGCAGGGGGCTTGAGAGCTGGCCTGCGCGCGTGGTCGCGCCGATGAGCGTAAAATGCGGAAGATCGAGGCGGATGGAGTTTGCCGAAGGGCCCTTGCCGATGATGATATCGATGGCAAAGTCCTCCATCGCGGGGTATAAAATTTCTTCCACCGCGCGGTTGAGGCGGTGAATTTCGTCGATAAACAAAATATCGCCCGGGGCAAGGTTTGTTAAAAGCGCAGCAAGATCGCCCGCCTTTTCAATCGCCGGGCCGGAGGTCACGCGGATGGACGAGCCCATCTCGTTTGCGATGACGCCAGCCAGCGTTGTCTTGCCAAGACCCGGCGGGCCATACAGCAGCACATGATCCAGCGGCTCATTGCGCCGCCTGGCCGCTTCAATGTAGACAGACAGATTCCCCTTGGCCTTTTCCTGCCCGGTGTAGTCTGCAAGCGTTTTTGGGCGCAGGCTCACCTCGCCGTCATCCTGCGGCGTGAGCGAAGCGGTCACGATCGGCGCTTCAAAATCCTGCGAGAAATCAAGGCTCATTGTATTGCTCCTTTACTGCGTTACCATGGCGCGAAGCGCCTGGCGGACAATTTCCTCCAGCGAAAGTGCCTGTACATCCAGACCCTTGAGCGCCTGCGCGATCTCCTGCTGGCTGTAGCCAAGGCTTGCAAGCGCGGCTGTGGCCTCGGCTGTTTTGCTGCCGCGCACGGGGCTGGCCACGTCCATCTGCGCGCCGGAAAGCTCCAGCTGCTCGCCCGCGAGCTTGTCTTTGAGCTCCAGCAAAATCCGCTGCGCCATCTTTTTGCCGACGCCCTGCGCCATGGTGAGCGTCTTTGCGTCCTGCGTCATAACGGCCAGCGTAAACTGGTCGGGCGTCATGACCGACAAAATGGCAAGCGCCGCCTTCGGCCCTACGCCGGAGACGCCAAGGAGCATCTCAAAGCAGGAAAGCTCCTCGCGCGTCAGAAAGCCGTAGATGTCGAACACATCCTCTTTGACGTTGCAATAGGTATAGACTCTGGCGCTCTTTCCGAGCTGGAGCTTTGCAAGCGTATAATTGGTCGTATGGCAGGCGTAGCCCACGCCGCCGCAGTCGATCACGGCAAGACCCGCATCCAGAACTGCGACCGTCCCGCTCAGATAATAAAACATCCGCCCGCCTCCTTATTTCCCCACGCGGCTTAAAAGCGACGTTGCGCTTCGCGCGTGGCACAGAGCAATTGCAATGGCGTCGGCCGCATCGTCTGGCCGCGCCACCTTTTCCATCTTCAAAATGCGGCGCGTCATGTCCATGACCTGCCGCTTCTCCGCGCCGCCATAGCCCACAACGGCCTGCTTGACCTGATTGGGCGTATACTCAAAAAGCGGCGCGCCATATTTTTCGATTGCCAGCAAAATAACGCCCCGGCCATGGCTGACGCCAATGCCGGTCGTCACGTTATGCCCCCAGAAAAGCTCCTCCACCGCCACGGCGTCTGGCTTCACAGCTGCAAGAAGCTCCATCATATCATCGTAGAGCATCACCAACCGCCGGGAAAGGGGGAGGCTTGCCGGGGTCGTGATCGTGCCATAGTTTAAAAGATGCAGGTTTCCCCGCTCGGCCTGCAACACGCCAAAGCCCGTCGTTGCATAGCCAGGGTCGATTCCAAGGATTCGCATGCGCCCGCCTCAGAAGATCCCGAAGATCTGCCAGTAGCACATGCCAAAAATCGCAAAGAGCACGACCGCCAGCAGCACCCACGCCAGAATCACCTGACTCTTGGGTCTTGGCGTATAGCGGGGCTTTTCCTGCTCCTGCTGCGCATGCGCGCTGTCATATTCTAACTGCTCCGCCGAACGTTCCGGATTCACTGGCATGGCCTCCCTGTTTGATCTCATACTGTTTTAGTATAGCATACTTTTCACCAAAAGCCCAGAACAATTTTTGGCCGCCCGGAGCTTTTCATCCGGACACCTCCTGGACAGTCCAAGCCGCCCGGACTTTCATCCGGGCGGCCAGAATCATTATCATTTTCAGGCAGTCTGCGCCTTATTCCACGGTCACGCTCTTGGCAAGGTTTCGCGGCTTGTCGATGTCGCAGCCGCGCTGCAATGCAATGTAGTATGCAAAAAGCTGCAAGGACACCACGCCAAGTGACGGCAGGAACATCAGCTCCGTATCCGGAACGGTCAAGAGCGCGTCCACGCGCTTTTCCATTTCGTCCTTCTTACTTTCGGTCGTAAGTGCCAGAACGCTTGCGCCTCTGGCCTTGACCTCGATGACGTTGCTCATTGCCTTTTCAAACAGCGGCCCGTAAAGCCCCAGCGCCACGACCAGCGTCCCGTCTTCGATGAGCGAGATCGTGCCATGCTTGAGCTCGCCGGAGGCGTAGGCCTCGGAGTGGATATAGGAAATTTCCTTGAGCTTGAGCGAGCCCTCAAGCCCCAGCGCATAGTCAAGATTGCGGCCAATGAAGAAGATCGAATCGCGGTTAAAATACTGCGAGGCAAAGAACTGGATCTTCTCGCGCCCGGCAAGAATCGTCTCAACCTTCTCCGGCAGACGCAGAAGCTCGGCGACCAGCCGCCTTTCTTCTGCCTCATCGATCTTTCCAAGCTGCGCGGCCATGTAGATGGCAAGCATGTCGATCACGGCCAGCTGCGTAGAGTAGGCCTTCGTGGTTGCAACGGCAATCTCCGGCCCTGCCCAGGTGTAAAGGACATCGTCAGACTCGCGGGCAATCGAGCTTCCGACCACGTTCACGATCGACAAAACCCGCGCGCCAAGCGCCCTGGCCTCGCGGAGCGCCGCCATCGTGTCAAGCGTCTCGCCGGACTGGCTGATGACAATGACAAGCGTCTGCGCGTCAACAATGGGGTCGCAGTAGCGGAACTCTGAGGCCAGCACAGCCTCGACCGGGATGCGTGTGAGCTTTTCAATCGTATATTTTCCCAGCATGCCAACGTGGTAAGAAGACCCGCAGGCAATAATCATAATTTTATGGATTCCCCGCAGATTCTCCCCGCTCAGAACCAGCTCGCCAAAATCGACCCGGCCATCTTTTACGCGCGGGGTGATGGCGCGCCGGAGCGCCTCCGGCTCTTCCATGATCTCCTTGAGCATGAAGTGGGGGTAGCCGCCCTTTTCGGCGGCGGAAATCTCCCAGTCGATGTGGTGGTGCTCTTTTTCGATCGGAAGCTCCATGGCGTTGAAGACCTCGATGGTGTCCTTCGTCAAAACGGCGACCTCGCCGTCTTCCATGTAGGATACGTCGCGCGTATATTTGACCAGCGCCGTCACGTCTGAGGCAATGAAGTTTGCCCCATCGCCGTAGCCCAGCAGCAGCGGCGCGTCTTTTCTTGCCGCGTACATCCGGTCGGGGTCATCGGCGCAGACGATGCCGAAGGCGTATGCGCCCTCAATGCGGTGGAGCACCATGTAGATGGCGTCTGTCATCGTATGCACCTCTTCCAGCCCCAGGCAGTATTCCAGCAGCTGCGCGACAACCTCGCTGTCGGTCTGGGAGGTAAACGTTACGCCCTTTTCCTCCAGAAATTCGCGGATTTCCAGATAGTTTTCAATGATACCGTTGTGAACCAGCGCGACCTTCCCATTCTGAGAAAGGTGGGGGTGGGAGTTAATGTCGTTTGGCTCGCCGTGGGTCGCCCAGCGGGTATGGCCAATGCCGACGCTGCCGCGCAGCAGCGCGCCGTGCGCGGTCTTTTCCGCCAGATTGCAAAGCCGCCCCTTGGCCTTGGCGACATTCAGCACACCATTTTCCGCCACGCAGATGCCCGCCGAGTCATAGCCCCGGTATTCCAGCCGCTCCAGCCCCTCAAGCAAAATGGGCGCGGCCTGCTCTTTTCCGATATATCCAACGATTCCACACATAGATAAAGTTCCTCCTGATAAAAATTCAGGACAAACTCGCAGATATTTGCCTGCTTCCTGTTCGCAGCCCCTCTGTTTTGCGGTTACCCGCATATTTCTGACTGCGTTACGCGCACAGGGCAGCACGGAAACGCACCCGCCGAATTTTCGATCACGTTTCCCCTCGTTATCCTGCCCAGGCGGGCAGGCACTGGCGCTTATGATGGGATGAGCCCATGAGCCTCCTTTCCGTTCTGCGATACAGCTATTATACGATAAAGCGGGGTAAATTGCTATCAGGTTTTTTCTTCCAGTTCCTTTCCAGCAAGCCACTTGACCGGGCGCAGAAAAAACGCTATGATATTGAAAAGTGCAGCGGCCTCTCCCCTGTCAGCGCCGCGCAAATGAAACCGGAGGAATCACCATGGAAAAACGTGAACGGATGCAGCGGCTTTGCTGGTGGCTTGTGATCATCGGGGCGCTTCTTGGCAGAGTCTGGTGGCTGTGCGTCATCTGCTGCGCGGTCGGCATCGGCGTCAATATCTGGCTGCTGAAAACCCGGCAGAAGGATCAGCCCTCGACCCCCTGCTATGTCGCAATCGCGCTTTTCGCGATTCTCATCCTGCTGAACCTTGTCTCGCTTTTTAGGGTATAAAGCCCCGCTGACGATCAAAAAGCCCCGAGCCGTTCGCGCGCTCCGCGCGAAAAATCAAAATTTTTTTGCCGCGACATGCGCGTGGAAAAATACTTTACAGCCCGCAAACGTGAATTTTGGCAGCGAAGCTTCCAAAATTTTGCGCTGCCGCGGGCTGCATACACTTTGTCAGCAAACTCCATTGGAGTTTTCT
>CAZXIW010000084.1:0-7131 GCA_964640905.1 uncultured Oscillospiraceae bacterium
AATCTATGACAGAAACGGCATGAAAATAAAAAAGCGCTCTGTCTGCATGTTGCAGACAGAGCGCTTTTGAATCATTGAAACAGAAGCGGGAAACAATGCTTCTCCCTCTCCCCTGCTCAGCTCCAGAAATCCGGCATGACCGACGGGTCTCCGGTGTAGCCGCCGAAGGGATCGTCCGGCTCATCGGGGGTCTCGTCTGGCGCATCGTCCGGTTCTTTATCCGGCACGTCGTCCGGAATATAGTCCGGGCTGAACGGGTCTTTGGTGGGGTCATAATTGGGGTCGCTGGGGTCGGTAATGGGTTCATCCGGCTCGTCGGGCTCTGGTTCAACGTAGGCAGTTGCTGCATAGCAGCGGTCGCGGTGATTAAATTTATCCGTGTGCAGCAGCTCAGAGCGAAGAACACTGCCGTCGGCTGCGATAAAGTCGCGGTAGGCTGCAATCGTGTAGCCGGTGTATTCGCTTTCTTCCATTGCGCCAAGCACATACTTATTGCCGCTTGCGTCCACAGCCAGGTCAATGGCCTTGCCGTTTGCGTCCACGCCCGCGCCCTTCTGGATGGTCACTTCAACCTTTTTGTCGTTGACCTTGACAACAGTTTTCCATGCAGTCGAGTTTACGTATACGCCGCGCAGCTTGATGTGGTCATAGTCGTGCTCCTGCCTGGTGCCGACGAGCTTAATGTGGACATAGCCGCCGGAAACCGACGCATCCACACGAAGCGGCTTTTCTGTGGAGTTTTTAAACTTAAAGTCCAGAGAGCCCCAGTAGATCGTTGCGTCCATGCCCGGCTCTACGTAGGTGACCAGATACATGTGCGGCGAACGCTCTGTGACCTCAAGCTCAGCCAGCAGCGTGCAGGTGTAGATGGCCGATGCAACCTGGCAGACGCCGCCGCCCTCCTGCGTTTCGCTTTTGCCGCCGTCGGTGTAGACGATCGCGCCGAGATAGCCCTTTTCCTTTGTCCGCTCACCAACGATTTTGTTGAAGGAGAATTCCTCGCCGGGGTTCAGAATCGTGCCGTCGATGGCCTTGCAGGCCAGCTCCAGATTTTTGGTTCTGGCGGCATTGGCTGTGTGCGCGCTGTCATAGGAAGCCAGAACATCCGAGAAAAACTCCTTTTCCAGCTCCTCCAGCGTGACCTCCGGCACAAGATCCTCCATCTGAATGGTGATGACCTCGCCGGCCTCGGCCATGGCAAGCTTCTGCGTGTAATACGGCAGATCAAAGCCGTAGCCGTTGACCTCCGGCACCAGCTTTTTGGCCTCTTCGTCGTAGTAAGCGTCGGTCATATCCTTGCAGTATTTATCATAATACTGCTGCAGATCAACGCTCTCGCACGGCACGGTGTCATAGGCAAATTCCAAGTCTGTAAAATCGCCGGTAGAAAAGCGCGTGAGAACCTCGTCATACAGGCGGTCTGCGTCAAGAGAAATGGCGGGCGAGCCTGCGGTGATGGTGATCGTTCCGGCGGCCTCGTCGACCTTAACGATGGGGTCGATTTTATCCGCCTTGCAGGCATGTGCGGTCTGGTCAATGAGACTGCGGATATCGTCTGTGTCGAGGTTGAGGCTGGAATCAAGATCGACCGTGTACTCAGTCTTCCCTGCGCGCAGATAGCTGATAACAGCGGAGATCGGATTTCCGGAGCGGCCATAGGCCATAGCCTCCTCAATGGCCTGCTCGGGGTTGAGCGCAATTTCCGTAACCTCCGGGGTAAGACTCAGCGTCCGGTCTGGCAGAACAACATTGAGTGTATCGCTTGCGTAGCTCTGCTGCACGGCCTCTGAGACAGCGGCCACGGCGGCCTCCTGCCTGAGCCCGCCGACGTTGACGCCCGCAACGTAGACGTTGGGGTAGATCGCGTCCTGATTTTTCAGCACAAAGCCGTAGGAGCACACGCCGAGCAAAGCAACGGCGGCAACACACAGCAGAATCACAAGCCCCTTTTTGACCCCGCCGCCGGAAGCAGCCTTTGCCTGCTTTGGCGCTTTTGCGGGCTTTTGCACCTTCTGCTCTGCCACAGAGGGCTTTGCAGGCTTTTTGGGCGCACGGCTCTGCTCAAACTTTCCTTTCTTTCTGATAACGATCCCTCCGATCATGACCGGCGAAAATCGCCGGGAACAGGTAATCAAACGTCACAGCCGGGCTATGACGGCAAATAATATCACGTCTACCATTATACCGAAATACGTCCGTTTTTGCAATGTCAATTCGAGCCGGAACGCGCGGTAAATTATGAATTTATCCTTAAGATTTTCCGGAAGAATTATTTTGCCCGCAGCAGACAGTAGCGGTCTACCAGCTGCTGGGAAAGCTTGAGTGCGTCCTCACCCGGCTTGAGGCGGACGGAGATCGCCGGGAGCTTCCCTGCCACAAAGAAGACCCTTCCTTTGAATGCGGCCTCCTCGCAGAGCGCGGAAATTGCCGCAAAATCAAAGACGGCAAGCTTGACACTCAGATTTTCATTCTTCTGGCTGATCTCACTGATGCCGCACGAAGCGGCGCGCGCGCGCAAAAGTGCAATGGCGATGAGATTCATCACGCCCTTCGGGGGGTCGCCGTAGCGGTCAACAATTTCGTCAAGAAGATCGTCTGCGTCCTCCTGTGTGCGGATGGCGGCCATGCGGCGGTAAAGGTCCATGCGCTGCTCGCCGGAGGGCACGTAGGCTTTGGTGATGTTTGCCGTAACATTGAGGTCTGCGGTGCATTCCGGCTCTTTCTGCGCGTCTTCCCCGCGCTCTTCGAGAACCGCGTCTTCGAGCAGCTTCAGATACATATCGTAGCCCACCGAGAGCATATGCCCCGACTGCTCTGAGCCAAGCAGATCACCCGCGCCGCGAATCTCAAGGTCGCGCATTGCAATTTTAAAGCCTGAGCCAAACTCTGCGTATTCGCGGATGGCCTCCAGCCGCTTTTCTGCAACCTCAGAGAGAACCTTTCCGCGCCGGAAGGTCAGGTAGGCATAGGCGTGGCGGGAAGAGCGCCCAACGCGGCCTCTGAGCTGATGCAGCTGCGCAAGGCCAAGGCGGTCGGCGTCTTCAATGATGAGGGTGTTGACGTTTGGAATGTCGATGCCGGTTTCAATGATCGTCGTGCAGACGAGAAGCTGAATCTGCCCGTCTGACATGGCCTGCATAACATCCGATAGCTGCTCCTGGTTCATTTTTCCGTGCGCAACGGCAACCTCGACTGTGCCAAGACGCTCTTTGAGCTTTGCCGCGCACTCGTCGATGGATTCCACACGGTTGTGCAGATAATAGACCTGCCCGCCGCGGGCAAGCTCGCGGCGAATGGCCTCGTCCAGAATCCGCTCGCTGTGCTCAAGCACAAAGGTCTGAACCGGGTAGCGGTCATGCGGCGGCTGCTCAATGGTAGACATGTCGCGAAGACCGGACAGCGCCATATTGAGCGTTCTGGGGATGGGCGTTGCCGAAAGCGTCAGAACGTCCACACCGCGGGAAATTTCTTTCAGGCGCTCCTTGTGGCTCACGCCAAAGCGCTGCTCCTCGTCTACGATCAGAAGACCAAGGTCTTTGAAATGGATGTTTTTTTGCAGAAGCTTGTGTGTGCCAATGATGAGGTCGATCTTCCCTGCCGAAAGCTCCTGCAAGGTTTTTTTGATCTGCGCGCTGGTGCGGAAGCGCGAGAGTACATCAATTGTTACCGGGAACGAGCCAAAGCGCTTGAGCGCGGTCAGATAGTGCTGCTGGGCAAGCACCGTTGTCGGGACAAGGATGGCGGCCTGCTTGCCATCCAAAATGCATTTCATGACGGCGCGCAGCGCGACCTCCGTTTTTCCAAAGCCGACGTCGCCGCATAAAAGCCGCTCCATTGGCGCGGGCGACTCCATATCGCGCTTGATCTCTGCGATGGCGCGCAGCTGGTCGTCTGTTTCGGTGAATTCAAAGCTGTCTTCAAATTCCTTCTGCCAGGGAGAGTCCGCCGCAAAGGCAAAGCCGGGGCGGCGCTTTCGCTCGGCGTAGAGCTGGATAAGCCCGGCGGCAAGATCCTTGGCCGCCGCCTTGGCTTTGGCTTTGGCCTTCTGCCACTGGTCGCCGCCCAGCTTATTGAGCTTCACAGTCTGGTTTTCGCCGCCAGCGCCGATGTACTTGCTGACAAGATCGAGCTGTGTGGCCGGAACAAAGAGAAGGTCTGTCCCCTGATAGGCAATCTTCACATAGTCCTTGACCGCGCCGCCGACCTTCATCTGCTCCATGCCTATGTAGCGGCCAATGCCGTGGTGCTCATGCACAACGAGATCGCCCGGGGTAAGGTCGGTAAACGATTCGAGCTTTTTCCGGTTAGAGGGCGCTTTTTTTGCCTTTGCCGGCTTTTGCGTTTTCCGGATGAGAATTTGGCCCTCCGTCAAAATGGCAAAGCGAAGCTCCGGGTATTCAAGCCCCGCCGGGAGCGCGCCGTCGGTCAGGAAAATCTGCCCGGCCTGCGGCAGATGGAGCGCCGGAAAGGCCAGAAGTGCGTTGACGCCCTCCTTGGCAAGCATTTCCTTTAAAATTTCGCCCCGACGCCTTCCGCCGCACAGGACAAGGCAGCCGTAATCATTGCGGACATAGCTCTTGAGATCGTTGACCGCTGTCTCAAGGCTTCCGCCATAGCCCGGAAGCTGTCTTGCCGTGACAGAAAGAAGCTCCAGTGGCGGCAGATTTTCCGGAAAGCGGGAGGAGAGGAAGCTGTCAAAATAGACGGCGGGTCTTCCCTTCATCCGCGCGGCAAGCTCCTCAAACGATATATAAAAATCACAAAGCTCACCTGCTAAGCTTCCGGACTCCAAAAATGCATCCAGCCCCAGTGAGAATTCCTCTTCAAAGGCTTTGGCCGCGCGCGAAAGCGCGCCATGGTCGCAGAAGTAGATGGCGGCGTCTTTGGAGATATAGTCTGCTGCGCAGGCAAACTCCGGGTAAATAAGCGCCATATAGCGGTCGCTTGCGGCAAAGCCGAGGTCATTTTCAAGCGCGTTCAAATCCTGCGTCAGTGTCCGGAGCAGATTTTCATGCGGGCTCTTGCGCCGCTTCTGGCGCGCAAGGAGCGCGCGCAGCGCATGGCAGAGCCCGGCTGTTCCCTCCGGATGGAGCGTGGGGAGCGTTTCGCAGACCGGGAGCAAAAGCGCCGTGTCGGTGTTTTCCGTCCGGCGCTGGGTAGTGGGGTCAAAAAAGCCCATCGCGTCCAGCTCATCGCCAAAGAATTCACACCGGACAGGCTGCACCTCGCCCGGCGAGTAAACGTCGAGAATGCCGCCGCGCAGCGCAAACTGCCCGACGCCTTCAACAAGCGAGGTTCTGGTATAACCGGCGGCTGTCAGCTTTTCACACAGCGCCTCCGGCGAAAGCTCCGCGCCCACGCGCAGGCGGATGCTTGCGGTAAAGAGAACCTCGCGCGGCATGGTGCGAAGCGAAAGACTCTGTACGCTTGCAATGAGCAGCGGAATTTTTCCGCTGGCAAGCGCATAGAGCATTTTAAGCCGCTTCTGCTCCCACTGCCGCGAGACCCCGGCGGCATCGACAAACGTCAGCTCACGCTCCGGAAGAATGCTGGCCTGAACGCCGAGAAAGCTTTCCAGCTCCTCCTGAAGCCTGGCAGCGGCCAGCTCATCCTGGCAGATGAGCACAGATGGCCGCCCGCCTGCGGCATGAAGACCTGCAATAAAATGGCTGCGTGTGATCTGGCTCAGACCGGAAACGGCGCAGACGCGGCCGCGCGAGAGCGCGTCCAGAAGCTTCTGATACTCCGGGCTCTGCTCCAGCGCCCGCAATAAAATATTCATGGAAACCTCCTGTATGAGGGAAAATTCAAGAAAATGGAAGTTACATCAATGACAAGTGCCCTCATAGCGCCCGCTATGAGGGTCTCGCGGCAAGGGCCGCTGGCTATTTTCCATTATATGCGCTGGCAGCCTTTTCTGTGCCCTCTTCTGCGATACACAAAGCCGCCTGCGCCGCATTGGTAAGCGCGCGGGAAAATGCCTCCTGATCCTCCGGCGCGATGGCGGAGAGAACCCAGTCGGCCAGATCATAGTCCGGGTGCGGCTTTTCGCCGACGCCGACCTTTACGCGCGGGAACTGGTCTGTTCCAAGACTGGAGATGATCGATTTGATGCCGTTGTGGCCACCGGCCGAGCCGTTTTTGCGCACACGGATCTTCCCGACCGGAAGCGACACATCATCAAAAATGACGATGATGCGTTCGGGTGGAATCTTGTAAAAATGCGCGCAGGGCTCGATCGACAGCCCCGACGCGTTCATATAGGTCTGCGGCTTTAAGAGAATCAGGCGGCGGCCATGATAGTCGCACTGGCCAAGCTCGCCCTTGAATTTGACTTTGTTGATGCGCACGCCAAGCTTTTTTGCCAGCATGTCGAGCGCCAGAAAGCCGGTATTGTGGCGGGTCTTTTCATATTCCCGCCCGGGGTTGCCGAGACCGGCGATGAGCCAGGTCTCGGCAGCTTTGGACGAAAACAGCATATCAGAACAGAACGGACATGGAAGTTTCTTCGTAGATTCTCTGGATGGCGTCGGCGAAGACCGGCGAGACATCGATGTAGCGAATCTTCTTCGGCAGATTTTCGGGTGCGGGGATGGTGTTGAGCAGAACCAGCTCCTTGATGCAGCTGTTTTCAATGCGCTCAAGCGCCGGGTTGGAGAGAATGCCGTGCGTTGCGCAGGCGTAGACCTCTGTTGCGCCGCCGATCTCAACGATGGCCTTGGCTGCGTTGCACAGAGAACCGGCGGTATCGACCATATCATCATAGAGCAGGCAGCGCTTGCCCTTGACGTCGCCGATGACGTTCATGACCTCGCACTGGTTGGCGCGCTCACGGCGCTTGTCAACGATGGCAAGCCCCATGCCCATCTTGTTTGCGAAGGCGCGGCTGCGGGCAACCGAGCCGACGTCCGGCGAGACAACGACCATCTCCTCCGGATGCTCGAAGCGGTCCATGAAATACTTTACGAAAACAGGTGTTGCGTGCAGGTTGTCCACGGGAATGTCAAAGAAGCCCTGAATCTGAGAAGCATGCAGATCCATGGTCAGAACGCGGTCAGCACCGGCGGCTTCGATCATGTTGGCAACGAGCTTGGCCGAGATCGGGTCACGACCCTTGGCCTTGCGGTCCTG
>CAZXIW010000085.1:0-7081 GCA_964640905.1 uncultured Oscillospiraceae bacterium
GATATGGAGTTTCTTCCGACGAAAAGAAAGAAAAGGGCAGCTTCCCCGCTGGCCTCCCAAGGCCAGCGGTCAAAACGCTCTCTGGCTTGTGCCAGAGTATAGCGGCCACACCTGGCCGCGGCAGGTACTCCCCGGCTTGCGCCGCCATGGCCGGGGCGGGAAATTTGTGCAAAGCGCCTATTTGCAAGCTTTTGCTCTTTTGTGGTACACTAAAAGAAAAGCCGCCCCGTGCGGCGGAAAGGACTGCTTATGAACGAATACGAGGTTCTGATCGAAACCATCAACCCCTGCGGCGGCGAGGCGCATGCCAACAAGGAGTTTAAGGAGATCGAGGCCACCAGCCCCGAGGCCTATGTGGCGCAAAATGGCCGCTTCCCCGTGATTTCCATGGCGCACAACGCCAGCGGCGACGTCGTGATCACCACCGGCGACGGCAACGGCAATCTTGTCCGCTACACCTTCAGCGAATGAACCCTGTAAAAAGCCCGCTTTGGCAAAGCCAAAGCGGGCGTCATTTTTCCATCCTCGCAGAGTTCGCGCCCTTGGGCGCGAAAAAGTTAGAATCATTTTTTTTCGGCGACATGCGCGGCGAAAAAAATACTTATCAGCCCGCGAACGTGAATTTTGGCGGCAAAGCCGCCAAAACTTTGCGCTGATGCGGGCTGCTACCAATTGCCCCGAAGCTCTGTTTAGAGCTTCGGGGCATATTTTTTACTGGATATCTTCCTTCAGCTTCTCAAAAAAGCCCTTGCGCCTGGGCTGGGATTCCTCCTCGCCCGCGCTTTCGAGCTTGCGTAGAAGCTCCTTCTGCTCTTTGGTCAGCTTGGTCGGCGTCTCGACCACGACGGTCACGAACTGGTCGCCGCGCGTCTTATAGCCGACGTATGGAATGCCCTTGCCGCGCAGGCGGAAGGTCGTGCCGGTCTGCGTGCCTTCGGGGATGTTGTAGCGAACCTTGCCGTCGAGCGTCGGCACTTCAATCGTCGCGCCAAGCGCCGCCTGCGTAAAGGAGATCGGCATCTGGCACAGAACGTTTGCCCCGTCTCTTGTAAAGAGCGGATGCTTGCGCACTGCGACTGTGACCAGCAGATCGCCGTTCGGCCCGCCGTTTGCGCCTGCGTTTCCTTCCTCGCGCACGCGGAAGGACTGGCCATTGTCGATGCCAGCCGGGACAGAGACCTTGATCGTCTTCGTTCTGCGAACCTTGCCCTTTCCCTTGCAGGTCTGGCAGGGCTCTTTGATCGTTTTGCCTGCGCCGCCGCACTTCGGGCACGGCTGGTTCGACTGCATCGTCATGCCCATGAAGTTCTGCTGTGTGCGCACCGTGCCGGTGCCGCGGCAATACGAGCAGGTCTCCGGCTGTGTGCCCTCTTTGCAGCCGTTTCCGTGGCACGTCGGGCAGGACTCGATGCGCTGATAGGTAATCTCCTGCTCACAGCCAAAGGCCGCGTCTTCAAAGCTGATCTCAATTTCAGAGACAACATTCTGCCCCTTGGCCGGCGCGTTTCTGCGCGCGGAGGACGATGCGCCACCGCCAAAGAAATCGCCGAAGATATCGCCGAGGTCGCCAAAGCCGCCGAAGCCGCCAAAGCCGCCGCCAAAGCCCGCGTTGGGGTTGAAGTTCGGGTCAACGCCCGCGAAGCCGTACTGATCGTAGCGGGCTTTTTTGTCCGCATCGGAGAGAACCTCGTAGGCCTCGTTGATCTCCTTGAACTTTTCTTCTGCTTCTTTATCGCCCGGGTTCTGGTCGGGATGATATTTCATCGCGAGCTTGCGGTAGGACTTTTTGATCTCCGCGTCGGAGGCGTTCTTTTCTACGCCCAGAACCTCATAATAATCTCGTTTATTCTGATCTGCCATCGTCTGTCACCTCGTTTTCAGGTGTTGAAACGGCCAAGCGGGGCGGATATGCTCCGCCCCATGGCCTTTTCGCTCAATTGGATTAAACCTCTTCGTAGTCTGCGTCGACCACGCCGTCATCGTTTGCGCCCTGATCTGCGCAGTTTCCGCAGTCGCCCGCGCAGCCTGCGTCGCCCTGCGGCGCTGCATTCTTGTAGAGCTTTTCAGACACGGCGTAGAATGCCTTCTGAACCTCGTCGGTTGCGGCCTTGATGGCGGCAACGTCTGTGCCCTTCTGTGCTTCCTTCAGCTTTTCAATGGCTGCAAGAACCGGCGCTTTGTCGCTTTCCGTGACCTTGTCGCCCATCTCGCCGAGCGTCTTTTCAGACTGGTAGATGATCTGGTCTGCCGCATTGCGCGCGTCGACCTCGTCCTTTCTTGCCTTATCCTCGGCGGCATACTGCTCGGCTTCCTTCACGGCCTTGTCGATGTCTTCCTTCGAGAGGTTGGAGGAGGCGGTGATGGTAATCTTCTGCTCTGCGCCCGTGCCAAGATCCTTGGCAGAGACGTTTACGATGCCGTTGGCGTCGATGTCAAACGTGACCTCGATCTGCGGCACGCCGCGCGGCGCCGGTGCGATGCCCGTCAGCTGGAACTTGCCGAGCGTCTTATTGTAGGCTGCCATCTCGCGCTCGCCCTGCAATACGTGAACCTCAACGGAGGTCTGGTTGTCAGCGGCGGTCGAGAAGACCTGACTCTTTTTCGTCGGGATGGTGGTGTTGCGCTCAATGAGCTTGGTAAATACGCCGCCCATCGTCTCAATGCCAAGAGACAGCGGAGTGACGTCGAGCAGCAGCAGACCCTTCACGTCGCCGCCCAGAACGCCGCCCTGGATGGCCGCGCCGACTGCCACGCACTCGTCGGGGTTGATGCCCTTGAAGCCTTCCTTGCCGGTGAGCTTCTTGACCTCTTCCTGCACAGCCGGGATACGGCTCGAGCCGCCGACCAGCAGAACCTTGGAGATATCGTTGGCTGTCAGACCTGCGTCTGCCATGGCCTGCTTGACAGGGCCAACGGTCGCTTCAACCAGATGCGCGGTCAGCTCGTTGAACTTTGCTCTCGTGAGCGTCACGTCAAGATGCTTTGGGCCGGTTGCGTCGGCCGTGATATACGGCAGGTTAATGTTGGAGGAGGTGACGCCGGAAAGCTCGATCTTTGCCTTCTCAGCGGCTTCTTTCAGACGCTGCATGGCAACCTTGTCGTTCGAGAGGTCAATGCCCTCTGCCTTCTTGAACTCAGAGACGAGGTAGTTCATGATGCACTCGTCAAAATCGTCGCCGCCGAGCTTGGTGTTGCCGTTGGTGGCCAGAACCTCGATGACGCCGTCGCCGATGTCGAGGATGGAGACGTCGAACGTGCCGCCGCCAAGGTCATAGACCATGATCTTCTGCTCGGCTTCCTTGTCAACGCCGTAAGCAAGGGCTGCTGCGGTCGGCTCGTTGATGATACGCTTGACCTCAAGGCCTGCGATCTTGCCGGCGTCCTTGGTGGCCTGACGCTGGGCGTCGTTAAAGTATGCAGGAACGGTGATGACAGCCTCTGTGACCGTGCCGCCAAGATAAGCCTCTGCGTCGGCCTTCAGCTTCTGAAGCACCATCGCGGAAATTTCCTGCGGGGTGTACTTCTTGCCATCGATGTCGACCTTATAGTCTGTGCCCATGTGGCGTTTGATCGACGCGATGGTGCGCTCGTGGTTCGTGACAGCCTGGCGCTTTGCGACCTGGCCTACCATGCGCTCGCCGGTCTTCGAGAACGCGACAACGGACGGTGTGGTGCGGTTACCCTCAGCGTTTGCAATTACGACGGGTTCGCCGCCTTCCATAACAGCGACGCAGCTGTTGGTCGTGCCAAGGTCAATACCAATAATCTTACTCATAATCAAAATCCTCCTAATCAGTCAGGTGAATGTTTTTACAGATTTCATCTATATTTCAGCTTCCGAGCCCGGAAGCGGGAAGGCTAATTTGCAACCTTGACCATCGCGAAGCGGATGACCTTCTCGCCGACGATAAAGCCGCGCTGGAAGACCTCTGCGATCACGTTTTCGCCAAGTGCTTCGTCTTCGATGTGCATGACGGCATTGTGCCGCGCAGGGTCAAATGCTTCTCCTGCCTCGCCGAAGCCCGTGACGCCGAGCGACTCCATAACCTTTACAAGCTGGTTCATGGTCATCTCAACGCCCTTCTTGTAGGCCTCATCTGCCGTTTCCTGCGCAAGCGCCCGCTCAAGGTTATCATAGACCGGCAGGAACTTTCCAACGGTCTCTGCCTTGATGAGCGTATACAGATCATCTTTTTCTTTCTGGCTGCGCTTTCGGAAGTTATCATACTCTGCCGCCAGACGCAGGTAATTGTCGTGCTCTTTTGCAAGCTGCTCTTTCGTGCTCTCGAGCTCACTCGGTGCAGCAGCTTCCTCTGCGGGCACCTCGGCAGCCGTCTCAGCCGCCGCAGCCTGCTCGCAGGTCTGCTTTATTTCTTCTTCTGGTGCGGTTACGTTTTTTTCGTTCTGTTCCATATTCTATATGCCTCCGGGGCTTATTATTTTTCATCTTCGGCATCCTGCGCTGTGTTGAGCGCGGGCTGCTGGGGCTTGGAGAACATCCGGCCAAGGTTCTCGGCAAAGTAGCTGAGCCTTGCGGTGATCTTCGCGTAGTCCATTCTTGTCGGGCCAACCACGCCGATCATGCCCTGCATGCCGTCGCCGATGTCAAATTTCGTAATGACAACGCTCGAGTCCTTCAATTCCTTTGCCACATTCTCCGGCCCGACCAGAACCTGTGTCTTTCCGGCCGAAAGTGTTGCGGGAAGGTTTGAGATCATATCCTCGTCGAGACTTGTCAGAACCTCCTGCGCTTTTTCCACATCGTGATACTCCGGCTGGCCGAGAAGCTTTGCCTGCCCGGTCATGTAGACCTCGCTGTGTGTCCTGCGCAGAAGCTCTACCGTGTAGTCCATGATGACCGGCACAAGGCTTGCCGCCCCGGCGGCGCTGCGCGTGACGCGCGAGAGGACTTCGGGTGTAATTTCGTCTGCTGTCAGCTCGGTCAGGCTTGCGTTCAGCACCGCCGACAAAAGCCGCAGATCCTCCTGTGTCACATCCAGCGGCAGACGGATGAGCTTATTTTGCACCTGATTGTCGCTGAGCATAACAACCAGAATAAAGCTTCCGGCTTCTGCCAGAATGAGATCAAAGCGCTTGACAGTTCTCGACGGGCTTCTGGCCGTTACGGCGTAGGCCGGAAGATCGGTCATCTTCGATACCAGCTTACCGACCTGCGAGATGAGCTTGTCGACCTGCTGCATCTTGTCTTCCATTGCCTGGTTGATGCTTTTGGCCTCGTCGGTCGAGAGCCTGTAGTCCTGCATCAGCTCGTCAACATACAGCCGGTAGCCTGCCGCGCTCGGCACGCGCCCGGCGGAGGTGTGCGGCTGCTCGAGATAGCCCATGCTTGTCAGCTCGGCCATTTCGTTTCGGATGGTGGCCGGGGAAAAGTCCATGCCCGGCATCTGGGAGATCGTCTTGGAGCCGACAGGCTCTGCCGTGCGGATGTAGCTGTCTACGATCGCGCGCAGAATCTGTTTTTTTCGCTCGGTCAGTTCCATGTTACAGCCCCCTTTTCTGGTTTAGCACTCCTTATCTCTGAGTGCTAAACGAAGTTTACCACCACCGAGCGCGCTTGTCAATACCTTAGCTTATAAATAATTTGTGAACAAAGCACAAAAGCCCGAAAAGCAACGCTTTTCGGGCTGAAGATTTCAGGAATCCGGACGCTCAGAACAGGCTGCCGGGCGCGTCATCCAGGAGCGCTTCAATTTCGCTCTCGCCGTAGACGGCGATGCCGTTGGCCTTTAAAAGCTCCGCCGTCACGCCGTCGCCCGGGGTAAGTGTTCCGGAAAATGTACCGTCGTAGATGTTCCCACTGCCGCAGCTGGGGCTGCGTTCTTTTAAAACGGCCTTCTTACAGCCAAACAGGCGCGCCAGATACAAAGCCTGCGCCGCGCCGCGCAGAAAGCTTGCGGTCACATCACAGCCGCTGGCCGTAACGACCTGCGCGCCCTGCCGCTCGGCCGGTGCGCGCGGCGTCGGAAGACCGCCCAGCTGCTCCGGGCAGACGGGAATCAGCTGATATTGCCCCATCAGCGCCTCTACAGACAAGACAGGGTTTCCGCCGCCGTCATACCGGCAGCCCGCGCCAAGAAGACAGGCGCTGATCAAAATGGGTTCCATACTCATCGAATCCTTTCTCCGTTTAAAATGGCGGCAGTCAGGCGCTCGCCCTCGTAGACCAGCTTGAGCGAGAAAAAGGGCAGCTCTTTTTGCATCAGCTCCAGAAAGATCCGGTCACCCTCCCACTGCTGAAGAGCCAGAAGGCTCTCCTTTGGAATCCACGCAAGCTCGCCCTCGTCGCATTCTCTGATCTTCCCCGCAAAGCCTGTCGCGTGGAACAGGTGCATGTACTCCGTCCAGTCTCCGTTTACGAACGTGACGATGCCGCAGTAGCGGTAATCTGTCAGCTTGAGTCCCGTCTCCTCCAGAACCTCGCGCCGGGCGCAGTCCTCCGGGCTTTCGCCCGGCTCAAACTTGCCGCCGACGCCGATCCATTTGTCCCTGTTTTCGTCGTTTTCCTTTTTGACCCGGTGCAGCATCAGATACTGCCCGTCGCGCTCCAGATAGCAAAGCGAGGTATTTTTCATCGTCCCGCCTCCTTTTTTCTTATTTTATCAGCCGCAGGCCACACTTGCAAGAAAAAGCTTTCGGCGAAGTGCTGTAAAAAAAGTGGGGCTTTTTGGCGAAAATCCCGGCTCAACTTTTCGCCCCTTGTGTGATAAAATAACTGTATTCTGGCCGGGCTGTATCCAATCCACATTTCTGGGCAGCCGGGTAACAAAAAAGGAGGGTAAACCAGATTCCGGGCGACTCCCGGTGCGGCATTGTGGAGACATGCCGTAATGCGTTCGCCAGGCCCGGCGTTCGCGAGGCAGCGCTTGCGGAGGCAGCGCAGTCAGAGTCAAAGTGTATGGCAGATGTCAAATTGGTAAACGTCAAAAAGATCTATCCGTTTGTAAGCGGGGAAGAGAAGAAGAGCAAGAAGAAAAAGAAAGACGATGAGCCTGTCAAGGAAAAGGCCAACCTTCAGATCACCGACAAGGGCGTTGTCGCGGTGCAGGAATTCAACCTCGAC
>CAZXIW010000086.1:0-7051 GCA_964640905.1 uncultured Oscillospiraceae bacterium
TCTTCGCAGGCGGTTTTTGCTGCAATTTTAAGAGGCCCGATTCCAAATAGAATCGGGCCTCTGGTATTTGGGAGAAATAATTGGGAGCTTAGCCCTCTTCTTCGTCCTTCTTTGCGTCCTCGATGATCTTGGCCTGGTTCATCTGCGGAACTTCCTCGTAGCGGATGAAGCTCAAGGTGTAGCTGCCGCGGCCCTGGCTCATGGCGCGCAGGTCGATGGTGTAGGAGGTCATCTCGCCCATCGGAACTTCTGCTTCCACGGTCTGGTAGCCGGGGTTCTCAGGATCGGGGTTCATGCCCATAACACGGCCACGGCGCTTGTTGAGGTCGCCGATGACGTCACCCATGTTGGCGTCGGGGATGAGAACCTTCAGTTCGCCGATCGGCTCAAGGAGCGTCGGGCCAGCGGTGGGCAGACCTTCCTTGTAGGCGATACCGGCAGCGGTCTGGAACGCCATATCGGACGAGTCGACCGGATGGTAAGAGCCGAAGTACAGCGTAGCCTTCAGGAACACGACCGGGTAACCGGCCAGAACGCCCTTGCCGACGCAGTTGCGCAGACCCTTTTCAACCGACGGGATGAAGTTCTTCGGCACGCAGCCGCCGACGGTCTCGTCGGCGAAGACCATTTCTTCGGACTCGGACTGCGGCTCAAAGCGGATATAGACATCGCCGAACTGGCCGTGGCCGCCGGACTGCTTCTTGTGACGGCCGTGGATCTCGACGCGCTTTTTGATGGTCTCGCGGTAAGCGATCTTGGCGGGCTTGAGAACAGCCTCAACCTTGTACTTGCTCTGGAGCTTTGCCATCAGCACGGACAGCTGCATGTCGCCCGCGCCGGAGATGATGAGCTCCTTGGTCTCGGGGTCGTTGCCATAGGTGAAGGAAGCGTCTTCCTCGTTGAGCTTGACAAGGCCGTTGGCGATCTTGTCTTCTGTGCCCTTGACCTTGGCGTAGACAGCCATCTTGTACATCGGCTCGTCGTACTTCATGGGTGCGATGGTAACGGTCTTACCGGCAAGGCCGAGGGTATCGCCGGTCTTGACGGAGGCGAGCTTCGTGAAAACGCCGATGTCGCCGCAGCAGACCTTGGAGGTCTTGGTGTTGTCCTTGCCCTTCGGGAAGAACATGTTGCCGAGCTTTTCCGCGTCGCCCGTGCGCGCGTTGACGAAGGACATGGTGTCCTCCACGTCGCCGGAGATGACCTTGAAGTAGGAGTTCTTGCCGTACTGGTCGGCCAGGGTGTTGAAGACGAAGACCATGGGGCTGCCGTTCTGGTCGAGCTTGAACTCGGAAGCAGCGCCTTCGTCGTCGACCTGCGTCATTGCCTTGCCCTCAAGCGGGTTGGGCGCGAACTTTACGAGGTTTTCCAGCAGGTTGGTCGTGCCAAGGCCGGTGTATGCGCAGCCGCAGAAGACGGGGGTAACGCTCCGCTCACGGATACCGGCCTTGATGCCGGTCATCAGCTCTTCAGCGGTAAAGGGCTCTTCCATGAAGAACTTCTCCATGAGCGCCTCGTCGGTCTCGGCGACCTGCTCATTGAGCTCTGCCATGTACTCTTCGATCTTTTCCTCGGCCTCTGCGGGCAGGGGGATCTCCTTGCCGTTTGCGTCGTAGGCCTTCTTGCCGATCAGGTCGACCAGACCCACGGCCTGCTCACCCTTGAGGATGGGGAAGGTGAAGGGGATGACGGAAGCGCCGAAGGTCTCGCGCAGGGAATCGAATGTGCCAAAGAAGTTGGCATGCTCCTCGTCGAGCTTCGAGATATAGAACATGGCGGGCAGGTTTGCCTTGGCCAGATACTTCCAGCCCTTCTCCGTGCCGACGCCGATGCCGCTCTTGGCGGTCAGGCAGATCAGGCCAGCGTCTGCCACGCGCAGAGACTGCACGATCTGGCCGGCGAAGTCGAAGTAACCGGGGTTGTCAAGGACGTTGATCTTGCACTTGTTATATTCCACCGGAATCACCGACGTCGAGATGGAATACTGGCGCTTCTTCTCTTCGTCGTCGAAGTCAGAGACAGTCGTGCCGTCGGCACGCTTGCCAAGACGCGTAATGGCCTTGGTGGTAAAGAGCATGCTCTCGCACAGCGCGGACTTGCCGTCGCCGCCGTGACCCAGCAGGCAGATGTTGCGAATGTCATTGGCAGTATAGCCCATAGTCAAATTTTCTCCTTTCTCAGCCCGGCCGCGTCTGACAGCTGCGCAGCCAAAGCCCTCGGCAGTTCACTTTTCGCCGACTCTTAAATTCCATTATATACGAATCCGGGACAGATTGCAATGATGAAGTTTGCGCAAGCAGATAAAATCTGCATAATTTGACCGAAAATTTCAGAATTTCCTCACCGTTTTCCAGCCATTGCTGTAATCAGCAGCTCCGGCAGCAGCCACAGCAGCGTATACACCAGCAGATTCCACGCCGAGACGGCGGCAGTTGAGCCGATAAAGGTCAGGAAAAACAGAACCAGAAGCCCCATCACGCTGCCGGTCAGCGCCACGGCGATGGCCGCAATGGCCGCGCCGCGCATTGCACGCGCGCCGGCAACCGCCGAGGCAAAGCACACAAAGCTGCTTCTGGCCAGAAGTGCGCCCTGCTTTGCCTCGCGCACCGCGCCGGGCGCAGAAAGCCGCGCCCGCTCCTCTACGGTTGGAAACTCGATGCGGTCTGGCGAGAGCTTATACCGGTGCTTTAAAAGCTGGGGCGTGATCATGAAATCGCGCGTAGCTAAAATCGGCGTCAGCCCCGTGCAGCGCGTGAGCGCCTGAAGGCTTGCCTTGACATTGCCTGCCGGCGCGTAGCTCAGCGCGAACACCGCCGCAAGCTCGGCGTTGATCGACAGATACACCGCCTGCTTGACCCGCGCGCCCTCTGGCATGTGGACGCGCATGAGCTTCATAAAGCCGAGCGAGCCCATTAAAATCACGTCGCCGCGAATCTCCGCGCCAAGGCCACCGCCCTCATAGCGGCGGAAGGCGTCCGGCACGTAATGCCTGCCATTCTGGTTGTGCATCATTTCCTCAAACAGCGGCACAAGCCCGCTGCCCGCCGTCTGCACAACGGCATTGGCGTAGCCGATGATCTGGCTTGGTGAGCGATCGGAGTAAAGCTTCATGCCGTTGAGCGTCACATTCTGCGGCGGGAAGAGGTCTGCATCCTCTACCGCAATGCCGCACTCGCCGCCGAGCATCCGCGCCCCATACCAGCCGCCAATCGCCGCGCCCGCGCGCGAAAGCCGCCTGGCCTGCGTGGCAAACGGCCTTGAAAAGCTCAAAAACATGCCTACCGGGAAGCTTGCAATCAGCATCGCCGCCCAGGCCCAGAGGAAGCTTTCCTCTGCCCGGAACATGCTGAGAATCGAAAGGCCAAGCGTAAGCAGCGTGATGATGGGCGCATAGATGCGCATGATACGCTTTGCCGCGTCGGGGATCTCCAGCGCGCGGACAAACGCGGCCTTATCGCCCGGGCTTCTGAAAATGCAGTCCTCGCCGTGCCAGGCCTTCTCCTCGCGCACGGCGGCCAGCGGCTCATCGATCATACTGGCCGTCTTGAGCGTGCGCAGCTTTGCAAGCCGCATCGAATCCTCGCCAAAAAGCGCCACACACAAAATCACCGACACTGCCGGGCAGAACGGAATACGCCCGGCGCGAACGGCGATCACACCATCGACCGCGCACAGCGCCGTCAGCACCAGCAGCATGCCCGCATGGTCATAGTGGAAGCGCACAAGCTCCCGCGCGCCGCGCCCAAGCACATCAAAGCTCAAAAACGCCTGCACGAGCATGAAAATCAGCATCAGCCGCGAAAAGCTCTGTGCGCTGGCGGTAAAGTCGTGGCCCGCCAGCGGGAAGCTTGCCAGATACAAAAGCGCACATGCGCCAAGCGTCAGCAGAAGACTCAGCCCAAGGCGCAGCCTTGCATACGTGTTCTGCGCATAAAACGCGTAGGCTGCGCGGCAGTCTGCAAATTCGCGCTCCGGCTGCTCCCGGCGGCGCTCAGCGCGGCGGGTCTGCCGCTTTTGATAGCGCTCGAGCTGCTTTTGCCTGCGCGCGGCCTGCTTCTGCGCCTGCGCCCCGCGCCTTTGCGCGCGCTTTGCCGCGCGGGGGTCTGCGGGCGCGTCCGGCTCTGGCGCGGGCTCACCCTGATACGTCCAGATCTTTGGCGCGGCCTCGCTCTGCGCCTCGCGCACGGGCGTAAAGCGGATGGTCTGGCCGGTAAAGTCGGCGGGATTTTTTGGGGGCTTTGCTTCCTTTTCGCCCGCCTCGCGCACATGCGGCGTGAAGGAGATCACGCGCGCCTGCGCAGACGCTTCCGGTGTAGCTGCTGCCTGCGCCTTCTGCCGGGGCGCTTGCTGCGCAGAGCTTTCCGGTGCGGGCTTTTCCGCCTGCTCCTTCTGCGCAGAGCTTTCCGGCGCGGCGCGCTGACTCCAGCCGCCGAACTCATTCATAATATCCTCGAGAGAATATGTCTCCTGCGCAGCCGCAGTCTCGTCGATATGCACTTTTTGCGTGTCCGGATCGTGCGATTGCCTGTTCATTCGTTTCTCCCGTTTTCTGATCTTTGCGGCGCTACGCCGCCTGTGTTCTATCCCAGCCGCTGGCGCACAGCCTCATAGAGCAAAATGGCCGCCGCTGCCGAGGCGTTGAGGGATGAAATCCTGCCCTGCATGGGAATACTGAGCTTGAGATCGCAGCTGTCTGCCACAAGGCGGCTCATGCCCTGGCCTTCGTTGCCGATGACAATGGCCGCCGGACCTTTGAGGTCTGCCTGATAGATGGTGCTGCTGCCGTCTGCCGCCGTGCCATAGACCCAGACGCCTTCTTTTTTGAGCGTCTCGATGGCCGCCGTAATGTTTGGCACGCGCGCGACCGGCATATACTCCAGCGCACCGGCCGAGGCCTTACCGACGACCGCCGTCAGCCCCACGCTTCTTCTTTTGGGAATGATCACGCCATGCGCACCCGCGCACTCGGCAGTCCGGATGATCGCGCCAAGGTTATGCGGGTCTGAAAGCTCGTCACAGATGACGATCAGGGGGCTTTCGCCCGCTTCGCGGGCTCTGTTTAAAATGTCATCGAGGCTTGCGTAATCGTGCGCCGCGACCATGGCAATCACGCCCTGGTGCGCGCCCGTGGCCGACATCTGCGAAAGCTTTCTGCGGTCGGTCGGCACGACCACCGCGCCCGCCTCCTTTGCCATCGCGCAGATGCGCGCCAGCGCGCGGTCGGTGTCGCCGTCGGCCACAAAGAGCTTGTCGATCGGCCGCCCGGCAGAAAGCGCCTCGGTCACGGCATTTCTGCCCTCAAGCATATTTTCTGCCAGCGTGTCAGCGTCCCGCTGCTTTTCCGCAAAGCGCCGGGGCTCTTGCCGCGCGGCGCGGCGCGCGGGTCTTTCGTTTCTTTTTTCGTCCATCGTGCTCTCCGATCCGGAGGGGGATACCCTCCGCCTGTTTCAGTCAAAACCATGCGCAAATTCCGCCATGGAAACACTCTATTTTTTATTATACCAGTTCCTGCGCCCGGACACAACTATAAATCCGCAGGAAATTCACAGAAAATTTACCGTTCCGTTTTTGCCGGATTCTTGTAAAGCCGCCCGTCATGTGCTAAGATATTGACAATCGGAGCAGCCGCGCGGCGCGGCTTTTGTCTGCTCCGGTTCTGCGAACAGAAAGTAGGTGCCATTGCCATTATGAGTAACGATCCCAACCGCCGCAATCCGAAAAAGCCCCAGCCCTCCGGCGGCGGCGGAGAAAACCGCCCGACCCGGCGGATTGTAATTCTGGCCGTCGCGGCGCTCATCGCGACGCTGCTGATCAATTCCCTTTATACCTCCATCTCCAATGCCTATCTGACGGAGATCACCTATACGGAATTTCAGACACTTCTGGCCTCCGGGCAGATCAGTGAGGTGGAGTTCCAGTCGGATGACCGCATTGTTATTTTAACCAAGGAAGAGGCGCAGAACACCCGCCAGCAGCGGCTTTATTACACGGGTCTCATCCCCAACCAGGAGACGACGGCTCTGACCGAGCAGCTGGACGCCGCAGGTGTGAGCTATAACCGGGAGCTTCCCGAAGAGGTCAGCCCGATCATGTCGTTTGTGGTCTCGTGGGTTCTGCCGATCATTCTGATGTACGCACTGTTCAGCCTTCTCATGCGCGGGATGACAAAAAAGATGGGCGGCGGTCTCGGCGGTATCGGCGAGAGCAAGGCCAAGGTCTACATGGAAAAGCAGACCGGCGTCACCTTTGCAGACGTTGCCGGGCAGGATGAGGCCAAGGAATCTCTCGTTGAGATCATCGATTTTCTTCATAACCCACAAAAATACGCCGCCATCGGCGCAAAGCTCCCGAAGGGCGCGCTGCTGGTCGGCTCGCCCGGCACCGGCAAGACGCTGCTTGCCAAGGCCGTCGCGGGCGAGGCCAACGTGCCGTTCTTCTCGATCTCCGGCTCTGACTTTGTAGAGATGTTCGTCGGCGTCGGCGCAAGCCGCGTGCGTGATCTTTTCCAGCAGGCGGCCAAGGTCGCCCCGGCCATCATCTTTATTGATGAGATCGACGCCATCGGCAGAACGCGCGACTCCCGCTTCGGCGGCAACGACGAGCGCGAGCAGACCTTAAACCAGCTGCTTGCCGAGATCGATGGCTTCGACTCGAGCAAGGGCGTTGTCATCCTCGCCGCAACGAACCGCCCCGAAATTCTCGACAAGGCGCTGCTTCGCGCCGGGCGCTTTGACCGGCGTATCATCGTCGACCGCCCGAATCTTCAGGGCAGATATCAGACTCTTCGCGTCCACACGAAAAACATCAAGCTGGCCGAGGACGTTGACCTTCATAAAATCGCGCAGGCCACGGCAGGCGCCGTCGGCGCAGACCTTGCAAACCTTGTCAACGAAGCGGCGCTGCGCGCGGTGCGCCTTGGGCGCAAGGCCGTCAATCAGCAGGATCTTCTGGTCTCATTTGAGGTCGTCATTGCAGGCACAGAGAAAAAGGGCACGGTGCTGACCGATATGGAAAAGCGCATCGTCTCCTACCACGAGGTCGGCCACGCGCT
>CAZXIW010000087.1:0-6954 GCA_964640905.1 uncultured Oscillospiraceae bacterium
GAAAAGGATCTGCCGCGCCTGTTTGAGCGCTTCTACCGTGTGGACAAGGCGCGCTCGCGCGAGTCCGGCGGCACGGGTCTTGGCCTTTCCATTGCGCGCGAGATCCTCGCGCAGCACAAGGGCGAGATCCGCATCGACTCCGTTTATGGCGAGGGAACGGATGTGCGCATTACGCTTCCCGCCGCGCCGGCAGAGCCGGCGTAAGGGCATGAGAATTTTACGAAAGGAGGCCGCGCCATGCGTCGCCGTTTGATCGAGCTTGGCAAGGATGTGCTGATCGTTTTGCTGGCGCTGGCAATCGTTTGGCTGCTGGTTCTGGCGCTTCCGGCGCAGACCGTGGCCAACACGCCGTGGCTGGCGGCGCTGGTGCGTCCGTTTGCCCCGTGGCTCGGCTTCAGCCAGACGGAGCTTCTGGATACGCCCCTGGCCGACACGGCCAATGTGACCGGCGCGGCGCAGCCGATTGCCATCTCCGTGCGCAATCCGGCCGGAAGGACGAGCTTTCAATATGACTTTGACACGCTGGACGCGGCCTTTGAGCAGTTTGGCGCGGCGCTTGGCCAGACGCTGGAGAGCGCCGAAGCGCCCAGCCCTGTTTCCGAAAGCGCGCTTCAGGCGGCGCTGGGGAAGACCTCGGTCGCCTTTTGCTACCCCGGCGAGGTCTCTGCCGCGCTTGTCAGCTCATGGCTTCATGTGCAGACGGCGCTGACGCAGCGCGCGCAGTGGTTTGTTCTTGCTGCGCAGGAGGAGCGGGTGATGCTGTATCTGGTCTCGGATGAGATCTACGCCAGCCAGACGCAGCTTGAGGCCGAAACGCTTGAGCAGCTGCTGCAAAGCTGCACCCCGGACGGCAGCATCTTTGCCTTTGAGGATACCGGGGGATACTATGAGGCCGTTGAGCCGCTCTGCCTGCTCCCGGCGCAGACGCCGCAGCTACAGGCCGCGCAGGCGGCCAATCCCTGCGAGGCGCGCTTTTCTGACGCGCTGGCCGCAAGCCTCGGCTTTAACCCCTATGGTGACTCGCGCTACACCGACGACAGCGGAACCACGACCTATACGGAAACCGGCTACGCGCTGAGCATCTCGGCTGCCGGGCTTTTGCAGCTCAGAGCCGACCCGCAGTCCGTGCGCTTCCAGGCCGCGTCAGACAGCGAGGCGGAGCTGGTCGAGTGCGCCCGGGCGCTGCTTGGGACGATGTCCTCCGGCGCGTCTGGCGACGCGCGGCTGTATCTGACCGAGCTTACACAGGAGGGAACAGAGACGGTTTGCAGCTTTGATTACTGCCTGAATGCGATCCCCGTGACGCTTCCGGGCGGGCATGCGGCGCAGGTTCGCTTCTCCGGCACAAGCGTTGTGCAGGCGCAGCTGCTTCTGAGAACCTATACACTCGATGCGCAGACGCTTCCCCTTCTGCCGAGCGCGCAGGCGGCGGCAATCGTCCCGGCGGGAAGCGCGCTGCGGCTGGTCTACAGCGACAGCTTTTCCGGCATCAGCGCCGGCTGGCAGTCCTAGCGCGGAGGAGGGAAGCGCATGTCTGTTTCCAAAATCAAAAATCTGATTCTTCTCATTCTTGTGCTGGCCATTGTGGGGCTTTTGCCAACGGTCGTCCCGACGCAGACGGCCAGAAGCAGCGAGGAAAAGCAGGTTCACGAAAAGCTCTCCGCGCTCTATGCCTCCTATGGCATTGCGCTGGATGCAGCCAGTCTCCCGGCCAGCCAGACGCTCTACAGCATCGAGCTGACACAGCCCGACGCGCGCGCGGCTGCGCAGGCGCTGCTGGGAAGCGGCCTTCACGCGCAGGAGACCTCCGCGCGTACGCTTGCAGACTATTTTTCAGACGCCGGCAGCTTTACACTCAGCCGGAGCGGCGAGGTAAGTGTGCGTCTGCGCGAGAGCAAAAGCGCGCGCGATCTGACCCGCGCGACCAGGCGCTATCTGCGCGCAATGGAATTTGACTGCGCCGCGCTGGATGAGCCTGTGCGTGAGTCAGCCGGCGTGTATCAGCTGCGCGCGGAGCAGAGTCTGCTTGGCGTTCCGGTTTTTGAAAGCGCGCTCATCTTTACATACCGCAACAGTGCGCTCTCGAGTGTCGAGGGGACGCTCTACCCGGCGGGCGAGATCGTCCGCGTTTCGGAGGAAGCCTGTATTTCCTGCGCCGACGCGCTGGTCGCGCTCCTTTCCAGCCGCGACAGCCTCGGCTGGGTCGGCAGCCAGATCATTTCCTGCACACAGGGCTATGTCCACTCGGAGACGGCTTCATCGGCACTGCGCTTTGTGCCGGTCTGGAAAATCGAAACGGACGCGGGCGCGTTCCATGTCAGCGGCATTACGCGCGAGGTGCGTCAGCTTACGTCGCAGCTGGTCGAAGACTGAGGGCGCAGGCGAAGGGAAAACAGATGAGAAATTTGTTCCTGTTTTGTCATTTTTCCTTTACAATGTCTGCCGCTTGTGGTATTCTTATTGGTGGTGCGAATTGCCACCTGTACTTCTGAGCTTTCAGGAAATACTCTTACCAAAGAGGGATTTGAACTTTGATTAAATATATTGTTCAGGGCGGCGCGAAGCTGTCCGGCTCTGTCAGCATTTCGGGCGCAAAAAATGCCGCCGTTGCCATTCTCCCCGCAAGCCTTCTGGTCGACGGCGTATGCCGGATCGAAAATGTTCCGGACATTTCGGATGTGCGGCTGCTGCTTGAAATTTTAAGCAATATGGGCGCGGTGATCCGCAAGCCGTCCCGCAACGCGCTGGAGATCGACTGCTCACGTGTGCGCAATGCAACGGCGCCGATTGAGCTGGTGCGCCGCATTCGCGCGTCCTATTATCTCATCGGCGCGGAGCTTGGCAGATTCGGCCATGCGCGCGTGGCCATGCCCGGCGGCTGCAACTTTGGCGTGCGCCCCATCGACCAGCACATCAAGGGCTTTGAGGCCATGGGCGCAAGCGTCGACCAGGTTGGCGGCTATGTTTGCGCCGACGCGCCCGAGGGCGGCCTTCAGGGCGGGCATGTATATCTGGATATCGTTTCGGTTGGCGCAACGATGAATATTCTCCTTGCCGCCGTTCTTTGCAGCGGCATGACCATCATCGAAAACTGCGCGAAAGAGCCGCATATTGTCGATCTTGCAAACTTCCTGAACGCGATGGGGGCGAAGGTCTCCGGCGCGGGGACGGATGTCATCAAGGTGCGCGGCGTGAAGACGCTCACCGGCGGCAGCTATACGATCATCCCCGACCAGATCGAGGCCGGAACCTATATGGCCGCTGCGGCAGCAGTCGGCGGCAATGTGCTGGTGGAGAACGTCATCCCGAAGCATCTCGACTGCATCACGGCAAAGCTGCGCGAGATGGGCGCAAGGGTCACAGAATATGATGATTCCATCCGGGTCGAGTCCTCGGCCCGACTGCGCCGCTCCAATGTCAAGACGCTTCCCTATCCCGGCTTCCCAACGGATATGCAGCCGCAGATCGCCGTCTGCATGGCGCTGGCCGAGGGGACGAGCCTTGTGACAGAGGGTATTTATGATAACCGCTTCCGCTACACGGCAGAGCTCAACCGCATGGGCGCAAGCATTCAGGTTGAAAGCAAGACCGCTGTGATCGACGGCGTGAGCCAGCTGCACGGCTGTGAGGTGCGCGCATGCGACCTGCGCGCCGGTGCGGCGATGGTCATTGCGGCGCTCTGCGCCGAGGGTACAACGACCATTGAGGACGCGCATTATATTGAGCGCGGCTATGAGGATATCATCGGAAAGTTTGCCGCGATCGGCGGAAAGATCCGCCGCGTGGAGACCTTCGATGGGAACTCTCAGGAGGCCGCAGGCTGAAACTGAAACCGAAACCGCCCGGCAGCTTTGCTGCCGGGCGGTTTTTAGAAGACGCAAATGAGCCGCCCGAAGGCGGCTCATTTTTGTAGGTATTCTGAGATTAGAACGCGGTATCGAGCATCGTGATGCCGTCGATGTTCAGCTGGAAGTACGGAGCGGAACGGTAGAGGGACTCTGCGAAGTAGCCGTCTACGATGGCCTCGGTGTCGGGCGTGTAATCCGGGTCGGTGTCAACGTCCGCCATGGAGGAGGTCAGCTGTGCGCCTTCCACGGTGAAAGCAGCGGTGTCGAAGACATGGCGCGTGCCGTCTTCAAGCTCAGCCTTGACGGTCTCGAGCATTTCAGCCGTGCCGGCAGCGACAACGTTCTCGTTGAGCTCGGTCAGAACGACAGAGCCGGTGGCCAGTGTGCCGGTCCAGTCAGCGTCGATCGCTTCGCCGTTCATGCAGGCAGAGATCGCGTACTTGTAGTACGGAGCCCAGTCGATACGGGAGGAGATCAGGTAGGTGTTGGGAGCAGCGGCCTGCGTCGAGCCGTTGTAGGAGACGTTGGGAACGCCAGCGGTCTCGCAGGCGGTCGGAGCGCCCATAGAGTCAGCGTGCTGGCTGATGAGCTTGCAGTTGTTGTTGATGAGCTTCTGTGCGCCTTCCTTCTCGGCGGTCTCGTCGTACCAGGAGCCGGTGAAGGTAACTTCCATCGTGGCGGTCGGGCAGATGGAGCGTGCGCCCAGGAAGAAGGAGGTGTAGCCGGAGATAACCTCAGCGTAGGTAAATGCGCCGACGTAGCCGATCTTGGCCTCTTCTGCGGTGAATTCGCCGTTCTCGATCATCTCGTTGAGCTTCATGCCGGCAACAACGCCAGCCAGATAGCGGCCTTCATAGATGGAGGCGAAAGCGTTGTGGTAGTTGGCAAGACCCTCGGTGTGAGCCTTGGTGCCGGTGGAGTGGCAGAACTGAACCTCGGGGAACTCCTTGGCGGCCTGGATCATGTAGTCCTCATGGCCGAAGGAGTCGGCGAAGATGATGTTGCAGCCGTCGTCTGCAAGCTCAGCGGCGGTGTTGTAGCACTCCTGGCCTTCGGGAACGTTCGTCTTGATGACGTACTCAACGCCCAGAGCCTCGGCAGCTTCCTTCGCGCCGTTGATGAAGTTCAGGTCATAGGTGGAGTTTTCGTCATGAAGCATGATGAAGCCAACCTTGAAATCAGCGGGTGCTGCGGCCTCGGCGGGAGCTTCCTCCGCCTCTTCCGTTGCAGGAGCGGCAGCTTCCGTGGAAGCCTCGGTCGTAGGCTCTGTCGTGGTGGCGGTTTCAGTCTTGGAAGCGCAGGCTACCAGAGCGAAAACCATGACCAGCGCCAGAAGCAGGGCAATGATCTTTTTCATTTCAGCATTTCCTCCTAAAAATTTGTGTTGCGTTGAATTCGTGCAAAACAGACAAAAAATTTTGCATCGAATCAGGTGGTTACATTCTACATGATTTGGTCAAAGAATGCAATCCCCTTTCTAAAAAATATTTAGTTTTTGTATCTTTTTTCGGGAAAACGGCGTTGTGAGCCTAAAAAAGTTTTAGGTTTTTTGGATGTTTGTGGTTTTTGTACAGAAACGGGCGGTCGATTTTATTCAATGTGACGCGGACGCTTTTCGGAAAAACTGTGCGTTTTCCACAAGAGACCTGAAAAATTTTCAGGTTTTCAGGGCGTTTGCCGATTTGCTGTGTTCCGGGCGGCAGATTTCGTGGAGTTTGACGAAAAAGCAGCGTGGAAAAGCGGGAAAAAACATGCTATCATAAATATAAGAATACGAAAAAGCCGCGCACCGGGCGCGGCGCTTGAGAGAGGGAGCATCATGGGCGAAGCGTTTTTTCTGCGCGGGACGCTGCTCTACAACAGCAGTCCCGATACCATTGAAATTCTGGACGACGGCTGGCTTTTGTGCCGGGATGGGAAGGCGGCAGGCGTCTTCCGGGAAAAGCCCGCGCGCTTTGAAAATCTGGAGGTCTTCGACTACACGGGAAAGCTCATCATTCCCGGTATGACAGACCTGCATGTCCATGCGCCGCAGTTTTCCTTCCGCGGGCTGGGGATGGATCTGGAGCTTCTCGACTGGCTGAACACCTATACCTTCCCCGAGGAGTCCAAGTACGAAGATCTTGCCTATGCCGAGGCGGCCTATGAGAGCTTTGTTACAAGACTTCTTCACAGCACGACCACGCGCGCGTGCATTTTTGCGACGCTGCATCTGCCTGCGACGCTGCTTCTGATGCAGAAATTAGAAGATGCGGGGCTTTCGACCTTTGTCGGCAAGGTAAACATGAACCGGAACTGCCCGGCCTATCTTCGCGAGATTTCTACCAATCAGGCCATCCGCGACACGGAAAGCTGGATCTTGCAGTCCAGCGAGCGCTTCCGGCTTACAAAGCCGATCATCACCCCGCGCTTTATTCCGTCTTGTACGGATGATTTAATGTATGCGCTTTCCCGCCTGCGGGCAAAATATGATCTGCCGGTGCAAAGTCACCTCTCTGAAAATCTGGGCGAGATCGCGTGGGTGAAGGAGCTTTGCCCGCGCGCAAAATTCTATGGCGAGGCATATGAGCAGTTTGGTATGTTCGGCGGCTCGTATCCGTGCATCATGGCGCACTGTGTACACTCAAATGATGCTGAGCAGGAGCTGATGATGAAAAACGGCGTGTTTATCGCCCATTCGCCGGAGTCCAATATGAACCTCGCCTCCGGCGTTGCGCCCGTGGGTCAGTTTATTGACCGGGGGCTTCATGTGGGTCTTGCAAGCGACGTGGCTGGCGGCAGCAGCGAGAGCTTGCTGAAAGCCATGATGCACGCGATTCAGGCCTCGAAGCTTCGCTGGCGGTTACTTGACCAGAGCGTGAAGCCTCTTAGCTTTGAGCGCGCATTTTATCTTGCCACGATGGGCGGCGGCGAATTTTTCGGCAAGGTCGGCTCGTTCTTAGACGGCTATGCGCTTGATGCGGTGGTGCTGGACGACGGGAATCTCGAGCATCCGCAGCCGCTTTCGCCCCGTGCGCGGCTTGAGCGGATGGTCTATCTTGCAGACGAGCGGAACATCGCGGCAAAATTCGTCTCCGGCCGGAAAATATTATAGAAGCCCGCCAGC
>CAZXIW010000088.1:0-6942 GCA_964640905.1 uncultured Oscillospiraceae bacterium
TGGCTTGCCGAAAAATCTCTCGCCGAGCTTCCGGCGGACTTTTCTGCCAATCCTGCGTTAGAACCGGCTTGACGTATCAGCGATACGCCTGCGCCGTTTCACCTTGGCTTGCCGAAAAATCTCTCGCCGAGCTTCCCGGCGGACTTTTCCGCTCATCCTTTGTTAGAGGCGGCTTGCCATATCGGTGATGCTGCGTTGCACCGATCCGGAGGGTGAATTTCGCCGATTCCACATAGTATAAATTCAAAGCTTCGCACCGGCGAGGGATTTTCCGTCAGAGCAAGGTGAAAGCATGCAGGCGTACCGTGTGTTCGTCAAGCGCTTTCAAACGCGGCGATGGCGGAAAAGACCCGGCGGCGTGCGTTATTTATTTATCCTGAAGGCAGGCGATGCCAGGCAGCTCCAGTCCCTCAAGGAATTCGAGCGATGCGCCACCGCCGGTCGAGATGTGGGTGATCTTGTCTGCAAAGCCGAGCTGCTCGCAGGCAGCCGCCGAGTCGCCGCCGCCAACGATGGTCGTGGCCTGAGAATCGGCCAGCGCCTGCGCCATGGCGATGGTGCCTCTGGCGAGGATGGGGTTTTCAAATACGCCCATCGGCCCGTTCCACACAACGGTCTTCGCGCCCGTTACCGCCTCGGCAAACAGCGCGCGGGTCTTTTCGCCGATATCCATGCCCTCTTTGTCAGCGGGAATCGCACTGGATGCAACGGTCTCGACCTCGATCGGCGCGTCAATGGGGCTGGGGAAGGACGCGGCGACAACGGTATCGACCGGGAGCAGGAGCTTTACGCCCTTTTCCTCTGCCTTTTTCATCATCTCTTTGCAGTAGTCGACCTTTTCTGCGTCAAAAAGGCTCTTGCCGATGCCATAGCCCTGCGCGGCGAGGAAGGTGTAGGCCATGCCGCCGCCGATGATGAGGGTATCGACCTTCTCAAGAAGGTTGTTGATGACGTTCAGCTTGTCGGAGACCTTCGCGCCGCCGAGAATTGCCACAAACGGCCGCTCGGGGGCTGCAAGCGCCTTACCCATGATGGAAACTTCCTTCTCGACAAGATAGCCGCACACAGCCGGCAGATACTCTGCCACACCGGCCGTCGAGGCATGCGCGCGGTGCGCTGTGCCGAAGGCGTCGTTTACAAAAATATCGGCCAGAGAGGCAAGCTTTTTGGAAAGCTCCGGGTCGTTTTTCGTCTCGCCCTTTTCAAAGCGGGTATTTTCCAGCAGCATGACATCGCCGTCTTTCAGCGACGCGGCCAGTGCCTGCGCGCTTTCGCCAACAACATCGGCTGCCATCTTGACGGGCTTACCGAGAAGCTCCGACAGGCGCTCGGCTACGACCTTGAGCGACAGCTCCGGCTTAAACTCGCCCTTGGGCTTTCCCATGTGCGAGCAGAGAATCACGCGCGCGCCGTGCTTTACAAGATACTCGATCGTCGGCAGCGCCGCGACGATGCGCTTGTCGCTGGTGATCTTACCGTCTTTGGTGGGAACGTTAAAGTCGCAGCGGCATAAAACGCGCTTGCCGCTGACGGCGATATCTTCTACGGATTTTTTGTTGTAGTTCATCGAAGCTCCTCCTTGTGTGCTTGAAACTTCATGCGCTAAGGCACACTGCGAAATAGGGCAAAAGTATAGCGCATGAAGTTTTCGCGCATCATTTTCGGCTGCCCCGAAGGGGCGAGAAAATGGCGCATTTCATATTTTGCTATGCTTTTGCATAGCAAAACAGTACCGGAATGAACAGCGCCCATTCCAGGCTTACCAGTTGACCATCCGCCCCTGGTTTTGAAGATGCGGAAAGCTCTGCTGCCGCAGCGCCTCAAAGACGCCGATGGCGGCAGAATTGCCAAGATTCAGACTTCTGGCCTCGGCGCGGATGGGAATGCGGACGCAGCTGTCATAATGTGCGGCGAGAAACGCTTCGGGAAGCCCCTTCGTTTCCTTGCCGAAGAAAAGATAGCTGCCGTCCGGGTAGTCGACCTCGTCGTAGCGTCTGGGGGCTTTGGTGGAGAACAGGCGCATGCAGGAAACCTCGTTTTTCGCGAAGAAATCATCCATGCTCTCATAGTCCCGCACGTCTACCAGATGCCAGTAGTCCAGCCCCGCGCGCTTGACGGCCTTGTCGGAAATGTCAAAGCCGAGCGGGCGAATGAGGTGCAGAACGCTTCCGGTTGCCGCGCAGGTGCGCGCGATATTGCCGGTATTGGCCGGGATCTCCGGCTCAACAAGAACAACGTGCAGCATCTGTGATCGACCTCCCCTGCCAGACGCAATCGTGGGAAAACCAACGAATTGAAGAAAAAACCAACTGCCCGGCATAAATCCAACTTGGATTATTCTATGACAGAACGTCGGAAATTTCAACAGGAAAATCCGAAAAAATTTAAGTTTTTATGCGAAAAAATTTCAAGCCTCCGGCGGCTGATTTTGTGCATCTTCGGGAATTTTCCAATCAATCGGAATTTCACCGTGCGAAACAAGAAAGCGGTTGGCGGCGGAGAAGGGTCTGCTGCCGAAAAATCCGCGATATGCGCTCAGCGGGCTCGGGTGCGCGCTGGAAAGAACCAGGCGCGGATAGGGGCTTTCGCGCGCGCAGGCGGCCTTTTTCTGTGCCTGCGCGCCCCAGAGAAGAAAGACGATCGGCTGCGGAAGCGCCCGGAGCGCGCCGACCACAGCGTCGGTCAGCTGCTGCCAGCCGAGCGCCTTGTGGGAGTTTGCCTCATGCGCGCGCACGGACAGGACGCTGTTGAGAAGAAACACGCCCTGCTTTGCCCAGTGGCGCAGGTCACCGTTTCGGCTTGGCGGGATACCGAGATCTGCCTCCAGCTCCTGATAAATATTTCGCAGCGACGGCGGAAGCGGTGTTCCCGGTGAAACGGAAAAGGCAAGGCCGTTGGCCTGCCCCGGCTCATGATAGGGGTCCTGGCCGAGGATGACCACGCGCACATCCTCCGGCTGGCACAGCGCGAACGCGGAAAAAAGCGCCTCGCGCGGCGGATAGACGCACTCGCGCTGATAGGCCAGCGTCAGCGCCTGCGCAAGCTGGGCAATATACGGCTTTTGCAGCTCGCTTTGCAAAAGCGTCTGCCATGCGGGGGAAAGCTCCGGGAGCATAGGCTGTGCCTCCTGCAAACAATTCATACTGCCGCTTACTTTATCATACCTGCGCAGGGGATGCAAGACGGCTTTTTCCTGTTGCAATTCCAGAAGGTGCAGACTATAATATATACTACAAAATTGCGCAAATACGCGCGCATGCAGGAAAAGGAGGCGCGGCAATGGGAAAAATCATTGCGCTGGTCAACCAGAAGGGCGGCGTCGGCAAGACGACAACGGCGGTCAATCTGGCAGCCGGGCTTCAAAAGGCGGGAAAGAAGACACTGCTTTGTGACTTTGACCCGCAGGCCAACGCAACCTCCGGCCTTGGTGTGGATAAAAACGAGGTGGCCGTCTCGACCTATGAGCTTGTGATCGACCGCCGCCCGGCGCAGGAGGCCATCATCCACACGCAGTATGCCGACCTTCTCGCCTCCGGCGCGGCGCTTTCGGGCGCGGGCGTGGAGCTTGTGGGGCTGGAGCGGCGGGAATACTGCCTGCGCGATGCGCTTGAGCCGCTTCGCGCGCAATACGATTATATTTTCATTGACTGCCCGCCGTCGCTGGAGCTTCTGACGCTCAACGCGCTGTGCGCGGCGGATGAGATTTTGATTCCCGTTCAGTGCGAGTATTATGCACTTGAGGGACTTTCTGACCTGATGACAACGCTGCGCGCCGTCAAGCGCGGGCTGAACCCGACGCTTTCCATTTTTGGTGTGCTGCTTACCATGTACGACGGCCGAACCAACTTTTCCGCGCAGGTTGCGGCTGAGGTGCGCCGCCATTTCCCGGGCAAGGTCTTTGCCGCCGTCATTCCGCGCAACGTCCGCCTGTCGGAAGCACCGAGCCACGGTCTGCCCGTTTTTGCTTACGACCGCTTCAGCCGCGGCGCGGCAGCGTATGACGCGCTGACGCAGGAAATTCTCAGAAAAGGAGACTGATCTTATGGCAGCATCCAAGGGTTTGGGCAAAGGGCTCGGCGCGCTGCTCGGCGAGAGCGCCATGCAGGCTGCGCCGCAGCAAAGTCCCCTGCTTTTGCCGCTTCAGAGAATCGAGCCGAACCGGCTTCAGCCGCGAAAGAGCTTTGACGAGGAGGAGCTTTCGGCGCTGGCCGATTCCATCCGCCAGCACGGCGTCATTCAGCCGCTGACGGTTCGCCTGCTCGATACTGGTTACTACCAGATCATCGCCGGTGAGCGCCGCTGGCGCGCGGCGCGGCTGGCGGGTCTGCGGGAGGTTCCTGTTGTCGTCGTCGAGGCCGACGATAAAAAGGCAATGGAGCTGGCGCTCATTGAAAATTTGCAGCGCGCCGACCTCACGCCGATCGAAGAGGCCAGAGGCTATCAGCAGCTCATCGGAGAATACGGTCTGACGCAGGAGCAGGTCGCCGAGCGCGTGAGCAAATCCCGCCCGGCGGTAGCAAACGCGATGCGGCTTCTGAGCCTTTCGCTGGAGCTTCTTGCCATGGTAGAGGCGGGGGCATTGACCGCCGGGCACGCGCGGGCGCTGCTTTCGCTGCGCGATGAAAAAGAGCAGCTGGCTGTGGCGCAGAAGGTCGTCCAGCTTCAGCTCTCCGTCCGCCAGACGGAGGCCATGTGTAAAAAGCTCGGCAGACAGACGCCGAAGCCGGAGACAAAGCCGGTTGAGGTCGACTATCTGGCTGAGTGCGAAAAGAATCTGACGCGCCGCCTTGGCCGCGGCGTGAAGATCATATCCGGCAAGCGCAAGGGAAAAATCGAGCTGGAATATTACGGCCAGGAGGATTTACAGCGGCTCTATGAGGCGCTTGTGCTGGTGCAGGGAAAGGAGAAACCGTAAATGGAGGAAGAAAAAAAGGACATGCCGCAGTCTGCCGCGCCGTTGAGCGAGGCGCGCAAGGCGGCGCTGCTTCGGTATATGGCGATCTTGTTCGCGGTGGCGTTTTTGCTGGTGCTGCTGTCGCTTATTTTGCAGACGCACTCATCCAAGAGCACCATCTCCGAGCTGAGTGCCGCGTCGATGAGCGCGCTTGATAACGCCGTCAAGCTCCAGGAGGAGAACCGGGCGCTACAGGAGGAAAAGCAGTCGCTCAAGGACGAGCTCTCACAGGTGCAGCAGCAGCTGGAGGAAGAGACGGCGCGCGGCGAGACGCTTCTGGAGCAGGCCGAGCAGGCCGGGCAGACCGAGCAGGCGCAGCGCAGGGCGGCGGAGCAGGAGCTTACGCATACAAAGGCGGCCTATGAGGCGCTTTTGACTGCGATGCGCTGCCAGACGCGCGAGGGCAATGTGACCTTCTCGCGCGCAATGGAGACTGTGGAGCGCTATAAGGATTATCTGGATGAGTCCGCGCTGGCGGAATATGAAAAGCTTTTGGAGCAGTAAGGAGATCAGTCATGATTGATATCAGATTTTTACGTGAAAACCCCGAGGTCGTCAAGGAAAACATCCGCAAAAAGTTTCAGGACGAAAAGCTTCCGCTGGTAGACGAGGTCATCGCCCTCGATGCCGCGCGCAGAAGCGCCATCGCCGAGGTCGAAAGCCTCAAGGCCGCACGCAACAAGCTCTCGAAGGCCAACGGGCCTCTTTACGGCCAGCTTAAAAAGTGCGACGATGAGGCAAAGAAAGCTGAGCTTCAGGCGCAGATCGACCGCAACAACGCTGCCGTCAAGCAGGACGATGAGCGCCGCGCGGCGCTTGACCAGAAAATTGCCGAGACGGACGCGCGCATCCGCGAGATCATGTACGTCATCCCGAACATCATTGACCCCTCCGTTCCCATCGGAAAGGACGACAGCTGCAACGTCGAGGTCGAGCGCTTCGGCGAGGCCGTTGTGCCTGCATTTGAAATTCCCCACCATGTGGATATCATGGCGCGCTTCGACGGCATCGACAAAGACGCCGCAGGCCGCGTGGCCGGTATGGGCTTTTACTATCTGCTTGGCGATATCGCCAGACTGCATGAGGCAGTCCTGGCCTACGCGCGCGATTTCATGATCGACGAAAAGGGCTTTACCTATGTCATTCCGCCCTTTATGATGCACGGCGACGTGGTCAAGGGCGTCATGTCCTTCCCGGAGATGGAGGCCATGATGTATAAGATCGAGGGCGAAGACCTCTATCTCATCGGCACGTCCGAGCACACCATGATCGGCCGCTTTATCGATCAGGTTCTGCCGGAGAGCAGTCTGCCGCAGACCCTTACCTCCTACTCCCCCTGCTTCCGCAAGGAGGTCGGCAGCCACGGCCTTGAAGAGCGCGGCGTCTACCGCATCCATCAGTTTGAAAAGCAGGAGATGATCGTCCTCTGCAAGCCCGAAGATTCCATGGCCTGGTATGAAAAGCTGTGGAGAAATTCCGTTGAGCTCTTCCGCAACCTTGAAATCCCGGTTCGCCAGCTCGAATGCTGCTCCGGCGACCTTGCCGACCTCAAGATCAAATCCTGCGACATCGAAGCCTGGAGTCCCCGCCAGCAGAAATACTTTGAAGTCTGCTCCTGCTCCAACCTCGGCGACGCCCAGTCCCGCCGCCTCTCCATCCGCGTCAAAGGCGAAGACGGCAAAACCTACCTTCCCCATACCCTCAACAACACCTGCGTCGCCCCTCCCCGCATGCTCATCGCCTTCCTTGAAAACCACCTTCAGGCCGACGGCAGCGTGACCATTCCCAAGTGCCTTCAGCCGTATATGGGCGGCAAGAGCCTGCTTCTTCCCAAGCACTAAACACCGGCGGGTCTTTTCCAGCAATGCTGCGTTAGAAAAGGCTTGGAGTATACCCGATACGCCTGCGCCTTTTCACCTTGCCTTGCCGGAAAATCCCACGCCGGGTGAGATTTAGAAGGACTTACACACGGTACGCCTTCATCTGCG
>CAZXIW010000089.1:0-6859 GCA_964640905.1 uncultured Oscillospiraceae bacterium
TGCTGACCGATATGGAAAAGCGCATCGTCTCCTACCACGAGGTCGGCCACGCGCTGGTCGCGGCGCTCCAGAAGCACACCCAGCCGGTCTCCAAGATCACTATCGTCCCCCATACCTCCGGCGCGCTCGGCTACACGATGCAGACGCCCGAGGAGGAAAAATTCCTCTCCAGCCGCGAGGAGCTGCTGGTTGAGCTGCAAACGCTCCTTGGCGGCCGCGCCGCCGAGCAGCTCGTCTTTGGCATTGCAACGACCGGCGCATCGAACGACATTGAGCGCGCGACCGAGCTTGCAAGAAAGATGGTCACGCAGTACGGCATGAGTGAGCGCTTTGGCCTCATGGCGCTTTCCACCGTCTCCAACCCCTATCTCGACGGCAGCACCATGATGAACTGCGCCGACGACACGGCCTATGCCGCCGACCAGGAGATTCAGAAGCTTCTTGGAAGCTGCTTCGAGACGGCCAAATCGATCCTGCGTGAGCACCGTGAGCTTCTCGACGAGGTGGCTCTCTATCTTCTGCAAAAGGAGACCATCACCGGCGATGAGCTGATGACCTATGTAAACGCGGAGGCAAAGCGCCTCGCCGCGCCCTGTGACGAGCCCGCACCGGATGCTTCCGGGGCGGACACGCAAAGCGCCGACGCTTCCCAGCCGCAGGAATAACCCCTTTGCCGGACGCCGCCGTCGCGGCGTCCGGTTTTTCCTGCTTTTCCATTTTATTTTTCGGGAGGAAAATTTTGTGCAGCCATTTCTTTTTACAGCCGGGGCGCTTCTGAGCGCCGACTCTGCCGACTCCGCCGCGCAGGCAAAGACAGCGCTCACGCGTTTTCTTGACACTATTTCCCTGTCAAAATTAGTATCTGCCGCCATCTTACTTGTGATATGCATTGTATTCATCAAAATTCTGCTTTCGGCGACGGAAAAGATGCTCTCGCGTTCAAAGCTCGAAAAAAATCTTCACGCCTTCCTCCGCGCGGCGGTCAAGATCGTGCTGGTCTTTCTGGCCGTGATGCTTCTGGCCGGAACGCTCGGCATTGACACCTCGTCGCTGCTTGCCATTTTGAGCGTGGCCGGGCTTGCCGTCTCGCTTTCCATTCAGGACACGCTTTCCAATCTCGCCGGTGCGGTGGTGCTGCTCACGACCCGCCCCTTCAAGCTCGGCGATTTCATCGAGGTCAGCGGAAAATCCGGCACGGTGCAGAAAATCGGCGTTTTCTATACACAAATTGCCACGCCGGACAACCAGCTGGTGCATCTTCCCAACAGTCAGGTCGCCGCCGCGCAGATCACGACCGTCACCGGCAGCGAGACCCGGCGTCTGGAAATCACTGTGCAGGTCTCGCCGGACACAGACATCGAGCGCGTCAAGGCCGCGCTCACGCGCGCAGGCGAGCATCCAAAGCGCGACCAGGCTCATCCCATTTTTGCCCGCCTGTCTGCCTACGCCGACGGCCGCGCGTGCTACACGCTCCGGCTCTGGGTCGCCACAGCCGACTACTGGGACGTGTATTATGACGTTCTGGAAGCGATTGGCCGGAGCTTTGCAGAGGCCAGAATAGAAATGACATACCCGCATATCAATGTTCATATGGGTTCGTGACGTCAAAATGTCTCCTGCTGGAAATCGGCGGAGACATTTTTCTTCGATTTTTCCCGGAGCATTATATCATTTTTATTGGAAACACCCCCAAATAATACATTGAGAAATTATCGATAAAATTGCACTGCTTGAGTTGACAATCTTCATGCAACTTGATAGAATAGAGGCAAGCTGAAATAGGCATGCCCTGCCGTTTTAATGGTTTCCGGCTGTGCGTGTCTGCTCGGTCTTGTCCTCTGGACATACCGTTTTCCCCTTTTCCCCAGCGCCCGCTCCGCGCTTCAGCGGTTCGGGCACGCCGCTAGAACTTATTTATTTAGGAGGAGACATCATCGATGGATTGGGATCGCTTAATCACAGTTGAACAGATGGAAGAAGCGACCAACACCTTGCTTGAAACCGGCAAGAAGGTTGGCGCAGACTCCTGGCAGCAGCGCGTCAAGAACCAGACGCCGCACTGCGGCTTCGGTGAAGCCGGTACTTGCTGCCGTATTTGCTCCATGGGCCCCTGCCGCATCACCCCGAAGGCTCCGCGCGGCATCTGCGGCTGCGACGTTCACGGTATCGTCGGCCGTAACTATCTGCGTTTCACCGCAGGCGGCGCCGCAACGCACTCCGACCATGGCCGTCAGATCTGCCATACCCTGTATCAGGCACACGAGGGCGGCGCTTACCAGGTCAAAGACCCCGAGAAGCTGAAGAGAATCGCTACCGAGTGGGGCATCGAGACCGAGGGTAAGGACATTTATGACCTGGCTCACGAAGTCGCCGAGGTCGGCCTGCTTGAGTACGGCAAGCCGTTCGGCACGCAGCGCTTCCTGAAGCGCGCTCCTGAGCACACCCAGAAGCTGTGGGCAGAAGCCGGCATCGAGCCGCGCGCAATCGACCGCGAGGTTTCGCAGTCTCTGCACATGACGCACATGGGCTGCTCCTCTCTGCCCGAGGCTCTCATCAAGCAGTCTCTGCGCGCCGGTCTGTCCGACGGCTGGGGCGGCTCCATGATGGGCACCGAATTCTCCGACGTTCTGTTCGGAACTCCGTCCCCCGTTGACACCCACGCCAACATCGGCGTCATGGAAAAGGACATGGTCAACATCATTGTCCACGGCCACGACCCGTCGCTGTCCGAAATGGTCGTTTTCTATTCGCAGGATCCCGAGATGATCGCTCTTGCCAAGGAAAACGGCGCGAAGGGCATCAACGTCGCCGGCGTCTGCTGCACCGGTAACGAAGTTGTCATGCGTCACGGCATCCCGATGGCAGGTAACTTCCTGCAGCAGGAAAACGTCGTTCTGACTGGCGCCTGCGAAGCCATCGTCGTCGACGTGCAGTGCATCTTCCCGGCTCTTGGCCCGCTCTCCAAGTGCTTCCACACCAAGTTCATCACCACCTCTCCCATTGCCCGTATGCCGGACAGCGACTACATCGAGTTCCACGAGGAAACCGCCGCTGAGAACGCAAAGGCGATCGTGAAGATGGCTGTTGAGAACTTCAAGAACCGTAACAATGACCTGGTCAACATTCCGCAGCTGAAGACCAACGCCCGCGTTGGCTACTCTGTCGAGGCCATCAAGAAGGAACTCGACGGCGTCTGCAACTCCCATGTTGACGTTCTGGGCACGCTCCGTCCTCTGGCTGACGTTGTCAAGGCCGGTGTCCTTCGCGGCGCTGTCGCGATGGTCGGCTGCAACAACCCCAAGGTTCGTCCCGACACCGCTCACATCGAGCTCATGAAGAAGCTCCTCAAGAACGATATCATCGTCGTCGTCTCCGGCTGTTCTGCTCAGGCTGCTGCAAAGGCTGGCCTCATGAACCTCGAAGCTGCTGAGTACTGCGGCGAAGGCCTCAAGCGCGTCTGCAAGCTGGTCGGCATTCCCCCGATCCTGCACATGGGCTCCTGCGTCGATATCTCCCGTATGATGATCCTTGCTTCCGACCTCGCGAAGGACTGGGGCATCAACATTTCTCAGATTCCGCTCTGCGGCTGCGCACCGGAATGGATGTCCGAAAAGGCCGTCTCCATCGGCAACTACGTTGTGGCTACCGGTATCGAGACCTACCTCGGCGTTGATCCGTACTCCAAGGGCTCGTCCGAAATCACCGAGCTTCTGCAGGGTCAGACCGGCTGCCAGGAGTGGGTCGAGGCACACTTCGTTGTCGAAAAGGATATCGAGAAGCTGGGCGACCGCATGATCGAGTCCATCGAAGCAAAGCGCGCGGCTCTGGGCATCTGATACATTTTAGAGTTTAGAAGGTCTTTAACATATGAAAGTAGCTATCACCGGCAAGGGCGGCGTTGGCAAGACCACGCTTTCGTCCACACTTGCAAGACTGTATGCCGACGAAGGGCGTACCGTCCTCGCAGCCGACGTTGACCCGGATGCAAATCTCGGTCTGGCGCTCGGTCTGAGCGAGGAAGAGGTCAACGCGATCGTCCCCGTCTCCAAGATGAAGCAGCTCGCCAAGGAGCGCACCGGCGCAAACGACCAGAACAGCTTCTATAAGCTCAACCCTGAGGTCTCTGACCTCCCCGAAAAGCTTGCCAAGGACATCAACGGCGTCAAGCTTCTCGTCATGGGTACGGTCGACACCGGCGGAACCGGCTGCGTCTGCCCCGAGCATGTCATGCTCAAGGCGATTTTATCGAATCTCGTTTTCCGCAAGGATGACGTTGTCATCATGGACATGGAGGCCGGGCTTGAGCACCTCGGCCGCGGCACGGCGAGCATGATGGATCAGTTCATCGTGGTCATTGAGCCCGGCGCAAGAAGCGTGCAGACCTATGAGCGCATCAAGAGCCTTGCAAAGGACATCGGCGTACACACCGTGCGCGTTGTCGCCAACAAGATCCGCGACGATTCCGACCGCGAATTCATTCGCAGTCGAATCCCGGAGGCCGACCTGCTGGGCTTCATCAGCTACAATCCCGACGTCATCGACGCCGACCGCAAAGGCCTTTCTCCCTACGATTGCAGCCCCACGGCGCTCGATGAGATCCGCGCCATCAAGGCAAGAATCGACAAAGAATGAATCTGAAAGGAATGAACCATCAATGAAGACATTGTTCGAACGCGTCTTCAACGGCTCTGACGAGATGTTCGCCAAGGCCGAGGAAGAAGTTAACAAGATCGTTGCCGAAGTCGGCCGCGAGGCTCCCCTCAACATGCCCTCGACCGCTTACTGCCTGGCATGTGTCTACGCATACATCGGCAAGAAGGTCACGACCGTTGGCGAGCTCCAGGACGTCCTGGCTGACGTCAAGGCGCTGATGCTCCGTGAGCCGAGAACCCACTCCATCTTCCAGTCCGGCGTCGGCACGGCTATCGCTGCCGAGCTGATTGAAGCCTGCAAGTACGTCAAGACCGCTACGCCGTATGAAGGCACCGCATATCACGGCCACTTCACCGACGCTGAGGTTCGTGAGCTTGGTGTTCCGCTGGTTACCGGCGATATCCCCGGCTTCGTCGTCATGATCGGCCCGGCGCCCTCCACCGAGGAAGCTGTCGAGACCATCAAGGGCTATCAGTCCCGTGGTATTTTCGTATTCCTTCTGGGCGGCATCATCGAGCAGGCTGTTGAAGCTGGCCTGTCCATGGGCTTCCCCGTCCGTGTTGTCCCCGTCGGCGAAGAGATCTGGGCCGTTGGCCACATCATCTCCCTCGTTGTCCGTGCGGCAATGATCTTTGGTAACGTCCAGCCCGGCGACTGCGACGCTTTCCATCAGTACACCTTCGACCGCATCAACGCGTTTGTCAACGCATACAAGCCCGTTCCCGACATCACCGTCGCCTGCGGCGCTGGCGCGATCAAGCTCGGCTTCCCGGTCATCACCAACGACCACGACGATATGTGGGCAGTTCCCAAGTCCCTCATCATCTATGATGACACCAAGGACTGGATCGACACCTCCATTGAAGCGCGCGGCATCAAGCTGAAGATCACGAAGATCGATATCCCCGTCTCCTACTCCTCCGCATTTGAAGGCGAAATCATCCGTAAGGGCGACATGCAGGTCGAAGTTGACGGCTCCCGTAAGGACTGCTTCGAGCTCGTCACCACCAAGGAAGCTTCCGAGATCGAGGATCACAAGATCGAGGTCGTCGGCCCCGAGATCGACGAGATCCCGGTCGGCTCCAAGATTTCTCTGAGCTACACCGTCGAGGTTGCCGGCAAGGCCATGCAGCCCGACTTCGAGCCCGTCTTCGAGCGTAAGATCCACACCTTCCTCAACTGCGTGGAAGGCATGATGCATACCGGCCAGCGCGACATGATCCGTATCCGTATCAGCAAGGCTGACTTCGAGGCTGGCTTCAAGTTCAAGCACATCGGCGAAGTCCTGTACGCAAAGATCAAGTCCGAGTTCGACACCGTTGTCGACAAGTGCCAGGTCAAGATCGTTGTTGGCGACGAGGCCAACGCAGAGCTGCGTAAGCATGCCAACGAGATCTTCGACAAGCGCGACGAGCGTCTGAAGTCCATGACCGACGAATCCGTGCCTGTCTTCTACTCCTGCATTATGTGCCAGGCGTTCTCCCCGAGCCACGTCTGCATCGTTACCCCCGAGCGTCTCGGCCTCTGCGGCGCTGTGTCGTGGCTGGATGCGAAGGCTACCAACGAGCTCGACCCGCAGGGTCCGTGCCAGGTCGTTACCAAGGAGCGCTGCACCGACGAGCGCACCGGCCGTTACGAAGACGTTGACGAGGCTGTTGCTGAGTACTCCCACGGTGCTCTGGAGCATGTCACGCTGTACTCCCTGCTCGAGGATCCGATGACCTCCTGCGGCTGCTTCGAGTGCATCTGCGGCATCGAGCCTGTCTCCATGGGCGTTGTCATCACCTGCCGTGAATTCGCCGGCATGACCCCGCTCGGCATGACCTTCTCCGAAATGGCTGCTATGACTGGCGGCGGCGTGCAGACCCCGGGCTTCATGGGCCATGGCAAGCACTACATCGCCTCCAAGAAGTTCCTGAAGGCTGAAGGCGGTCTGGCTCGTCTGGTTTGGCTGCCGAAGGAGCTGAAGGATCAGATCCGCGACAAGGTCAACGAGACCGCCAAGGATCTCTACGGCATCGAGAACTTCGCAGACATGATCGCTGACGAGACCAACTGCGGCTCTGGCGATCCCGAAGAGCTGATGAACTTCCTCACCGAGGTCGGCCATCCCGTCCTCAACCTGGAACCGTTCGATATGTAATATGTTCCCAAAAATCCCCGGAAGCTTGCTTCCGGGGATTTTTTTGCAGCCTCCCGCCTCGCT
>CAZXIW010000090.1:0-6828 GCA_964640905.1 uncultured Oscillospiraceae bacterium
TGCGGCCATAGACGATCTGGAGGAACAGCTCACGCATGGCGGTGTTGATGGCGTCACAGACGAGGTCGGTGTTGAGCGCCTCAAGAATGGTCTTGCCGATGAGGATCTCAGAGGCCATAGCCGCCGAATGGGTCATGCCGGAGCAGCCCAGCGTCTCAACGAGCGCCTCTTCGATGATGCCGTTTTTGATGTTGAGCGTCAGCTTGCAGGCGCCCTGCTGCGGCGCGCACCAGCCAACACCATGGGTAAAGCCGGAAATGTCCTGAATTTCCTTGACCTGAACCCACTTGCCCTCTTCGGGGATGGGAGCCGGACCGTGATATGCGCCCTTGGCGACCGGACACATATGCTGTACTTCGGTGGTATAAATCATAAGAGTCTTCCTTTCAGACAGTATTTCTCAAAAGCAGCCCCCGACCATGCTGCAACAGCCCGGAGCTACCGATTCTACATTTGGATTATACCCAAACTTCACAGGAAAGTCAAGGAATCCACAGGAAATCCATGTATTTTTTCCTGTTTTCCTTAAAAAGCCAATCTCTTTTCAAGGCAGACCAGCCGAACCTCCCGAATGCCGTTGAAGCAGCAGGGAACAACGCCCGCCTCGCGCCAGCCGCGCCTTGCATAGAGCCTGCGCGCAGCGGCGTTTTTCTCGTTCGTGTCGATGCGCAAAACCGTGCAGCCCATTTCCCGCGCAAGCGCTTCATAATAGTCCAGCATCGCAGAGCCAAGGCCGAGGCCGGACTTCTCCGGGTCGACAACGAGCGTATGGAGTACGCAGACCTTCTCGTCTTCTGCCGCATAGCGCCAGTCGATCTGGCAGTATTCTGCGACCTGCGCGCGGTTGATGCGCCCGGCAGCAAGAATTTCGCCTTCTGCTTCCAGCACATAAAGCTCCCCCGCCTTCTGCGCCTGCCCGGCGTCCTCGATGGTCGGATAAATCCCCCGCACCCAGCCGATGACCGCGCGCCCGGCCTCCTCCTGCGTGTGGAGCTTTTCATAAATTTCCGCCACAGGCGCTACATCCTCCGGGCGGGCTTTTCTGATGTTAAAATCCATAGACACTCCTTGCGAAAGCTTTGTCTCGCCCTTTGGGCGGGATGGCGCATCACGGCGGGACACATGAGTCCCGCCCTGCGATGAGAATGCAGGCGAATATCGTCATCGACCACTACAGAAAATCTCTGGCCGATGTGGGCATCGGCCACTACGGGAAAACGGGCTGCCCGCGCAGCCCGTTTTCACCTGCCAAAAAACTCCTTTGAAATTTTTTGGCAAAAGACCCGCAACCTGCTGCGCGCATTATTTGGCCGCCGCAGCGGCCAAATTCCACACTTGCAGGTCGAGCAGTATTTTTCCGGTCGGCAAAGCCGCCGGATTAAATAAATTTCCATTTGCTTCGCGCCTGCGGGCGCGAACTCTGCGAGGCCTTTTCCGTCAGAAAGAGGGTAAGGCCAACGCCGCCATGGACGGAAAAGAGCCGCCCCGGCGAGAGATTTTCGTTCAGGGCAAGGCGGCCGCGCGCAGGCGTACAGATGGTACGTCGAATCCGAGCAACGCATTTCTGGCGGAAAAAGGCCGCCCCGGCGAGAGATTTTCGTTCAGGGCAAGGCGGCCGCGCTACACCATATCCCGGTGAGATTTTTTCCGTCAGAAAAAGGCGCGAGGATGAAGGCGTACAGATGGTACGTCGAATCCGAGCAACGCATTTCTGGCGGAAAAGAGCCGCCCCGGCGAGAGATTTTCGTTCAGGGCAAGGCGGCCGCGCGCAGGCGTACAGCGGGTACGTCAAGCAAGGCCAACGCCGCCATGGACGAAAAGATCCGCCGGAGTTATTTGGTACCGAAGATGCGGTCGCCTGCATCGCCCAATCCCGGTACAATGTAACCGCGTTCATTGAGCTTTTCATCGAGAGCACCGGCGTAGATTTCGACGTCGGGGTGATTTTGCTGGAGAAGGTTGATGCCTTCGGGGGCGGCGACGAGAACCATGAGTTTGATGTGTTTGCAGCCACGGCGCTTCATTTCGGCGATGGCGGCGTCGGCAGAGCCGCCGGTGGCGAGCATGGGGTCGACGATGAGGATGTCGCGGTCGGCAACGTCCTTGGGCATTTTGCAGAAATAGACGTGAGGAATGAGGGTTTCTTCGTCGCGGAACATGCCGATGTGGCCAACGCGCGCGGAGGGAACCATGCGAAGAACGCCGTCAACCAGACCGAGGCCTGCGCGCAGGATGGGGACGACGGCAAATTTCTTACCGGCAAGCGTCGGTGCGTCCATTTCACAGATGGGCGTTTCGATGTGCTTGGTGGTCATGGGCAGGTCACGGGTGGCTTCATAGGTGATGAGCATGCCGATCTCACTGACCAGCTCCCGGAAATCCTTGACGCTGGTGTCCTTGTCGCGCATAATGGTCAGCTTGTGCGCAACCAGCGGATGATCCATAATGTGGACATGCGGGCCAAATCTGTTTTCGTTCATCCTTCATTACTCCTTTTCTGTCTGCGTTGTTTCTGTTTTCAAGCGCTCCAGCCTTGCGCGCTCCGCCTGCGACAGGCGCAGATAATTGGGCGTGAGCGTGGCCGCGTCTGCCGGCGCGCCGCCGCACAGCTTCTCATATGCGCACAGCGCCACACCACAGGCGCGCTGCTGGCGAAGATGCTCCGGCAGCAGCCTCAGCTGAGGCAGTCTTTCCGAAAGAGTAGTATAGCACAACAATGCGCCGTCGCCAACTAAAAAAATCGGCATTTCGATTTTTTTCAGGTCTTCGCCCAGCTCCTCGACGGAAACTGCGCGGTCTTCGCAAAGGCGGCTGAACACGCCGCCCTCCACCCGGAAAAGCGCATTGTAGACCTGCTCGCGCCTTGCATCCATACAGGCGCAGAAAACGCCGTCCATGCATGCCGCGCCGCGCGCCATGGCCGCAAGCGTCGAAACGCCGCAGCACGGAAGCTCACGCCCCCAGCAAAAGCCCTTGGCTGCGGCCACGCCGATGCGCACGCCGGTAAAGCTCCCCGGCCCGTTTGCAACCGCGCAGGCGTCAACATCCTCTGGCCGCAGGTCGCAGTTTTCCAGAAGGTTCTGCGCCATCTGCATGAGTGTCCGGCTGTGGGTCTGGCCGGAGTTCTGAAAATATTCGCCCAGCAGCGCGCCATCGGCCAAAATGGCCACGCCCGCCGCCCGGGCAGACGACTCAAAGGCTAAAATCCGCAAAGCGCTCGCCTCCTTCGATCGTAATCGTGCGCCAATCCAGCCGCACAGGGTCTTTTTCCAGCGTGATGCGGATGGCGCTCTGAAGCGCGTCTTCTACGTTTTCGCTCCACTCTACCGCGCACACGCCGCCGCGCGCGAGATAATCCTCCCAGCCGATGTCAAAGAGCTCTTCGCTCGAAGAAAGCCTGTACATATCAAAATGAAACAGCGGCATCCGCCCGGAAAGATATTCGTTGACAATGGTATAGGTCGGGCTTGTGACGCACTCGCGCACACCAAGCCCCTCGGCAATGCCGCGCGTGAGCGCCGTCTTTCCCGCGCCGAGGTCTCCGTAATAAGCGATAACATCGCCGGGGCGCAGAAGCGCCGCAAGCTTTTCCCCAAGCAGCTGCGTCTGCTCAGGCGAGGTTGTGATCAGGCTCATAGTTCCATCTCGCTTTGCATGATCTTCATAATTTCACGATTTTATCTTACCATATCCCATAGCAAATTGCAAAGCTTTTTGCCCGCGCGCCGGGGCTGAAAAGTTCCGGTTTACAGACGGGCGCAGATTTGCTATAATAGTTTGAAATCAACGCATTTTTGCAGAGCAGGAGGTGGGGCGGATGCGCGAAATTTTCCGGGCCGTCCGGGAGTTTGTCAGAAAAGCAGACATGGTTCTGCTGTCTCTTTGCGTCGCGGCCACAATTTTTGGCATTGTCGTCATCTCCAGCGCCACGAACTACGGCGGCAGCGCCCGCTATGTGCGCACACAGACGCTGGCGCTCGTGCTTGGCATTATCGTCTACGTTGTCCTGACGCTCATTGACGTCGATATCATCGCCGAGCGGCGTGAGCTGCTGCTCATTTTCAGTGTGCTCTTTATCGGCATGCTTCAGATTTTTGGCGTCGCGCGCGGCGGCAACAAAAGCTGGCTGGCTTTCCGCTTTCTTCCCTTCAACATCCAGCCGGCCGAAATCTGTAAAATTCTATACATTCTGATTCTGGCCAAGGTGATGAGCGTGGAATCAGACAAAATTTCCTCGCCGCTGACCGTTGCAAAGATCACGGGCATCACGCTGCTTCTGGCGGGCGAGATCGTTCTGATCTCCGACGACCTCGGCGTTGCGCTGTGCTACATCGCCATCTTCATCATCATGGCCTATGTTGGGGGCGTCAACCTCTTCTGGTTTCTGGCGGGGCTTGGCGCGGTCGCGGCAGCATCGCCGATTTTGTGGAGTCAGATGCGAGACGACCAGAGAAACCGCATCCTCGTCATCTTTGACGAGACCATCGACCCCTTCGCGCAGGGCGTCCGGTATCAGATGAACCGAAGCATCCGTGCGCTGCAAAACGGCGGCATCACCGGCCAGGGGCTTTATAACGGCACAATGGTGCAAAGCAAGTCCCTCCCCGAGCAGCACAACGACATGATTTTCTCTGCCGTCGGCGAAGAGCTGGGGCTTCTGGGCTGCCTTGCTGTTTTAATCCTTCTGACGGCCATCATCATCCGCATCATCTATGTCGGCATCAAATCCGGCAACAACATGAACCGGCTCATCTGCGTCGGCGTTGCCGGTATGCTGGCCTCGCAGATCATTATCAACGTCGGCGTGTGCCTTGGCATTTTCCCGGTCGTCGGTCTGACGCTCCCGTTTTTCAGCTACGGCGGCAGCTCGATTGTGACCATGTTCATGGCAATGGGCATTGTCTCCGGCATCAACATGCGCCCCGCGCCCGACATCAACGCCCGGTATATCCGGCCAAAGCTCTCCTGAATTCTTTCAAAAACCAGACCGTGCCCCAAAAGCTCCAAAGGAGCTTTTGGGGCACAGCCTTTCAAAACGCCTCGCAGAGTTCGCGCCTTTCGGCGCGAAGGAAGCTAAAATCATTTTTTGCGGCGACATGCGCGGCGCAAAAAATACTCTACAGCCCGCAAACGTGAATTTTGGCAGCTTCGCTGCCAAAACTTTGCGCTGCCGCGGGCTGTAAATCTTTTTGTCAAAAAACTCTGAAAGAGTTTTTTAACAAAAAAGCTCCAAAGGAGCTTTTGGGGCACTCTTTTCCTCTTCTGTATATTTTTCAAAGCATAGCAAACACTACCAGCGTTATCAAATCAACAGGAGGTTCTTCATTTTGAAACACCGTTTCCATTCCGGACGCAGATTCTGCATGCTGCTGGTCTGCACCCTGCTTCTCAGCGTCTGCGCCCTTGGCGCAGACCTGCGCGTCACCTCGCCAGACGGTCTGGCGCTGTGCGCCGAAAGCTTTTCCCAGAGCGAGGCGCTGGAGGGCGTCTATGTTGCCGCCGTCCCGTCAAGCCTTGACGCCTCCGTCTGCCTCGGCACAAGGACACTGCGCGCTGGCGACGTGCTCGACCGCGCCATGCTCTCGCAGCTTCGCCTCATCCCGTCTGAAAACCGCGAAAGCGCCTGTGCCCTCTCCTTCTTCCCCATCGAAGGCGGCGAGGTGCTTGCGATGCAGACGCTCCGCTTTTCCATCCTGACAGGCAGCAATGACGCGCCGGTCTGCCGCGATGTGAAGCTGGAAACCTATAAAAACATCGCAAACAGCGGCATGCTCTGCGCCCTTGACCCTGAGGGCGATACGCTCACCTATCAGATCATCAGGCAGCCGAAGCGCGGCTCGGTCGAGCTGGGCGAAAACGGCAGCTTCACCTACACTCCTGCGCAAAACCGGGTCGGAAAGGACGTCTTTACCTACACGGCGACCGATTCGGCTGGAAATGTCTCCGAGCCCGCCACGGTAAGCATCAAAATCGTCAAGCCCACAGACAGAGCCATGTATCAGGATCTTGCCGGAGACGATCTTTCCTACACGGCCATGTGGCTCAAGGACCGGGGCATCTACACCGGCAAGCGCATCGCAGGCAATCTCTGCTTTGAGCCGGAGAGCACACTCACACGCGGGGAATTTCTGGTCATGGCAATGAAGCTCCTTGGCGCGCAGCCGGAAAGCGCCCGCCTCACCTCCGGCTTTGCCGACGAAAACCAGACGCCTGCGTGGATGCGGCCTTATATCGTCTCGGCCTTTAAAAGCGGGATGATCTCCGGCGTCAGCTCAAATGCCGGGATGGTCTTCCGCCCGGAGGCCAGCCTCACGCGCGCCGAGGCCGCCGTCATGCTCCAGAACATTCTCTCGCTTCCGCCCGCGCAGGACAAGGCCGTCTTTGCAGAAGATGACGCGCTCATTCCGGTCTGGGCGCAGGCTTCCTATGCAGCGCTCGGCGCGGCGGGAATTGAAATCCCCGTTACGACCTCCGCCGAGACACTCACGCGCCGCGAGGCCGCCGAGCTTCTCTACGAGGTCTGGGCGCTGTGCGAGAGCCGCGCAATTGAAACCTTCTACTGGGCAGAGTAAAAAAGTCTCGCAGACCTCGCGCCTTCGGGCGCGAAGAAAATCGGATTTATTTTTGGCCGCGGCATGTACGTGGCCAAAAATACTTCTCAGCCCGCAAACGTGAATTTTGGCAGCGAAGCTGCCAAAACTTTGCGCTGTAGCGGGCTGCAAAATCTTTTCAAAACTTCAAAGAAGTTTTTGAAACAAACTCCCCGGCATGCTTTGTATGCCGGGGAGTTCGTTTTATTTAGTTGAAGCTTCCAAGCTGCTTTCCGGA
>CAZXIW010000091.1:0-6560 GCA_964640905.1 uncultured Oscillospiraceae bacterium
GGCCTTTGGGGCAATGCGCTGCCGCGGAGAAACCTGATGGTTTCAATAATCAACCGCCTCGCTGGCCGGAAGCTCCAGCAGCGCCGGGTTTTCCAGCAGCGTTTTCAAAAGCCGGATCGTCCGCGAGTAATAATAACCGTCGGCCAGCCGCTCGTCGATCGTAAGGCCAAGGTCCAGCATCTCGTGCATCTCGTAGCTGCCGTCGGCCTGAAAGACCGGGCGCAGCGATTTTTCGCCAATGATGCAGAAGACCGAGCACGTGCCCCAGTTGGTCAGATGGTGATAGCCGCTGTGGAGCTTGATCGAGCCAAGATTCGAGATCACGACCGAGGTATAGTAGGGGTCTGTTTCGATGATGCTCGCGGGAATCCAGCCGTGTACATCCAGGCGCGTCAGAATCCAGACGATGAACTTGCCAAGCCAGCGCGGCATGCGGTTGAAAAGATCCATGCTGTCGGTCGAGCTGTCGACCTTGTGCGCGTCCTTGCAGTCCATGATCTGGTGGCGAAGATCCTCGTGGAGCGTATCAAGCGTGGACTCGTCCTTTGCATGGATGACGGCCAGCGCCTCCGCTGCCTCATCGGCAAACTGCTTTTTTACCACAAAGGAGGCCGAGACCTCATTTCTCTGATAGAAGTTTTTGTTGGCAATAAAGCGGTTCATTTTGGGGCGCAGGGTAATGGTTTTAATGAGTGCGGCCACGATCACATGAAACATCGTATAGGGGAAGTCCTGCGCCGTCTCATTCTTCTTTTTTAAGTACGCCGTCATAGCTGTCAGGTCGATGGTTTCTGAAATATACGCCTCGTTGTCACAGCGGTTGGGGTAGATGAGCGGCGTAATAAAATGCATGCCGTCGAGATCGCGCAGCAGCACACCGTCCTTCCGGTCGCCAAAGCGGCGCTTCGTTGTTTTTTCCATATTCTTTTCACACACCTTTTTTCTGTTCGGCAAAAGCTGCCGTTTCCATCCATAGCATAGCAAACTTGCCCACAAAATGCAAGCATTCCGCCGGGATTCCGCATTTCTGCGTTCTTGTGCTATTTATACAAAAAATTTCCTCTTTTTTGCGCGCTCTTTCGATGTTTTAACACTTGACATCGATAAAGTGTGCGAGTATAATGAGCACAACAAAAAACAAGGGAGGCGCACGATATGACACGTTTTGCGATGGCACAGATGAATCAGTCCAAGCATACCGATGCCACGTGCGCACCGGCTGCTTCCTGCGTCTGCGCGCAGTCTGCCGCTTCCTGCATGATTCTGGACACTGCTATTCTGGCCGTGTCCATTTTTATTTGCCTGCTTCACCTTGTCAGCTTGGTATCCATTATTATCCTTCTTGTACTTGTAGTACGCATTATGAACCAACTGAATATGGCAGAAAGCAGAAATGCAGCGGGATGTTCCGGCGCGGCTGTTCAGGCAGCATAAGAAACATCAACAACGGCGGCTTTGCTTTTTGCAGAGCCGCTTCTTTTTCAGCGCTTTTCCGCAGAGCGTGCCCAAACTGATTTCATGCTGTGGTGTCACAGCTGAAAAATAAATCGCAAAGAGGTAAGACATTATGATGAAAATGAGAAAAGTATTCTGTCTGCTCCTGGCAGTGGTCATGCTGCTGAGCGTAATGGCAGGCTGCGGCGGGAAGGCCGAGTCGGCAAGCACAGAAACCGCAAGCACAGAAACCGCAAGCACCGAGACCGCCAGTGCTGAGACCAGCAGCACTGAAACCAGCGCCGCAGCCGGCGAGATCACCATCGCCTTCCTCGGCAACACCACCGGCGACTATGCACAGTACGGTGTTCCCGTCCGCAACGCTGTTATGATGTACTTCGACCAGCTCAACGCAGCCGGCGGCATCAACGGCAAGACCGTCAAGGTTCTGGAATACGACGACAAGGGCGACGGCGTTGAGGTTGTCAACGCATATAACCTTGCCAAGGAAAACGGCATCACGGCAGTTGTCGGCTCGGTTCTGACCGGCACGACCATCGCCCTGGCTGACGCGACCTACGAAGACAACATGCCCCAGATCACCGCTTCCGCTACTGCAACCGGCGTTACCGTGATGGAAGACACCGGCGAGGTTCGTGAGAACGTCTTCCGCGCCTGCTTCATCGACCCGTTCCAGGGCGAAAAGATGGCGTCCTATGCTGTTGAAAAGCTTGGTGCAAAGACCGCCGCTGTCTTCTATGAGACCGGCAGCGACTACTCCGAGGGCGTTAAGGACGCGTTCATCGAGGCCGCAGGCAGCGTTGGTCTGGAGGTTGTCGCAACCGAGGCCTTCGCCACCGGCGATAAGGACTTCAAGGCACAGATGACCAACATCACCGCCAAGAACCCCGACGTTGTTTTCTGCCCGATCTACTACGGTGAGGCCGGTCTTGCCATCACGGCTGCCCGCCAGGCTGGCTGCACGTCCGTCTTCCTCGGCGCTGACGGCTTCGGCAACGTCAAGGACTACGCTTCCGCAGAAGACCTCGAAGGCACTGTCTACTGCTCCGGCTACGCACCCGGCACTGAGTCTGTTGCGCAGTTTGAAAAGGACTACTGCGAGACCTTCAATGTTGATGCAGTTCCCAACATGTTTGCGCCCCTGGCCTACGACGCTGCCATGCTCATGACCTACGGCTTGCAGGCTGCTGAGGACGCAGGCCTTGAGGCTGGCACGCCTGAGTACATGCAGGCTGTCATCGACGCCATCAAGACCATGGAAGGCGTGGAAGGCATCACCGGCACCTATGCATTCGACGAGAGCAACAACCCCATCAAGTCCGTTGCGATCATCGAGCTGACCGGCGGCCAGGAAGTCTACAAGGAAATGTTCTGATTTTCTACCGGAATTCCCGTTACTTACTTTATCTTATAAACCCGGCACACCTTGCAGGAGGGGAGCGCATGCTCCCCTCCGCAAGAGCTGTTTTCCGGACGTCCGATGGGCGCTTCTGCGCCCGGCCGGAGGCGGCCATCGGATGTCCGAGCAAAGAAAGAGAAAGGAAGACGCACAATGAGTTTGTTTGTTTCCCAGCTGTTCAACGGCTTGCAGACAGGTTCTGTGTATGCGCTTGTCGCTCTGGGCTACAGCATGGTCTATGGTATCATCCTGCTTTTGAATTTTGCCCACGGCGATATCATTATGATCGGCGCATATACCGCCTTCTATGCCATGACAGCATTCCACCTGCACCCGATCGTCTCTGTCGTTCTGGCGGTTCTGGCCAGTACGCTCCTTGGCGTTGTGATCGAAAAGGTCGCCTACACGCCCCTTCGCTCCGCGCCCCGTCTGTCGCTGCTCATCACCGCTATTGGTATTTCCTTCCTGCTGGAAAACGGCGCGCAGCTGCTCTTCGGCGCTGACACCAAGAGCATGGACACGCTCGTTCCCGGCAACGTTTCCTTTGGCCCGGTCACGGTCAGCTACACCGCCATTTTGACCATCGTTGTTTCGGTGATCGCGATGGTGATTCTGACGCTGCTCGTCCAGAGAACCAAGCTCGGCAAGGCCATGCGCGCCGTCTCAGAGGACATGGGCGCGGCGCAGCTGATGGGCATCAGCCTCAACAAGACCATTTCCTTTACCTTTGCAGTCGGTTCGGCGCTGGCCGGTATCGGCTCGGTTCTGTATCTGTGCGCCTACTCGCAGGCCTCGCCCACGATGGGCTCGATGCTGGGTCTCAAGGCGTTCGTTGCAGCCGTGCTTGGCGGCATCGGCTCGATCCCCGGCGCAATGATCGGCGGCTTTGCCATCGGTCTTCTGGAGGCGCTCGTCGCGGCGGTCGGTCTTTCAGTCTGGAAGGACGGCGTTGTGTTTGCAATTCTGATCGTTGTCCTGCTGGTCAAGCCGTCCGGCATCATGGGGCATCCGGTCATTGAAAAGGTTTGAGGGGAGGGAAGCTGCAATGAAAACAAAAGCTGCAATCCGCATCCCCATGCCGCTTCGCTACGCGATCAACCTGATTTTAATTGTTGCGCTCTATGTTCTGATGATGGCCCTCGTCTCGTCCGGCGTCATCACGAACTACTGGTCCGGCATTTTAATCACCGTCGGCATCAACATCATTCTGGCCGTCTCCTTGAACATTGCCACCGGCTACCTCGGCCAGCTGCCGCTTGGCCACGCGGGCTTTATGGCGGTCGGCGCTTACGCGGGCGGCATCTTCATGAAGGCAACGCCTGCCGCCGCGCTCATTAAAGCGGGCGAGAGCGCCGCGCTCATTCCCTACATTCTGGCTGCGCTTGCCATCAGCGCCGTCGTTGCGGGTCTTTTCGGCCTCATCATCGGCATTCCCGCGCTTCGTCTGCGCGGCGACTATCTGGCCATCATCACGCTCGGCTTTGGCGAGATCATCCGCGTGGTTCTGACGAACATCGACTCCGTGCTTGGCTTCGACTTTACCTATGGTGCGGCCGGTCTCAAGCGTATCCCGAAATTCTCCAGCATGACACTGGTGTTCATCTGCGTGGTTCTGGCCTGTGTGCTCATCCACACGATGATGAAATCCAAGCATGGCCGCGCGATTCTCTCCATCCGCGACAATGAGATCGCCTCAGAGAGCGTCGGCGTCAACACGACCTACTATAAGACAACAGCCTTCGTCTTCTCCGCCATGCTGGCCGGTATCGCAGGCTGCCTGTACGCGGGATATCTTGGCTCGCTGTATCCCTCGACGTTCAAGTTCATGAAGTCCATCGAGATTCTCGTCATGGTCGTTCTCGGCGGCATGGGCTCGATGCTCGGCTCGGTCGTCTCGGCTACGGTTCTGACCGTTCTGCCGGAGCTTCTGCGCTCGGTGGCAGACTACCGCATGGTCGCTTACTCTCTGGCGCTGGTCATTATGATGATCTTCCGCCCGAAGGGACTCTTTGGAAGCTATGATTTCTCGATGTCCAGAGCGCTGGAAAAGCTGCTGAACGCGCTTTTCCGCCGTGGGCAGAAGCAAGAACAGGAGGGAACAGACGATGAGTAGACCTGAACGCCCCAAGACCCGGCTTGTCCCGGTTCCCGCAACAAATATCATTCCCGAGCGCGACGTCGCGCTGCCCCCGATTCTGGAGGCGCGCCATCTTGGCATCGACTTTGGCGGCCTTTCCGCCGTCAGCGACTTTAACTTTGCCATTGGCCGCACGGAAATTGCCGGTCTGATCGGCCCGAACGGCGCCGGCAAGACAACGGTCTTTAACCTTCTGACAAAAGTTTATCAGCCGACGCGCGGCACAATTTTGCTCGACGGCATGGACACGGCAGGGAAGTCCACCATCCAGGTCAACCAGATGGGCATCGCCCGAACCTTCCAGAATATCCGTCTGTTCCGCGATCTGACGGTTCTTGATAACGTGCTCATCGGCCTGCATAATGAGATCAAGTACGGCCTCGGAAGCGCATTTTTCAGACTCCCGGACTACTGGCGTAAGGAGCGCGTGGCCAAAGAGCGCGCACTGGAGCTTTTGAGCATCTTTGACATGCAGAACATGGCAGACCACAAGGCGGGCTCGCTCCCTTACGGCGCGCAGAGAAGACTGGAAATTGTCCGTGCGCTGGCAACAAACCCGTGTCTGCTGCTGCTCGACGAGCCGGCCGCCGGTATGAACCCGTCGGAGACCAGCGAGCTGATGGATAATATCGTCCGCATCCGCGACATGTTCGGCATCGCAATTTTGCTCATTGAGCACGACATGAACCTCGTCATGGGCATCTGCGAGGGTATCTGCGTTCTGAACTTCGGCAAGATCATCGCCAAGGGTACACCCGATGACATTCAGGCAAACCCCGCCGTCATCGAAGCGTACCTCGGCAAGAAGAAGGAGGGCTAAGGCATGCTGCTTTCCGTTGATAATTTACACGTCTACTACGGCGCGATTCACGCCGTCAAGGACGTCTCCCTACAGGTTCAGGAAGGGGAGATCGTCACACTCATCGGCGCAAACGGCGCGGGTAAGAGCACGGTTCTCAATACGATTTCCGGCATTCTCAAGCCGAAGAGCGGCTCGATTCAGTTTATGGAGCATTCGCTGGCCGGTGTCGCGCCCAACAAAATTGTGGAGACCGGGCTTGTCCAGTGCCCCGAGGGGCGGCGCATTTTTGCCCGCATGACGGTGGAAGAAAACCTTGAAATGGGCGCTTACACAAGACCCAGCTCCAGCTTTGACGATAATCTTGCAAAGGTCTATGAGCTTTTCCCGCGTCTGAAGGAGCGCCGCACACAGGTCGGCGGCACACTCTCCGGCGGCGAGCAGCAGATGCTGGCCATGGGCAGAGCCCTTATGAGCGAGCCGAAGCTTCTCATGCTCGATGAGCCCTCGATGGGTCTGGCGCCGCTGCTGGTCGAGCAGATCTTTGAGATCATCAAGAGCCTTCACAAAGCGGGCTCGACCATTCTTCTGGTCGAGCAGAACGCGCAGATGGCGCTTCAGATCGCCGACCGCGCCTACGTGCTCGAATCCGGGCGCATCACCCTCTCCGGCACAGGCCAGGAGCTGATGGCCAGCGAATCGGTCAAGCGCGCATACCTGGGCGGCTAAACGGAAAATACCCGCAAAGACGAAACGTCTTTGCGGGTATT
>CAZXIW010000092.1:0-6325 GCA_964640905.1 uncultured Oscillospiraceae bacterium
TTGACATGAATTTTACAAAAAGCAGATTTTGAACTTTACATTCAGGCTCTATACTTAGAGGCGTGAACAGGAGAAATCACAAAGAAAAAATGCGAAGGAGCAATGAAAGATGAAAAAGTTCTTATCTGTTATAATGGCAGCTTTGATGGCGCTGAGTCTCTTTACCGCCTGTGCCGCCGGTGCGGCGCAGGAAAGCGTCTCGACCGACGGCTCGACCTCCATGGCCAAGGTGATTGGCGCGCTGGGCGAGGCCTATGAAAAGGAAACTGGTGTCAAAGTGACCTACAATCCCACCGGTTCGGGCAGCGGCATTACGGCGGTGCAGGAAGGACGCTGTGATATTGGCCTTTCCTCCCGTAGTCTGAAAGAGGAAGAAAAGGCGTCTGGCCTGACAGAAACGGTTCTGGCCTACGATGGTATCGCCATCATTGTCCACCCCGACAATCCGGTTGTCGATCTGACTCTTTCGCAGATCGCAGACATCTACACCGGCAAGATCACAAACTGGTATGAGCTTGGCGGGGCTGACGCGGAGATTGTTCTGATTGGCCGCGAGGCAAACTCCGGCACGCGCGACGGCTTTGAAACCATTACTGGCACGGCGGAAAGCTGCCAATATCGGCAGGAGCTCAGCTCCAACGGGGATGTGATCGCCACCGTAGCGGGAAACCCCAACGCCATCGGTTACGCCTCCCTTGCCACCATCAAAAACACGGTCAAGGCACTTTCTGTGAATGCCGTTCTCCCCACCGAAGAAACGCTCAAGGATGGCAGCTATGCGGTGCAGCGCCCATTTGTTCTGGTGACGAAGGCAGATACCGCCCTTTCGGAAACGGCACAGAAGTTCTTTGACTATGTGACCTCTGGCAAAGCAAACGATATGATCGCCTCCGCCGGGGTTGTCCCGGCAATCTGAGGCGCAGCTATGAGAAAAGAAAATGTGGAGACAGTTGTCCACGGCATTTTCCTGCTGCTGGGGCTGGTAACGGTGGGATGTGTGCTTCTGATTACCACATATCTGATGATATCCGGCATCCCGGCGATTCGGGAAATCGGCCTTGTAAATTTTCTGTTTGGCAGGCAGTGGGCTTCCACCGCGCCTGATGCAAAATACGGCATTCTGCCGTTTTTGCTGACCAGTATTTATGGTACGGCAGGCGCGATTCTGATTGGTGTTCCCATCGGATTTTTGGCATCGGTGTATCTGGCAAAGCTGGCCTCCAAAAGGCTGAAAAGCATCATGCAGCATGCCGTCAGTCTGCTGGCGGGTATCCCGTCGGTGGTCTATGGTCTGGTGGGGATGATGGTGCTTGTGCCCGGAATCCGGGAGCTGTTTGCCCTTTCAGACGGCGCGTGTCTGCTGGCGGCCATCATTGTGCTGGCGGCGATGATCTTGCCGTCTGTCATCAAGGTATCTGTCACGGCGCTGGAGGCTGTGCCCAAAGAATACGAGGATGCGTCCCTTGCGCTGGGGGCGACAGCGGTTGAGACCTGCTTCCGGGTCTCTGTCCCGGCGGCCAAAAGCGGCATCGCCACAGCGGTGGTGCTGGGTGTGGGCAGAGCCATCGGAGAGGCCATGGCCGTGATGATGGTCTGCGGCAGCGCGCCCAATCTGCCGGATTCGCCGTTTCAAAGCGTCCACTTTCTGACCACCATCGTTGCAAGTGAAATGGCCTATTCCAGCGGCCTGCAAAGGCAGGCGCTGTTTTCCATCGCCCTGGTACTGTTCCTGTTTATTATGCTCATCAATGCGGCGCTGTCCTTCTTTTTGAAGGGGCGAAAGGAGGGCGCATAATGCTGCATGAAAAAATACCGGCAGGGCGGCGGCTCTATGTAAGCGCCGGAAAGCTGCTGATGGGCATGTCGCTTCTGGCCGTAGCCGCACTGGTGATATTTTTGGTGGGCTATGTGATGGCGAAGGGAGTGCCTTATATTACATGGGAGTTTTTGAGCACCGGCGTCAGCTATCTGGATGATCGCATCGGTATCCTCCCAAACATTCTGAACACGGTGTATGTGATTTTCGCCACGCTTCTGATGATGCTGCCCCTTGGAGTGGGCGCGGCCGTTTACCTCAACGAATATGCCGCGAACAGGCGACTGGTGGCCGTCATCGAATATGCCGCCGAGGTGCTTTCCGGGATTCCGTCCATCATCTATGGCCTGGTCGGGATGCTCCTGTTTGCCAACCGTATGGGCTCGTGTCTGCTCGCCGGAAGTCTGACGCTTGTGATGATGAACCTTCCCAATATCATGCGCACCACACAGGAAAGTCTGAAAACCGTCCCCCAGTCCTACCGCGAGGGCGCATTTGGCCTTGGCGCAGGAAAGTGGCGTGTCATCCGCACCGTGGTTCTGCCCGGCTGTGTGGACGGGGTGCTCACCGGCTGCATCCTGTCTGTCGGGCGGATCATGGGGGAAAGTGCTGCGCTGCTCTTTACCGCCGGGTTTGCCCATACGCTGAACGGATTTTTCACTGCTATGACAAGCGCCGGCTCAACACTCAGCGTGGCACTGTATTCCTACGCCAAGACAGAGGGCGAATTTGAAGCCGCCTTCGCCATTGCTGCTATTTTGATGGTGCTGACGGTGCTCATCAATTTCTGCGCTTCCCGGGTGGGAAGCATCTTCAAAAGGAGCAATCGCCTATGAGTATGTTATCTGCCAATGCACTCTGCCTGTGGTATGGCAATACACAGGCGCTGAAAAATATCAGCATCGATATTCCCGAACGGAGCATCACCGCCCTCATCGGCCCTTCCGGCTGCGGTAAGTCTACGTTTTTAAAAACACTCAACCGGATGAATGATCTTGTGCCGGGCGTGAAAATCACGGGCGAGGTCTTTTTCGCGGGGGAGAATATCTACGCGCCCGGCGTCAATGTCAATGCGCTGCGGCGGCAGGTCGGCATGGTTTTTCAGAAGGCAAATCCCTTCCCCATGAGCATCTACGACAACATTGCCTACGGCCCGCGCACCCACGGCATCCGCGCGAAGGCAAAGCTCGACGAGATCGTGGAGCAGTCGCTGCGTGACGCGGCCATCTGGGAGGAGACGAAGGACCGGCTCAAAAAAAGTGCGCTGGGGCTCTCCGGCGGCCAGCAGCAGCGGCTTTGCATCGCGCGGGCGCTTGCCATCCGGCCACAGGTGCTGTTGATGGATGAGCCAACGAGCGCACTTGACCCAATTTCCACTTCCAAAATTGAAGAGCTTGCGCTAGAATTAAAGAAGAAGTACACCATCGTCATCGTGACCCACAACATGCAGCAGGCGCTTCGCATTTCTGACCGGACGGCGTTTTTCCTGCTGGGGGAGCTGATCGAGTACGGCGATACGCAGACGCTCTTTTCTCAGCCTGCGGATTCGCGCACGGAGGATTACATTACGGGGAGGTTTGGCTGATGAGAAGCCGGTTTGACGAGCAGCTGGGGCTGCTGAACCATGAGATGATCGAAATGGGTGCGCTCTGCGAGGAGGTCATTGCGCTGGCCGCGTCCGCGCTCACGCAGGGCGATACGGCGCTGGCCACAAAGGTCGTGCCGCGTGGCCGGGAAATCGACCAGAAGGAGCGGGACATTGAGACGCTCTGCATGAAGCTTCTTTTGCAGCAGCAGCCCGTCGCGCGCGACCTGCGGCAGATCTCGGCGGCGCTCAAGATGATTACCGACATGGAGCGCATTGGAGACCAGGCGGAGGATATTGCGGAGATCGTCACGTTTTTGCATGGCCGCACCTCCGGGCAGCATGCCCACCTGAAGCAGATGGCGGAGGCCACCATCAAAATGGTGACGGACAGCGTCGACTCCTACGTCCGGCGCGACACGGCGCTTGCCCGCGCGGTGATCGCGCATGACGACGTGGTAGACGGGGCGTTTCTTACGGTCAAGCAGCAGCTCATCGCCCTCATTGCCGAAGACCCGGCAGATGGGGCGTATGCGCTCGACCTTCTGATGATCGCAAAATATCTTGAGCGCATCGCAGACCACGCGACAAATCTTGCCGAGTGGGTCATTTACGCCGTGACAGGCATTCATAAAAGCGAGGAGGACGGGCAATGATCTGGTGTGTAGAGGATGATGACGCCATCCGCGATATTGAGCTTTATGCCCTGCGCGCAACGGGCTTTGCGGCAGAGGGCTTTGCAGACGGCCTTGCCTTCTGGCAGGCACTTCAGACGCAGAAGCCGGAGCTTGTGGTGCTCGACGTGATGCTTCCGGGGCTTGACGGCGTGGAGCTGTTAAAAAAGCTCCGCGCCGACAGCCGCTTTGCGGCGCTGCCGGTCATTATGGCGACGGCGCGCGGCACGGAATATGATAAGATCCAGAGCCTTGACCTGGGGGCGGATGATTATGTGGTCAAGCCCTTTGGCGTGATGGAGCTGGTCTCGCGCGTGAAGGCGGTTCTGCGCCGAAGCCGGGGCGCGGGCGTGCAGAAGCTTCTGCGGCTGGAGGGGCTGAGCCTGAATCTCGACGAGCACACGCTCAGCATCGATGGCCGCCGCGTCCAGCTGACCTATAAGGAGTTTGAGCTTCTGCGTCTGTTTCTGTCTCACCCTGGCACGGCCTTTACCCGCGAACAGCTTTTCTCTGAGGTCTGGGGCGAAAGCTTCGTGGGCGAGACGCGGACGCTTGATATGCACATCCGCACGCTCCGGCAGAAGCTGGGGGAATACGGAAGGTACATCGAAACGGTGCGCAATATCGGCTACCGGCTGGAGGCAAGGCCATGACGGGGAAAATTTTTCGCGCTATCATGCTGGCGGCGGGCGGGGTTCTGCTTGCGTGTACGCTGGTTATCATGGGGTGTCTGTATGACTACTTTGCGGGCGTGCAGGAAAGCCAGCTGCGGCAGGAGCTTTCCTTTGCGGCCAGCGGCGTGGAGGCCTCCGGGCTGGCGTATTTGCAGGCGCTCGAGCCGCTGGAAAGCCGCCTGACCTGGATCGCCGCCGACGGCACGGTGCTCTATGACGACGAGGCAGACCGCCAGTCCATGGAGAACCACGCCGCCCGCGCGGAGGTTCGCCAGGCGCTTGCGTGCGGCGAGGGAAGCAGCGAGCGATATTCAAGCACCCTCATGGAAAAAACGCTCTACCTTGCAAAGCGCCTTTCAGACGGGACGGTGCTTCGCATCTCGGTCAGCACGGCAAGCCTTGGGATGCTTGCCTTCGGGATGATGCAGCCAATTTGCGCGGTCGTGCTTGTGGCGCTGGCGCTGGCCTTCTGGCTGGCAAGCCGTCTTGCAAAGCGCATTGTTGCGCCATTAAATACGCTCGACCTTGACCATCCGCTTGAAAATCAGGTGTATGACGAGCTTTCGCCCCTTCTTCGCCGCATCAGCCAGCAGAGCGGGCAGATCAGCGCCCAGCTTGGCCAGCTCCGGCAGAAGCAGGATGAGTTTACCCAGATCACCGCCAGCATGAACGAGGGGCTAGTGCTGCTTGACAACCGGGGCGTGGTCTTGAGCATCAACCCGGCGGCAGAACGACTCTTTCACGCGGGCGGCCAGAGCGTGGGGCAGGATTTTCTTACGCTGGAAAGAAGCCGTGAAATTGACGCGGCCATCACCGCGGCCATGCAGGCCGGGCACAGTGAAATTTCCCTTGCGCGCGACGGGCGCGTCTGCCAGCTCGACGTGAGCCGCATCGACTCCGGCGGCGAAAGCGTGGGCTGTGTACTGCTGGTGTTTGATGTGACAGAGCGGGTGGACGCAGAGCGCGCGCGGCGGGAATTTACCGCGAACGTGTCGCATGAGCTGAAAACGCCCCTGACCGCGATTCTGGCAAGCGCCGAGATGCTGGAAAGCGGCATGGTAAAGCCGGAGGACATGCCCCGCTTTGTCGGCCACATCCACGCGGAGGCCGGGCGGCTTTTGACGCTGATCGAGGATATCCTTCGCCTCTCACAGCTCGATGAGGGCGCACAGCTGCCCAAAGAGCCGGTCGACCTTGCCGCGCTTGCGCGGCAGGCGGCAGAGCTTTTGCGTGAAAAGGCGGCGCAGAGCCAGGTGACGCTTACGCTTGAGACGGAAAGCTGCCCCATGCGAAGCAGCGCCCGGCTGGTGCAGGAGATTGTCTTTAATCTGACGGAAAACGCCATCAAATATAACCGCCCCGGCGGACGCGTTACGGTGCGCGTCACAAAGGACGGCGTGCTTACCGTGGCCGATACGGGCATCGGCATCGCGCCGGAGCATCAGGGACGCGTGTTTGAGCGCTTTTACCGGGTGGATAAGAGCCACTCCAAACAGATCGGCGGCACGGGGCTTGGCCTTTCCATTGTCAAGCACGCCTGTTCCTACCTTGGGGCAAATATTGAATTGCAAAGTGA
>CAZXIW010000093.1:0-6118 GCA_964640905.1 uncultured Oscillospiraceae bacterium
TGTTGGCAACGAGCTTGGCCGAGATCGGGTCACGACCCTTGGCCTTGCGGTCCTGACGGGCATAGCCGAAATACGGCATGACAGCCGTGATACGGCCGGCGGAAGCGCGGCGGCAGGCGTCGATGAGAATGAGCAGCTCCATGAGGTGGTCGTTGACGGGCTTGCAGGTGGACTGGACAATGAACACATCGCTTCCGCGAACGGATTCGTTGATGCTCACAGAGACCTCTCCATCTGCAAACTGCGCAACCGAGCAGTCACCCAGCGGCAGCCACAGCTTGCGGCAGACGCCTTCGCCAAACGGACGGTTTGCGTTGGCACAGAGAACCTTGACATTTTTACCGTGCGAAATCATATGAAATTACCCCCATATTTTTTTATTGCGGTTTCGTTCTTCTGTTGATTGTGTACGGTTCTATTTATTCAAACGGCACAGGGCCGAAGGAATACGGAAAAATATACTGCGGGAGAATTATTTCTCCTTGAGCTTATGGCGGCTCGACCAGTCCTTTTTATTCTGCTGGCGGGCGCGGGCAATGGCAAGCGCCATGGCCGGAATGTCGTCGGTGATGGTAGAACCGGCGGCGATGTATGCGCCCTCGCCAACGCGCACGGGCGCGATGAGATTGGTGTTGCAGCCGATGAAGGCATTGTCTTCAATGACGGTGCGGTATTTTTTTGCGCGGTCGTAGTTGACTGTGACCGTGCCGCAGCCGAAGTTGATGTTTTTGCCGACGTCGCTGTCGCCGACGTAGGTCAGATGCGAGATCTTCGTGCCGTCGCCGATGGAGGAGTTTTTGATCTCCACAAAATCTCCCACGCGCACGCCGTTTCCAACGCTCGAGCCGGGGCGGATGTAGGCAAAGGGGCCGATGTGCGTGTCGTAGCCGACGCTGGAATTGTAGACCTGCGAGGCATTGACCTTGGTGCCGTCGCCGATGCGGGCGTTTTCAAGATAGGAGTTTGGCCCGATCGTGCAGTTTTTGCCGATGGAGGTCTGCCCGCGCAGAATCGTTCCGGGCAGAATCGCCGTCCCTGCGCCGACAAAGGCCGCCGGGTCAACGTAGGTGGTGTTGTAATCCCAGATCTCAACGCCCTGCCGGGAAAGCTCATAGAGCTTTGCGCGCGAAAGAACCGGCTGCCAGGCGGTCATCTCCTGAAGATCGGCCACGCCGTAAACGCCGTCGCGGTCGGTGTAGGGAACGCCGTGGTCTTTTAAGAAGGACGTGAAAATGAACTTCTCGTCGAGCGCTGCCATGAGTGCCGCGCGCGAGACCGAGCTGACCGGGCTTGCAATCGGCGCAGCGTCGAACTGCTCTTCCTCTGCGGCAAAGGGAAGGATCACGGCAGGGCCGGTCACAACGATGATGTCTTCTTCTGACTCGTCTGCTGTGGATAAAAATACGTGCAGCTGGTCAGAGGTTGCGTCGACCGAGGGGCAGCTGAACTCCACATCATCCGGAAAGCAGCTTCTGGCCTCCCGCTTGAAGCGCTCATGGCAGACCAAAAAGAAGCGCCCAACTCCACCGGCAATCAATGAGGACGCAAGCCACGCAAGCAAAGGCGTACCCATAATGTTTTGCAGCATCATCGGGCGGGAAAAACCGGTTTTCGGCGTATCATCGGGAATAAAGATCACAGCAGACAGTCCGGCCAAGGCGTTCACACATCCTTCCAAACGCACCGGATTTTCCGGTGCAGCTCATAGTCATTCTAAGTATAACAGATAATTGAGAGTTTGTATAGGAATTTCCCCGGAAATTTCGGAAAAAATATCGTGTGCGAAAGCGGGCGAAGAATTGCGTAATGCTGGAAACTGTGTTATACTAACAAATACAACTGTAGATAAAAGAGGAAGAATTATGCTCGAACTGAAAGATCTCTGTTTCTCCGCCTCCAACGAAAGCGGAACCGTGGATATTCTCAAGCATGTGAACCTGACGGTCGAAGACGGAAAGTTTGTCGTCATCACCGGCCCCAACGGCGGCGGTAAGACAACGCTGGCCAAGGCCATTATGGGTCTGGTCGAGCCGACCGCGGGCAGCATCATCTGGAATGGCGAGGACGTGACAAGGCTCTCCATCACCGACCGCGCCCGGCGCGGCATCTCCTATGGCTTCCAGCAGCCGCCGCGCTTCAAGGGCATCCGTGTGTCAGACCTTTTGAATGTTGCCGCCGGGAAAACGCTCGGCCATGATGAGGCATGTTCCTATCTGACGAAGGTCGGCCTGTGCGCGCGCGATTATGTTTCGCGCGATGTAGACGCAAGTCTTTCCGGCGGCGAGGTCAAGCGCATTGAGATTGCGACCATCCTTGCCAAAAACGCAAGCCTCATGCTCTTTGACGAGCCGGAGGCCGGTATCGACCTCTGGTCGTTTGCGCGCCTTACGGAGACATTCCAGAAGCTCCATGACGAGGGCGGCCGCACCATCGTTATCATTTCCCATCAGGAGCGAATCATTCGTCTGGCAGATGAGATCGTTCTGATCTCCGGCGGGCAGATCGCCGGGCGCGGCACGGCAGACGAAATTTATCCGCAGATTCTGGCCAATACGGTCACGGGCTGCAACATGCTGGAGGTGGACGGAACATGTTAAACGACATTCAAAAGCACATTCTGGAGATCGTGGCCGATATGGCTGGCGGCGAGGCTTCCGGCACGGGCGCGGTCAACATCCGCTCCGACGGTGAGAAGGCCTACCGCCACAATACCGAAAACATCGAGATCATCTCCAAGACCGACAAAGACGGCATCGACATCAAGATCAAGCCCTACACGAAAAACGAGAACGTCCACATCCCAGTCGTGCTCACAAAGTCCGGCCTGCACGACATGGTCTATAACGACTTTTTTGTCGGCGAGGGCGCGGAGGTTTCAATCGTGGCCGGCTGCGGCATCCATAACTGCGGCGACTGCGACTCTGAGCACGACGGCATCCACACGTTCTATCTGGAAAAGAACGCAAAGGTCACCTACACCGAAAAGCACTACGGCGAGGGCGAAGGCACCGGCAAGCGCATCTTGAACCCGCAGACCATCGTCTATCTTGCCGAGGGCGCGTCCATCACCATGCTCACCTCGCAGATCGCGGGCGTAGACGATACCAAGCGCTATACGAAGATCGTCGCCGAGGGCGCGGGCAGCGAGATCATGATTACCGAAAAGCTCCTGACCCATGCCGACCAGCATGCCGTGAGCGAAATGGACGTGATTCTCAACGGCGAGGGCTCGCGCACGCGCGTCATTTCGCGCTCCGTTGCCAAGGAGCAGTCGACACAGGTCTTCTACCCCAGAGTGGCGGGTAACGCAGCCTGCTTTGGCCATGTGTCCTGCGACGCGATCATCATGGGCGAGGCAAAGGTTCGCGCCATTCCGGAGATCTCCTGTAACCACGTCGACGCGAGTCTCATCCATGAGGCAGCCATCGGCCGCATTGCGGGCGAGCAGCTTTTAAAGCTCGAGACGCTGGGTCTGAGCCCGGAGGAAGCGGAAGAGAAGATCCTTGAGGGCTTCCTTCGCTGAGGGATAACATTCTGTAATGTACAAAAGCGATGCTTGGCTTTCAGGTGTCGCTTTTGTTCTGCATGAAAAAACGCGCGATGCGCGAACTTCGGAGGAACAATGGCAAACACAATTCTTCAAGCCCGGCGCGCGCAGATCAAAGAGGTCTGGCGGCTGAGTCTGCCTGCAATTTTGACGCAGCTCACAACCATAGCCATGCAGTACATTGACTCTGCGATGGTCGGCGCGCTTGGCGCAAAGGCCTCGGCGGCCATTGGTCTGGTCATGTCGAGCACGTGGCTTTTTAACGGCGTGACCTACGCGGTCGCGGCGGGCTTTTCTGTTCAGGTAGCGCACCATGTGGGCGCAGGGGAAGACAAAAAAGCTCGCACGGTCGTGCGTCATGGTCTTGCCTGCGCGCTGGCGCTGGCGCTTTTTCTGTGCCTGCTGGGGCTGGCCATTCATAACCGGCTTCCGGTCTGGCTTGGCGGCGAGGCAGAGCTTTGCGCCGATGCGGCGGCATATTTCATGACCTTTTCGGTCATGCTCCCCTTCTCCCAGCTCAGCTCTCTGAATTCATCCTTTTTGCAGTGCAGCGGCGATATGATAACGCCAAGCATTTTAAATGCCCTGATGTGCCTTTTGGATGTGCTCTTCAATGCCCTGCTCATCCCGCGCTATGGGGTGCTTGGCGCGGGGCTGGGAACAATGCTGGCCTGCGCGGTCGTGAGCATTCTGATGCTTTGGCGCTGCTGCTTCTGTAACCGCTTGCTTCGTCTGCGGCGCGGGGAGCGGGAAAAGGCGGATGCACAGATTTTAAAGAAGGCCTTTCGCATTGGTGCGCCCGTTGCGGTGCAGGAGATTGCGATGAATGGCGCAATGGTTGCCGCAACCATGATTATTGCGCCCCTTGGCGCGACGGCCATTGCAGCAAACTCCTTCGCCGTCACGGCAGAGAGCCTCTGCTATATGCCGGGCTACGGCATTGGCTCAGCGGCCACAACGGTGGTCGGGCGGAGCGTTGGCGCGGCAGACGCGAAACGGGCAAAGCAGTATGGAAATATCTGCACGGCCATGGGCGCGGCCTTTATGGGGCTGACCGGCGCGGTCATGATGCTCGTCTGCCCGCTGGTTTTCCGGATGCTGACGCCGGACGTGGCTGTGCAGGCGCTTGCGACCCGCGTTCTTCGGATGGAGCTTTTTGCAGAGCCGCTTTTTGGTGCGTCGATCGTGGCGGCGGGCGCGCTCCGCGGCGCGGGCGATACCTTTGTGCCGAGCCTTCTGAATCTGGGCTCGATCTGGTTCGTCCGCATTGGCCTTGCGCTTGTGCTTGTCAAGCACTTCGGGCTTTACGGCATGTGGGGCGCAATGACGGTGGAGCTTTGTGTGCGAGGGCTTCTGATGCTCTACCGCCAGAAGACCTCCAAATACTACGCACTTTACGAAAAAAAGCCCGCCTGAGGCCGGGCAGAAGCATCTTATCATAAAGTCAGGTTTCCTGCTGCGAAAGCCTCGCAGAGTTTCGCGCCTTAGGGCGCGAAAAAAGTGAAATGATTTTTTACGGCGACATGTGCGGCGAAAAAATACTTCTCAGCCCGCAAACGTGAATTTTGGCGGCTTTGCCGCCAAAACTTTGCGCTGCGGCGGGCTGCAAAATTTTATCCTAAAACTCCAACGGAGTTTTAGGATAATAGGAAAGGCACGGCCATCTGGCCGTGCCTTTGCATTTTTAGATGGTGGGCTGGTTGGCTGCCTCAATGATCTTGACAAACTTTTCGGGAACGAGCGACGCGCCGCCGATCAGGCCGCCGTCGATGTCCGGCTGCGCCAGAAGATCATAAGCGTTCTTGTCGTTCATCGAGCCGCCGTAGAGGATGGAAATTGCGCGCGCGATTTTTGCGCCGTAGAGCTTGCGGATGACCGAGCGGATATTCTCGCAGACCTCTTCTGCCTGCTCCGGTGTTGCGGTCTTGCCCGTGCCAATGGCCCAGATCGGCTCATAAGCGATGATCATCTTGCGGATCTTATCCTCGCCGACGCCATGAAGCCCGGCCTTGATCTGCATCGTGATCCATTCCTCTGTGATGCCCTGCTCGCGCTGCTCAAGGCTTTCGCCAACGCACATAATGGGAATCAGCCCGCTCTCAAGCGCGGTCAGAACCTTTGCGTTCACATCCTCGTTGGTTTCGCCCATTGCCCGGCGCTCAGAATGGCCGAGAATGACGTACTTGCACCCTGCATCAACCAGCATATTGGCCGCGATCTCGCCCGTATATGCGCCCGATGCATTTGCATTGCAGTTTTCCGCGCCGATTCCGACCCGCGTCTCGCGCATCGTCCGCACCGCCGCCGGAATGCAGACCGCCGGCACACACACCGCCACATCGCACCAGCGACCCTTCGGCATAATCGCCTTAAATTCCGTCATGAACTCCTTCGTCTCCGAAGGCGTCTTGTTCATCTTCCAGTTACCCGCGATAACCGTCTTGCGATACTTTCTGTTCATAGAATCCTCCTAGTATTTATATACACAGTTTCTGTTTTCTTTCTCTTCTCGGCGGATCTTTTCCGCCAATCCTGCGTTAGAACCGGCTTGACGTATCAGCGATACGCCTG
>CAZXIW010000094.1:0-6117 GCA_964640905.1 uncultured Oscillospiraceae bacterium
GCCGCCCTACTTTGCGGCAGAGGAGCGCTGCGCCAGGCACTGGCGCTCAAAGCGCCATAAGCTCTGCGGCAGTCTTCTTCATGGCCTCGATGTGTGCGTCGGCCTCCTGCTTCGTCTGGCCGACGGCGGAGAGATAGACCTTGATCTTCGGCTCTGTGCCAGATGGGCGGACAGTCAGCTTGGCATTGCCCGCCAGCCGGTATTCCAGCACCTGCGCTTTGGGAAGACCGGTCTCATCGTTTTCATAGTCCACAAACGAGAGGACATTGCGCCCGGCAAGCTCGGCGGACTTCTGCGCGCGCAGGCGCTCCATGATGTTCTTCATCGTCTGCATGCCCGCCACGCCCTCAAAGGTGAAGCTGCAAAGGTCGTTTCGGTAGAAGCCGAACTGCTCATAAAGCGCGTCGATGGCATCGCCAAGGCTCATGCCCTTCTGCGCGTAATAAGCCGCTGCTTCCATAATAAGAAGCGAGGCGTTGACCGCGTCCTTGTCGCGCACATGTGTGCCGGAGAGATAGCCATAGCTCTCTTCAAAGCCGAAGATGTAGCGGCTTTCCTCGCCTGCGGCTTCCAATGCGCCAATCTGCTCGCCGATGAACTTAAAGCCCGTCAGCACCCGCCGCAGCTCTACGCCGTAATACGCGGCCACAGCGTCGACCATGTCGGTCGAGACGATCGTGGTCACGGCGACCGGTCTTTCCGGCATCGTGCCGCGCTCGGTGCGGCTTCTGCAAATATAGTCGAGCAAAATGACGCCCATCTCGTTTCCGGAAATCAGGCGGTAGTCGCCCGCCCCATCCGGCACGGCTGTGCCGCAGCGGTCGCAGTCCGGGTCAGTGCCAAGAAGAAGGTCGGGATGAACCTTTTCGCAAAGCTCCAGCCCCTTCTGCATCGCCTGACGAATCTCGGGGTTCGGATACGGGCAGGTGGGGAAATTGCCGTCCGGCTGCGCCTGCTCGGGCACGACGGTCATGTTCTTTACGCCGAGCTTTTCGGCCAGCATCGTGACGCACTCAAGCCCCGCGCCGTTAAGGGGCGTGTAGACGAGCTTTAATTTTTCAATGCCCTCGCCGCCGCCGACCTTCTGCGCGTAAACTGCGTCTACAAACGCCTCCAGGCAGCTGTCGGGGATTTCGATGATTTTTCCCGCGCGCTTTGCCGCCTCAAAGTCCATCAGCCGGGGGCTGTTAAAGTAATCAAGCTGCTCGATGATCGCAAGCACGGCGTCTGCCGTCTCCGGGCCAATCTGGCAGCCGTCTGCGCCGTAGACCTTGTAGCCGTTATACTGCGCGGGATTGTGGCTGGCTGTCACGTTGATGCCCGCGCCGCAGCCGTAATAGCGCACGGCAAAGCTCAAGGCCGGGGTCGGCTCAAGGCGGGGATAGAGATAGACCGTGATGCCGTTTGCGGCCAGAACCTGCGCGGCGATCTGCGAAAAGCGGGTGCTTCCGATGCGGCTGTCATAGGCGATGGCGACCTTCTGGGGGAGTGTGCTCCCGGAAAGCCACTGCGCCAGACCCTGCGTCGCGCGGGCGACGGTGTAGATGTTCATCCGGTTTGTGCCCGCGCCGAGTACGCCGCGCAGCCCCGCTGTGCCAAAGGCAAGCTCACAGGCAAAGCTGTCGGTGATTTTCTCCTCGTCGTGCTCCATGGCGCAAAGCTCCTGGGCAAGCGCCTCGTCAAGCTCCGGCTGGCTGCGCCAGAGTGCATAGCGTTCGTTTGCAAGGCTCATGGTTCTGTCTCCTTCATAGAATAAATTTGATAAGCGGATAAGGGATAAACGCTTCCGCCCGGTGCAGGCCATGCCGCGCCGGGCGGCTTTTATGGGCGGCTATTTCAGTGTTGCATACATGACGGCCTTGATGGTGTGCATGCGGTTTTCCGCCTCGTCAAAGACGACCGACTGCGGGCCAAGGAAGACCTCGTCGGAGACCTCCATTTCCGTAACGCCGAATTTTTCGGCGATCTCGCGGCCAATGGTGGTGTTGGTGTCGTGGAACGAGGGCAGGCAGTGCATGAAAATCGCGTCCGGCTTTGCAAGCGCCATCAGGCGGCTGTTTACCTGATAGTTTTTCAGAAGACGGATGCGCTCTGCCCAGACGCTCTCCGGCTCGCCCATGGAGACCCAGATGTCGGTGTAGAGAATGTCGGCGTCCTTTGCGCCTTCCTCCACAGACTCCGTCAGCGTGACCGAGCCGCCGCTCTGCGCCGCGTATTGGCGGCTCAGCTCGACCAGCTCCTGCGCCGGGAACAGCTCCTTCGGCGCGCAGGCCGTAAAGTGAAGCCCCATCTTCGCGCAGGCGACCATGAGCGAGTTGCCCATGTTGTTGCGCGCATCGCCAAAGTAGGTGAATTTCAGACCCTTGAGCGCGCCCTTTTTCTCCTCAATTGTCAGAAGGTCGGCCAGCATCTGCGTGGGGTGGAATTCGTCGGTCAGGCCGTTCCAGACCGGAACGCCCGCGTTGGCCGCCAGCTCCTCGACCAGCTTCTGGCTGAAGCCACGGTACTCGATGCCGTCGTACATCCGGCCAAGCACCTTTGCCGTGTCGGCGATGGACTCCTTCTTGCCCATCTGGCTGCTGCCGGGGTCAAGATAGGTCACGCCCATGCCAAGATCCATGCCGGCCACCTCAAAGGAGCAGCGCGTTCTGGTGGAGGTTTTTTCAAACAGCAGAACGATGTTCTTTCCCTCCAGATAGCGGTGCGGTGTGCCGGTGCGCTTGAGATTTTTAAAATCGCGCGCCAGATCGAGCAGATACCGGATCTCTGCCGGGCTGTAGTCGATGAGCTTTAAAAAATGTCTTCCTCTGATGTTGACGGGCATAGTATCGATCTCCTTTTTAACAGCAAAATTACGTGCGCAGCGCAGCGCGCGCCGCGCGGGAAGCGGCAGGCGAAAGCCTTCTTTTTCTCATCTTTCAGTTTAGCAGATTTTTCTTGTGATTGCAATCACCACGGCGCAGGAGAAAAGGAATTTTCCGGTGCGCGGCACGCGCGGTGCTACTTTTTGGACGCCACTCATATACTCCCATTAGCAGCCGCAGCACATACAGCCTGGAGGTGTCCGACATGACAGACGATTTAGAGCAGCGGGCAAGAGAGCTTGCCGTCTACCTCATTGAGCGCCGCACGACCATCCGCGATGCGGCCAGACATTTTTCCATCTCGAAATCGACCGTCCATAAGGATCTGTCCGAGCGGCTTGCACGGATCGACCGGAGTCTTTATGCGCAGGTGAAGGAAATTCTGGAGCAGAACAAGGCCGAGCGGCACATCCGCGGCGGCGACGCGACGCGGCTGAAATACCAGAAGCGCCGCTCCGGCCAGCAATGATAGGCAGTGTCCGCGCGGGGTGTATTCCCCGCGCGGACATTTTTCCGCAGAGCTAAAAAATTATCAAAGCTACAAAAAAATATTTTGTTAAGTTTCGTAAAATATGGTTGATTCTTTTGCCGGAAAGATATATACTGAACACGAACGGCAAATTACACAAATGCCAAGTACTGAAGGAGGCTCATATTATGAAATATGGTCGTACATTTAACTTTTCTGCCGGTCCTGCGATGATGCCGGAGCCTGTTCTCGAGGAGATTCGCGATGAAATGCTGAACTACCGCGGCAGCGGCATGTGCGTCATGGAAATGTCGCACCGTTCCCCCGTGTTCCAGCAGATCATCGACGAGGCCGAGCAGGATCTGCGCGATCTGATGGGCATTCCCGATAACTATAAGGTGCTCTTCATCCAGGGCGGCGCAACGCTCCAGTTCTCCATGATCCCGATGAACCTCATGAAGAACGGCAAGGCCGTCTACGTTGAGACCGGCGCATGGTCGAAGAAGGCCATTGCCGAGGCCAAGAAGGTCGGCGAGGTCATCGTTGCCGCTTCCTCCAAGGATAAGAACTACACCTACGTGCCCGACTGCTCCGATCTCGACATTCCCGACGATGCCGACTATGTCTACATCTGCGAGAACGAGACCATCCACGGCGTGACCTGGAACAAGCTGCCCAACACCAAGGGTCATGTTCTGGTCTCCGACCAGTCGTCCATGTTCCTCTCCAAGCCCTGCAACGTCTCCGATTACGGCATGATCTACGCGGGCGTTCAGAAGAACGTCGGCCCGGCCGGTATGGTCGTGGTCATCGTCCGCGAGGATCTGCTCCGCGACGATCTCAAGGATCTGCCCGTCTATCTGCAATACACGACCCATGCAGGCGCAGGCTCGATGTACAACACGCCGAACTGCTGGGCGATCTACTGCTGCGGCAAGGTCTTCAAGTATCTCAAGTCCATTGGTGGCCTTGAGGAAATGTATAAGCGCAATCTCGACAAGGCCAAGGTCTTCTACGACTTCCTGGATTCCTCCAAGATGTTCAAGGGCACGGTCGAGCCGGAGTTCCGTTCGCTTATGAACATCCCGTTCGTCACCGAGTCTGCCGACCTCGACAAGGAAGTCGTCGCCGCCACCAAGGCAGCGGGCTACGACAACCTCAAGGGTCACAAGTCCGTCGGCGGCCTGCGCGCGTCGATCTACAACGCCATGCCCAAGGAGGGCGTTGAGGCGCTCGTGGAGTTCCTGAAGAACTTCGAGGCAAACTACGGCAAATAAGAAGTGAGCATACCGGGCGCGGCACACTCTGTCGCGCCCCGCTTTCACAAACGACAAATATTTTTAATAAGGAGATTATATCATGCGTATTCTCGTTACCGATGGAATGGACAAAACCGCAATGGCGCAGCTGCGCGAGGCAGGCCACGAGGTCGTCGAGCAGTTCTATGAGCCGGATGCACTCGGCGCAGCGCTGAAGGAGTTTGACGCGGTTGTCGTCCGCTCCAAGACCAAGGTTCGCGCCAACCACATCGACGAGGCCAAGGGCGGCAAGCTCAAGCTCATCATCCGCGGCGGCGTCGGCGTGGACAACATTGATGTCAAGTACGCAGAAGAAGCTGGCATTACCGTCAAGAACACCCCGCGCGCCTCGTCTGAGTCTGTTGCAGAGCTGGCCATGGGTCATATGTTCTCCTGCGCCCGCTTCCTGTCCATCGCCGGCCACACCATGCGCGAGGACAAGTGGGAAAAGAAGGCCTACGGCAAGGGCATCGAGCTCAAGGGCAAGACGCTCGGCATCGTCGGCTTTGGCCGCATCGGCCAGCATCTGGGCGTGATGGCCAAGGCCATCGGCATGGATGTCATCGCCTTTGATATCTTCCATATCCCCGGCATCGAAGAGCAGCTGGGCATTCCTTACGTCGAGATGGACGAGCTGCTTGCCAAGTCCGACTTCATCTCCGTCCATGCTCCGGCAGTTGACGGCGGCGCGCTCATCAACGCAGACCGTATCTCCAAGATGAAAGACGGCGTTGTCATCATCAACACCTCCCGCGGCTCCAACGTCGACGAGGACGCGCTGCTTGCCGCGCTGGAATCCGGCAAGGTTCGCTCCGCCGGTCTCGACGTCTATGCCGAAGAGCCCGCAAAGAACCACGCGCTCTACTGCCATCCGATGGTCTCCTGCACACCGCACATTGGCGCGGCTACGGTTGAGGCGCAGAAGCGCATCGGTGCAGAAATTGTAGACATTATCACCAATTTCAAGGCCTGATTTTCGGCATATTTTCAGGTTTCCAAACTTGTTTTTTTGCGGAAAGTGCGGTACTATATTTCCGGATGACTACACAATCCGACAGCATTATGACATTTTTTTGAGGAGGATTTACCAAAATGAATGCATATGTAGCCAGCGTCATCGATTATGTCAAGACGACGCATGCGAACGAGCCCGAGTTCGTTCAGACCGTTGAGGAAGTTCTGTCTTCCGTTTCCCCGATTATGGACGCTCATCCCGAGTACGAGAAGGTCGACCTGCTGAAGCGCATGGTTGAGCCCGAGCGTATGTTCACGTTCCGTGTCTGCTGGATGGACGACAATGGCAACTATCACACCAACCGTGGCTGGCGCTGCCAGTTCAACGGCGCGATCGGCCCGTACAAGGGCGGCCTTCGCTTCCAGAAGAACGTTTACGAAGGCGTTATCAAGTTCCTCGGCTTCGAGCAGACCTTTAAGAACAGCCTGACCGGCCTGCCCATGGGCGGCGCCAAGGGCGGCTCCGACTTCG
>CAZXIW010000095.1:0-6051 GCA_964640905.1 uncultured Oscillospiraceae bacterium
CGACCTCCAGCGCCTACACCATTACGGTTTCCAGAGACTACAGCATTTCTCTCGCCGCCTCCAACGGCAAGACGGCCTTCACCGTCGGCGACGACATCACCATGAAGGCAACGCTCTACTACAAGGGCTCGGCGGTCAGCAGCACCTCCTTCTCCTGGCAGCTGTTTGACGCAAACGAGAAGAATCTCGACGCGGCGCTGGCCACCATCACCGGCTCCGGCTCGACCGCGACCATTGCCTCCAAGGCCACCAAGGACTCCGGCGGCATGAAGGTCACCGTCCGCGCAACGGTCTCCTACAATGGCTACAGCTATTCCAGCAGCGAGACCATTACCATCAACCCGGCTGAGGCCGCAACGGTCAAGCAGTCCGTTGGCTCTGGCGCAACGCTCAAGGCAAGCGCCATCACCTCCGCCGTCTCCAAGGCTGCGGGCGCGAACGCAAGCTACATCGTCTTCTCCTCGCCCTCCGGCTGCACGCTGACGCCCAGCGCGTCCTCGTCCAGCTCTCTGGGCAGCACGAAGTGCTATGTCTCCTCGTCCTCCGGCCAGTCGCTCTCGAACGTGTATGTCAAGACCTCCGGCTCGAGCGCGTCTGTCAAGTACACGGCTTATAATTCCAGCGATTACGTCATCGCGACCGGCACAGTCTCCTTCGACTCCGACGACGCGACCGAGAGCGTCTATGCCTCCGGCGCAAGCTTCAGAGCCTCCGGCGCAGCCGAGCAGATTCTTGAGGCATTCCCGGATGCGGCGTATGTGAAGCTTGAGCTGCCGAGAGAGTCGGATGGCAAGCTCTTCTATGATTACGACTCCATCGCCAGCTACACCGGCGAGGCCAAGGATACGGAAAAGTATTACTTTGACGCAGGCAGCTCGCAGAACGACGTGGAAGACGTCTACTTCCTGCCGGCCTACGGCGTGACGGGCAAGATCGAGATCAACTACACGGCCTACTCGTCCTCCAATTCCAGCCTCGGCGACGGCACGATCACCCTGAACATCAAGAAGAAGACCGCTTCTTCCAAGTTCACCGACGTGACCTACAACAACACCGGCTACTGGGCGGCGGATTCCATCGACTTCATGGCCGACAACGGTCTGTTCACCGGCACAAGCACCTACGGCTTCTCCCCGAACAACCCCATGACGCGCGCAATGCTCGTCACCGTGCTCTACCGCGCGGCGGGTCAGCCGTCGGTCTCCGGCGTGACGAACCCGTTCACGGACATCAAGCGGGACTACTACTACAACGCAGTCCTCTGGGCCTATAAGAACAACATCGTTACCGGCACGAGCGCCAACAAGTTCAGCCCCGACGCGAACGTGACCCGTGAGCAGATCGCATCCATCCTCTACCGCTACATGGGCTCGCCCACGGCAACCGGCTCGCTCGTCGGCTACACCGACCGTACCGAGATCAGCGCCTACGCCGCAACGGCCATGCAGTGGGCCATCGGCAAGGGCTACATCACCGGTATGACCGCTACGACCCTTGCGCCGACCGGCAACGCAACCCGCGCGCAGGTCGCGGTCATGATCCACCGCTTCCTGACCAAGTAAAGCTGCAAAAAGCTGCAAAAAGCTGCAAAAAGATGCACGGCGAAAGCCGTGCATCTTTGTTTTCAAAAGCGCCAATGCCAAGAGCGGAGCAAGCCGCCCCGCGCCGGAATACGCCAAAGCCTCCCTTGTGTAAAGGGAGGTGGCATTTGCGAAGCAAATGACGGAAGGATTGTCCGTATCGCGGTCATCTTTGTAGGGCTCGATGCCCACATCGACCCAAACGCATTTTGCAGCGGGCGGAGATGGGCGGGGCGGGCTGTGACAAAAGTTGACAGAAATTTCTGTGCGTGATACAATAAGCCCGCATCCGGAAACGGATGCGGGCGCTGCCATATACGGTAGGCGGTTACGCCTCTCCACGCCGGAGGGGACTTCTGCCCCCTCCGAGTATCGAGAGGGGGAATGCTGGATGGTTACATACGAGCAGCTTTTTCTGTTTGTGTCCGTTCTCATCAGCACCGTCAGTCTGGTTCTACAGATTGTAAAAAAGAAGTAATCGCCGTCCCCTTCCACAGTTCGGCGACTACTTCGTCAACAATGTGAGAGGCTAACCGCTGATCGGCAGCGCCCTTTTCTATTTCTATTATAGCGCCCCGCCGCGATTTGTCAAGCGGCAGGGCGCTTTACAGTGCAGCGGTGCGGCGCTTTTCAGCGCCGCACCGGCTATTTGGGAGGAAGAAGTGGAATCAGACTTCATGGTGGCAGCCGCCGGAGCAGCCCGCGCAGCCGCCGCTGCATTTTGTGCCGGATGGGCAGCCGATGCAGTGGACGCCGCGCTTTTTCGCCCGGTGGAGGTAGACAAGGACGGGGGCGAGGATGGCGGTCAGGACGGCCAGGACGATCAAATTCGTAATATTCATACGCTTACTTTCCGCTCAGCGCGTACTCTGCCGCCAGATTGCGGTTGGTCTTGCGGATCAGATGGACGATCACACCCGCGATGGCCAGAACCACGACGAGGCCAAGAATCGCAGCCGTTACGTTCAGCGTAGCCGGAGCGGTGACAAGCGTGCCGATGGTGTAGACGAGGTATGCAACGCAGTAGCCGGTTGCAAACTGAAGCGCGATGCCGCCCCAGAACCACTTGCGGTCTTTGATCTCGCTGTTCATTGCGCCGAGCGCCGCAAAGCAGGGCGGCGTGTAGAGGTTGAACATCAGGTAGGCAAGCGCCGCGACCTTGGTCAGCGCCATGATGCCTGCGACCTCTGCGCCTGCGCCTTCCATGAGTGCCAGCTCCTCGGTGTCGATGAGGTTTTCAAGGCCGACAAAGCAGACGGCCAGCGTGCCAACAACGTTTTCCTTTGCGATGAAGCCCGTAACAGCGGCGGCGGCCAGCTGCCAGGAGCAGACACCGACGATCGGAATGAGAAGGTAAGCAATCGGGCTTGCGATGGAGGCAAGGATGGATTCAGAAGCAACCTCGGTCACCTGGAAGCTCCAGTTGAAGGTCTGCATGATCTGCACAACGGTGTTGCAGACGAGGATGACCGTGCCTGCCTTGACGATGTAAGCCCAGCCGCGCGAGCACATGGAGATGAACGCGCGCTTGATGGAAGGAAGCTTATACTCAGGAAGCTCAATGATGAAGAAGGACTTGCGGGACTTGTAGCCTGCGATTTTGTTCACCAGCAGCGCGCCCAGAAGGATCAGCAAAATGCCGACAAAGTACATAAGCGTGCCGACCCAGCTTGCGTCTGAGAAGAACGCGCCGGCAAAGAGGGAGATAACAGGAAGTTTTGCGCCGCAGGGCATGAAGGGCGTCAGCATGGCCGTTGCGCGGCGCTCGCGCTCGTTGCGGATGGTGCGGCAGGCCATAACGCCGGGGATGGCGCAGCCTGTGCCGATGACAAAGGGAATGACGGACTTGCCGGAGAGGCCAACCTTTTTGAAGATGGGGTCAAGAACGACCGTTGCGCGCGCCATATAGCCGCAGTCTTCAAGCAGCGCAATCAGGAAGTACATGACCATGACCAGCGGCAAAAAGCCCACGACAGCCGCTACGCCGCCGATGATGCCGTCGACCAGAAGCGCCTGCAGGATGGGCGCGGCGTCCGCGACCAGCTCACCGACCCAGCCCTGGAACGCTTCAAGCCAGCCGACCAGAACGTCTGCCAGCCACACGCCAAGGCCAAGCGGGCCGTCAGACTGCGAAATGTGGAAGACCAGGAACATGACAGCCGCAAAGATCACAAGGCCGCCAATGGGGTGGGTCAGGACGGCGTCAATTCTGTCCTGCGCGTTTTTGCTGCGGGTGAGGACTTTACGGTTTTCGACCCTGGAGACGATGCCGTTTACAAACGCGAAGCGCTTGCGGTCGGCTTCTTCGACGGCCTTCTTGTCGGTCAGATCGACATTACCCTGATGATAGGGCGCTTTCTGCGTCTGGCCGCTAAGACCTGCCGCTGCCTCCACGACCTCCCTGAGACCTGCGCCGGTGGTAGAGGTGGTGTCGATGACAGGGCAGCCCAGCTTTTCAGAGAGCAGCTTCACATCGATCTTTGTCTGCTTCTTTTCGTTTAAGTCGTGCTTGTTGAGCGCAACCACGACCGGCACACCAAGCTCAAGCAGCTGCGTGGTGAAAAACAGGCTTCGGCTGAGGTTTGTTGCGTCAACGATGTTGATGATGGCGTCCGGGTGCTCGTTTTTGACATAGGAGCTTGTGATGCTCTCCTCCGAGGTAAACGGCGACATGGAGTATGCGCCCGGCAGGTCAACGGCAATCAGCTCGCGGCTGCCTGCGTAGGTCTTTTTGATGAGCGCTTCCTTTTTGTCAACGGTAACGCCCGCCCAGTTGCCGACCTTTTCGTTGCGGCCGGTCAGAGCGTTATACATGGTGGTTTTACCGGAGTTGGGGTTACCGGCAAACGCAATTCTCATTTTGGGTATTCCTCCTCTTTCATGACTCAATTCTGACAGTGGAAACTGTGGAATTACAATAGTTAGTTAAGGCTAACCGCCGAGCAAAAGGCAATCAGCGGGCTGCCTTTTGTGTTCGTCAGACGACGATGGCCTCAGCCAGCTGATTGTCGATGTTGTATCGGCCGTCTTTGATCGAGACGGTGCAGCCGCCTTTGCGGCGGGAGACAACGGTGATCGGCTCACCGGAATAGCAGCCCAGAGAAAACAGGAAGGCGTCAAGCTCCGCATCGTCTGTTTCAATGCCCCTGACCACATATTCTCTGCCTTCTTCGGCAACCGATAGGTTCATATACCGCACCTGCCTTGTGATGGATTTGGTTTGCAGCGGCTAACTGCCGGGCAAACAACAACGTTAGCTCCCGCTAACTCGCGTATATCATAGCGCGGGAAGAAGGATTTGTCAATCCCTTTTGAAAATTTTTCTTTGCCGCGCGCAAAAGGCGTCGCCCGGCGGGCGCTGGGACGATATGCTTGCATTTGGAAAATGTCCATGGTAAAATAAACAGTATCAACCTCCGGAGGTGTTGCTGGATGTCCCTGCATGAATCAGCGGAAATGTATCTTGAGACGATCTACCGGCTCTGCGAAAAGAGCGCGTCGGTGCGCAGCATCGACCTGGCCGAGGCCATGGGCTACAGCAAGCCCAGCATCAGCCGGGCGGTGGGGCTTTTGAAGAAGGACGGCTATCTGACGGTCGACGCCGACGGCTTTCTGAAGCTGACTGCGGCGGGCGCGGCGGTTGCGAAGAAGATCTATGAGCGGCACACGGTGCTTTCTGCGGCGCTGACGGCGCTCGGCGTGGACGAAAAGACCGCCGCTGCCGACGCCTGCAAAATTGAGCACGTCATCAGTGACGAAACCTTTGCCGCCATCAAACGGCATGTGGCGCAGCTGCCATAGGGGCTCTGGCCGCGCTCAGCCGCGGTGCGGCGCGCACGGATACCCGGCGCGCGCGAGGCGCGCTTCGATCAGCTCATCCGGCACGTCCTGCGCGTAGCGGACGGTGAGGATGCCGGTTTTGCGGTCGACGCTTCCGCTGAGCGCGGGAATGTCGTTGATGACCTCGCAGACGCGGCGCGCGCAGCTTTCGCAGTGCATCCCATCTACGCGGAAGGCTTTTGTGGCGATGACGCGCGGAAGCTTCTTTTTGCGCGGCCTGTAATCGCTGCCTGCGCAGCAGCCTCTGCGCCCGGCGCGGCGGCGCAGGGTAAGCACAGCTGCCAGAACAATGAGAAGGATCAGACCAAGAATCAGCGCATTTTCCATGATAAACGCTCCTTTCTGCGCCCCGGGCTTCCGGGGCACTTTTAGTTAGCGCGAGCTAACCGATGCCAAGCTTACCACCACCGCACCATAAAGTCAAGCCTCGGCGGGGCGAAAATGTTTTTTTCGCCCCGCTGAGGAAGTTTTTCAAACTTTAAAAAGTTTGAAAAACTGGTTTGATTGAACGCGAAAGACACCCCTGATGGGTTTCTTTCACACTATCTTCCTTTCCGAAATCTTTACCCCGGTTGGTTTTTCGCCCCGCCGAGGCAGTTTTTTGAATTTTTTGAAAGCCTGAAAACCGGTT
>CAZXIW010000096.1:0-5919 GCA_964640905.1 uncultured Oscillospiraceae bacterium
GACCTCATGACTGCCAGTCATGCGCTCTCCCAGCTGAGCTATACCCCCATCGGCGTGAATCATTCTAACAGATTCTGTTTCAAATTGCAAGTGTTTTTTGAAAAAAATTTTAAAATGCGACAATGGCGAACGGCAGTGGAGGAAAGCTGGCATTTTGATGAAAAACGGGGCGCTTTTTTGTGAAATCGGGACGCTGCCAAACGGGCGCACTTTGTGGTAGAATACAAAAAACGGCCATAGGCTGTGCATAGCCCTGTGGCGCAGGCGGCGCTTACGGCGCGAAGAAAGGCTTGGCGAAAGGATGAGGCATATGAAGACGTTATTAAAAGGCGGAACGGTGGTATCGGCGGGCGGCTCGCGCGCGGCGGATGTTCTGATCGAGGGAGAAAAGATCGCAGCCGTGGCAGAGAACCTGAGCTGCCCGGAGGCGAAGACGGTAGATGTAGCGGGGAAGCTTCTGTTCCCGGGCTTTATCGACGCGCACACACATTTTGACCTGGACGTCTGCAACACGACAACGGCAGACGATTTTGCCTCCGGCACAAAGAGCGCGCTGCGCGGCGGCACGACGATGGTCATTGACTTTGCCTGCCCCAACAAGGGTGAGAGTCTGCAATACGGCCTTGATCTCTGGCACAAGAAGGCGGACGGCAAGGCAAGCTGCGACTATGCGTTTCATATGACGATCGACGACTGGAACGAGTCGATTCGCGCGGAAGTGGGCGAAATGTTCCGTCAGGGCGTGTCGTCCTTTAAGATGTATATGACGTATCCGGCGATGATGATCGGAGACAAAGATCTGTTCTATGCGCTGGAAGAAATCAAAAAGTACGGCGGCATTGCAGGCGTCCACTGCGAAAACGCGGGCGTCATTGACGCGCTCATTGAGCAGCACAAGGCCGCGGGCAAGCTCAGCCCGGCCTCTCATCCGCAGTGCCGCCCGAATGCGACGGAGGCCGAGGCGGTCGCGCATCTGCTTCGCATCTGCGAGGTGGCAGATACCCCGGTCGTGATCGTACACCTGAGCACGAAGGAAGCGCTCATGGAGGTCATGGCGGCGCGGGCCAGAGGGCAGAAGGTCTATGTGGAAACGTGTCCGCACTATCTGACGCTCGAGGAAAGCGGCTACTATGACGAGGACTTTTTGAAGGCGGCGGGCTTTATCTGCGCGCCCCCGCTTCGCACAGAAGCTGACCAGACGGCGCTCTGGAAGGGCATTGCCAACGGCATGGTGCAGACGGTCTCGACCGACCATTGCAGCTTCACCCTTGCCCAAAAGCAGGCCGGGCGCGAGGACTTTACGAAAATCCCCGGCGGCCTTCCGGGCGTGGAGACGCGCGGCGTGGTGCTTTACACAAGCGGTGTGGCAGCCGGAAAAATCACGAAGGAAAAGATGGCCGAGGTTTTGAGTGAGAACCCGGCAAAGCTCTATGGCGCGTATCCGCGCAAGGGCGTGATCGCGCCGGGCAGCGACGCGGACATCGTGGTCTATGACCCGGCGGCAGACACGACGCTTTGCGGCGAAGAGATGCTCTCGAGCGCAGGCTACACGCCCTATGAGGGCTTCCAGACCAAAGGCTCAATTGCGCAGGTTTACCTGCGGGGCGCGCTTGCCGTAGACTGCGGAGAGGTTTTGAAGACCGGGGGCGGAGAATTTATCCCGCGCGGAGTTGGTGCGCTGTAAAAAAGAGCCTCGTTTCGCGCAAAAAAGCGTGGATGCGCTGCTTCAAAGCGATGCGAAAAGGCCGAAATGAACGAAAAACGCCGCCGCAGGTTTTATCCTGCGGCGGCGCAGTTTTTTTAAAATCGGGAGCTACTGCTTCGGCTTGCAGCGGCGAAGAAGGAGATAGCCAACAACACCGAGGACAAGCAGGAAAAGCGCAAGCAGCAGATCGGGATTCACACCGGAAGACTGCGCGCTTGTAATAAAAATGGCCGTTGGCCCATCCGCGCCGCCGATCACACCGACGGCGTTTAATTCCTGATTGACGTGATGCAAAAACAGCTGCGTCAGCCCATCGACCGCAAGCGCCAGCGCAGACAAAATGGCCAGCGCCAGAAAGGCAAAGCGCCACGGGCTTTTGCGCAGGATATGCTCCGATAAGCCCTCGCAAAGCTCCTGCGCGGTCTGGGCAGGAGAGCCGAGCGCCTGCAAAATTTCTTCGTCTGTCTGCCCGGCCTCGCGCCGGGCGTCGATCGAGCTTTGAAGCTCTTGCAGCACGCGCGCGCGATAGGACTTTTCCAGGGGCAGGCGGCGCTTGACGGCGCGAAGATAGCGGGAAAGGTCAGGTTTGGTCTTCATTCTGTTTACCTCCTTCGTAAAATGCTTCCACGGCGGGGAGAAACGAGAGCCAGAGCGCTCTTCGCCGCGCGGCCTCGCGGCGGCCTTCGTCGGTCGCGGCATAGATCTTTTTGGGCGCGGCGCGCCCGGCGGGAGAGAGCCACGACGATTCAATCAGGCCCTCGTCTTCGAGCCGATATAGAATGGGGTAGAGCGTTCCCTCCTTGAGCGTAAACAGCCCGCCGGAGCGCTCGCGCAGACGGTTTAAAAGCTCATAGCCATAGGTCGGGGAAGCGGCAATGCTTTGCAGAACCAGCATTTCAAGAACACCCTTTTTCAGCTGCTGCATGAATCGGTCGTCCAAGGCTTCACCTCCAAGACTAAGTGTTTGGTATTACTAAATACTTTATAGCATAAAAGATAGCGCCTGTCAAGCGGGCAAAAAAGCAGGCAGCTTTGCTGCCTGCTTTTGTGTGCAATAAAGTCTTGCAGAGTATGCGCCTGCCTGCTGCAAACGCAGGTTACGGCATGAGCGCGATGTCGCAGATGATGCTGACGCATTTTTCAACGCCCAGCGCGCCGGAGTCGAGGCAGAGGTCATAGTTTTCTGCGTCGCCCCAGTTGGTGTTGGTGTAGTGCTTATAGTAGACCTTGCGCTTGCTGTCTTTTTCCTGAAGACGCTTCTGCGGGGTCTGCTTGGTCTCGCCGTAGAGACGGACGATACGCTCGGCGCGGTGCGGAATGTCGGCATGGATGAAGATGTGAAGCGTATCCGGGCGGTCTTTGAGGATGAAGTCCGCGCAGCGGCCAACGATCACACACGGGCCTTTTTCCGCGAGGTCGCGGATGACATTTGTCTGGCAGACATAGAGCTTGTCTGAGACGGACATGGTGTCGATCAGCCCCATCGGGTGCGCCGAGACGGCGATGTTGAACAGAAAGCTGCTGGTTACCGAGGCGTATTCGCCGATCTCTTCGATGAACTCATGCGAAAAGCCGCTCTCCTTGGCGACCTGGTCGACCAGCTCTTTGTCGTAATAGGGGATTCCGAGCTGCTCTGCGACTGCCTTTCCGATGGTTCTGCCGCCGCTGCCGAATTGCCGGCTGATGGTGATCACTTTATTTGTCATGGATAAGTCCCCCTTGCTTCTGGATGCTTCCATTATACACCACGCGGGGGAAAAGCACAACGAAAACTTTTTTTCTTTGCGTTAAATTTTGCGCTCAGAGATACGGCTGCATCTGGCGGCAGAGCGTCTGCTCAGAGGCGATGAGGCGCTCTGAGATGGCGCGGGCTGCTTCACTTGCCTCCGGACAGCGGTTTTGATAACGGACGAGGGATTTGACGCCCATGTTGCAGCCGCCGGTGATGAGATCGGCAATCGTCTCGTCGGCGGGGGAGAGGGCAAGGCGCGCGTTCGTTTTCAGCCAGGACATGCTGCGCGCCATCGCGCTTGCGCTCTTTGGGGAAAGGCCGGAGGCCGCCAGAAGCTCCTTCGTCTGCGCGCCGAGGGCGCGGTGGGTCTGGCGGGTCTCAAGGAGCATGCGCTCAAGCTGCTTGTCCATCGTCTGGCCGAGCACATCGTCGATAGCGGCGACGGCCATGTCAATGCCCGCGCTGCACTGCTGCAAAAGCGCCTGTGTGTCGTGGTTCATGATTTTTTCCTCCTGCGCAGAATTGTTGCAGATAGGATGTGCAAAAGGGCGAAAAGTATGATATACTGAAAAAAACGCCGCGCCGCGCGGCGCGAAAGGAGAAGCGCATGAGATTTGAGCGAGTGGTCGTGGAGCTGGCGGGGGATTATGCCGTGCTCCAGTCAGAGGGCGGGGCGCGGACCGAGGTCGCGCTGGCGCTGCTCCCGGAGGGCATCCGGGAGGGAACGGTTTTGATTTTTGAGGATTTTGAATATCGCGTAAAAACATTCTGAGACAGAAAGGAGCGCCGCTATGCCGGGCTATCTTCTTGCCCTTGACCAGGGCACAACCTCCAGCCGCGCCATTTTGTTTGACGAGGCGCAGAACATGATCTCCGTTGCGCAGAAGGAGTTTGCGCAGCATTACCCGCAGCCGGGCTGGGTCGAGCACAACCCGATGGACATCTACGCCAGCATCTGCGCCGTCATGATGGAGGCTATCACGCAGGCGGGCATTTCCGCGCGCGAGCTTGCCGCCATCGGCATCACGAACCAGCGCGAGACCACTATCGTCTGGGATAAGACGACCGGGAAGCCGGTCTACAACGCCATCGTCTGGCAGTGCCGCCGCACCGCGCCCGTCTGCGACGAGCTGACGCGCCGGGGGCTGGGAGACTATATTAAAAAGACGACCGGCCTTGTGCCGGACGCCTACTTTTCGGCAACGAAGATCAAGTGGATTCTGGACAATGTTGACGGCGCGCGCGAAAAGGCCGCGCGGGGCGAGCTTCTGTTTGGTACGGTCGATACGTGGCTGGTCTGGAAGCTCACCGAGGGGCGCGTGCATGTGACAGACTACACGAACGCCTCGCGCACGATGCTCTTTGATATCCATAAGCTCCGGTGGGATGAGCGGCTGCTCAGTGCGCTTGATATCCCGCGCGCCATGCTGCCGGAGGTCAGAGATTCCTCCGCGATTTACGGCACGTGCAACATTCAGGGCGTACAGGTGCCCATCGCGGGCATTGCGGGCGACCAGCAGGCGGCGCTTTTTGGCCAGTGCTGCTTTAACCCCGGCGACGCGAAAAATACATATGGCACGGGCTGCTTTCTGCTCATGAACACCGGGCGCACGGCCATCGAGAGCAAAAACGGCCTGGTTACGACCATCGCCGCCGGGCTGAACGGACAGGTCGACTACGCGCTGGAGGGGTCGATCTTTGTGGGCGGGGCGGTCATCCAGTGGCTGCGCGACGAGCTGCATTTTCTGCGCGAGGCGCGCGACGCGGAGTATTTTGCCTCGAAGGTCCCGGACACGGGCGGGGTGTATCTCGTCCCGGCCTTCACGGGGCTTGGCGCGCCGCACTGGGATATGTACGCGCGCGGGACGATGGTGGGTCTCACGCGCGGGACAAAGCCGGAGCATATCATCCGCGCCGCGCAGGAGTCGATCGCCTATCAGTCGTATGATCTGGTCTGCGCGATGGAAAAGGACGCGGGGATCACGCTCTCCCAGCTGCGGGTCGACGGCGGGGCGAGCCGCGACGGCTTTTTGATGCAGTTCCAGGCGGATATGCTTGCCAGGCAGGTGAGAAGACCTGTCATCCGCGAGACAACGGCGCTGGGCGCAGCGTATCTGGCGGGGCTGGCGGTCGGCATCTGGAAGGACAGGGCAGAGCTGCAAAGCCTCTGGCACTGTGATGTGTTCTTCCAGCCAAGGATGAAGGACGAACAGCGGCAGAAGCTTCTGCGCGGCTGGCAGAAGGCCGTGGGCAGAAGCCTTGACTGGGCAGAGCGCACGGAAGACTGCGGGCGAAACGCTTAATTTTTGCAAAGAGGCTTGCACATTTCCGGGCAGTGGGATATAATAGAGGGCAAGTAAAAAACTGACAAGCGCCCCGGGGCGCTTGCATCAAGATTTTGGAATCTTGATGAGGCTTTTGAAACTGACGAAAGCGAGGAAAACAGAATGAAAAAAAGACTTTTAAGTATTCTTCTGGTTCT
>CAZXIW010000097.1:0-5885 GCA_964640905.1 uncultured Oscillospiraceae bacterium
AGCCTCGTCCTTGGCCATCTCATGGACGGTGTCGTGGATGGCGTCGAGGTTGAGCTGCTTTGCCTTCTTGGCGAGGTCGAACTTACCCTGTGTTGCGCCGAACTCGCAGTCCACACGCCAGGCGAGGTTTGCCTTGGTGTCGGCCTTCATGTTGGCCTCCAGATCGGAGCCCAGCATCTCAGCGAACTTTGCTGCATGCTCTGCCTCTTCGTAAGCGGCCTTTTCCCAGTACAGGCCGACCTCGGGATAGCCCTCGCGGTGGGCAATGCGGGCCATGCAGAGATACATGCCAACCTCGCTGCACTCGCCGTTGAAGTTCGCCATCAGCTGGTCGAAGATGTACTTCTTGTCTTCCTCGGAGATGTCGGGGTTATTCTTGACGGTCGTGCCGTAGACGCCGAACTCGTGCTCAGCGGCCAGCTTCAGCTCGCCCGTGACCTCTTCAAACAGATTGCTCTTGGCATGACATACCGGGCACTCGGCCGGAGCTGCTTCGCCTTCGTAGATGTAACCGCAAACCTTGCAAACAAACTTCTTCATAATAAAATCCTCCGTTTTTATTTTTGATGAAAATGATTTTGAAATTTAAATTTAAGCGGACGTTTCCGCGTGGGTACAATCGGGGCACAGACCATAAAAGCTCAAGCGGTAGTCTGTGATGCTTCCGCCAGCCGTCTGGTGGACGTTCTGCAAAAAGTCATCGCTCAGAGAAATCTCATGCAGATCGAGCACGGCGCGGCAGCCGGTGCAGATAAAGTGGGTGTGCGGGGCGGTATTGCCGTCGAACCGCTCAAGCCCGTCGACCGTGCCGACCGAGATGGCCAGCCCCTCTTCTTTAAACATGGAGAGGTTGCGGTAAACCGTGCCGAGGCTCAGGTCGGGAAATTTCGGCTTGAGGTCGTGGTAGATCCACTCTGCGGTGGGGTGGCAGGTGGTTGCGCGGAGCGAGGCTAAAATTGCGTCGCGCTTGCGGCTGTGCTTGCGAACAACTTCCATCTGCATCCCTCCAAAACAATAATGATTCTTATTACGTTTATAAGTATACACGATAAATGCCGGTTTGTAAAGAGGGTTTTCAAAAAAATTTTTAAGAATTTTCTGCGCCAAGCCCTGCGGCCAGCGCCAGCAGCGCGCGGGCAAAGATGCGGCTGGTGCAAAGCGCCTGCGTGAGTGTATTGCCGGATGCGCCGAACTCACACAGCATCGAGCCCGGTGTCTCATGCTGGTTAAAGCGCTCGGTGCGAAGGTCGAGCGGGCGGCAGAGCCCCGGCGCGGCGCGGCTTAAAAGCGCCTGAAGCTTCAGCGCGTTTGCAAGATTCTCCTGCCAGTTTGGATGTGTGAGGCCGCCTTCGTCCGTGCCGACAACGAGCATGAGCCTTGCGCATTCCTCGCCGCCGACGCTTGCCGTGAGCGCGGCGGGATTTCCGTCTGCGTCTTCAAAGGCGTCGCGGTGAACGTCGATGACCATCTGGATGGAGGGATACTTTGTAAGATAGCCCTCGATGATCGTCTGCATGCGCGCGTAAGCGCCGTCGTAGGAGGGGTAGTCGTTGAGCGTGGTGTCGTGGAGCGTTTCAAGGCCGCCTTCATTTAAAATGCGCGCGATCTCGCTTCCAAGGCGGATGACCGAGCGGGAGGGGTCTTCGGTGCGCAGCGGGTCAGAGGCAACATACGAAAGGCCGTCTTCCGGCGAGTAAGCCTCGGAGGCGTGCGTGTGGACAATTAAAACCTTTGGCCCTTCGCCGGAAAAGTCCAGCGCCGATGGCTGGAGCAAAAGCGCCTGCCTGTCCACCGAATAGGAGCACCGCCCCGCGATTTCGATGGCGTCGGCCTCTTCTGCTGCGAAGAAAAGCGCGGTGGCCTCGGGCGGAGCTTCCTCTTTGGAAGCGGCAGCGGCCTCTTTGGGGGCGGCTTCCGCTTCTGCGCGCTCTGCGAGGGAAAGCCCGTCCGCCGGAGCGGCGGAGAAGGCCACGGCGCGGGTATCCTCCGGGGCGGTAGCCCCGGTCTGCGCCCTGGCGGCAGACAGGGAGGCAGCTTCCGGCGCGGCCGGTTCAAGGTCGACGCGCCAGAGCGCGGGGCTGGATGGCTGGCGGGTCGCAAGGCAGAGCTCCACCTGCGCGGCCAGCCTTGTCAGTACGGCCAGCAGCATCAGCCCCACGCAGAAGCGGTGAATGCGGCGTCTGTTCATAACATCCCTCCCTCCTGTCAGTTTATGCGGGGCGGGACTGGAAAAGAACAGAATTTATCTGAACTTCTTCGGCAAAGAGGCATTGAATTTGACAGACAAATCGTATATAATAGATGAAATTATTTGAGTCGGGCGGAGGTAGGCTGCATGGGTCAGGTTCTGGCGGTGATCTCCGGCAAGGGAGGCACCGGCAAAACGTCCGTGTGCGCCGGTGTGGCCGGATGCCTTTGCATGGAGGGCGCAAGCGTTCTGTGCATCGACGCAGACCTCGGTCTGCGCAATCTCGACATTTCTCTCGGCATGGCCTCAGAGGCGGGGCTGACATTTGCCGATGTGATGGAGGGCGCATATACGCTCGACCAGGCGCCCTGCGCGGCGGGGCTTGCAAAGCTCCAGCTGCTGACCGCGCCGGTCTGCATCCGCGCAGACGCGCTGGATCAGGCGCTTTTCGGCGATTTGATTGCGCAGGCAAAGGCGCGCTACGACTGGGTGCTGATCGACGCGCCCGCCGGTGTGGGCGAGGGCTTTTCGCTGGCCATCCGCTATGCGGACGAGCTTGTGGTGGTGAGCCTGTCAGACCCGGCCTCGCAGCGCGACGCAGCCAGAACGGCGGAGCTTGCGCTGGCGCGGCGCGAGATTCCGGCGCGGCTGATCGTCAACCGGGTCAGCCCCCGGCTGTTTGGAAAAATGCGCGCGACTGTTGACGACGTGATGGACAGCGTTGGTCTGCCGCTGCTCGGCATTGTGCCGGAGGATGTGGATGTGACGCTGGCCGCCGTCGAGGGAAAGCCGCTTTGTCAATATACCTACCATGGCGCAGCGCTCGCCTGCCTTCATATTGCGCAGAGATTGCAGGGCAGACGCGTTCCGCTGATGAAGATTCGTTAATTCGTCTGCATGTGAGCAAAGGAGTTGCGTAAATTATGAACATTACCCTCATGGCACATGATAAGAAAAAAGAGCTTATGGTGCAGTTCTGCACGGCCTATAAATCCATCCTCTCCAAGCACAGCCTTTCCGCAACGGGTACGACGGGGCGGCTTGTGGCCGAGACGACGGGGCTTCCGATCACGCTGTTTCTGTCAAGAAATCAGGGCGGGCATCAGCAGGTCGACGCGCGCATTGCCTACAATGAGATCGACCTTGTCATCATGTTCTCTGACCCCAACGAGACAGACCCCTGGGAAGACCAGCGCATCATGCGCACGCTTCGCCTGTGCGACATGCACAATGTCCCCTGCGCGACAAACCTTGCCTCGGCAGAAATGCTGATTCTGGGCTTGCAGCGCGGCGATCTCGACTGGAGAATGATGATTAAGGCGAAAAAGCTTCGCTGAACGAAAAAGTGAATCACCGCACAGACGCGGAAGCAGTACCGCCGCGCGCCGGGCAGAGAGGAAGCCAGCTGCTGAAAGGCTTCTGCGGCGCAGAGCGCGAAGGACATCCGCCGAGCGGGCGTATAAGGAAGCATGCTTCCGAAAGCGCCGGCCGCCGCACCGGCCAATTGCGGCGCAGAGGAAGAGGAGACTCTTTGAATTTGGGTGGCACCACGAAGTATCGCAGATACTCTCGTCCCAATGCAGGCACAATGCACTTGGGATGAGAGTACCTTTTTATTTGGCGGGCAGCGCCGCGCCTGCCGGCAGGCAGCTGCAAACGCCGAAATTTTCTTGAAACAGGAAAGGAATCTAAAACATGGCACAAATCAGACCGCATACGCTCTCCGGCTTTATGGAGCTTCTGCCCGGGCCGCAGGCGCAGATGGAGGCGATGATGGAAATTCTGCGCAGGACCTATCGCCTGTATGGCTTCTGCGCGCTCGATACCCCGGCCATTGAGGCCGCCGACGTGCTGCTTGCAAAGGGCGGCGGCGAGACGGAAAAGCAGATCTACCGCTTCCAGAAAGGAGACAGTGATCTTGCCCTCCGCTTTGATCTGACGGTTCCGCTTGCAAAGTATGTGGCGCTTCATTATAATGAGCTTTCGTTCCCCTTCCGCCGCTATCAGATCGGCAAGGTCTACCGCGGCGAGCGCGCCCAGCGCGGCCGCTTCCGCGAGTTCTATCAGGCGGATATCGACATCATTGGCGACGGCAAGCTCTCGATCGTAAACGAAGCGGAAATTCCCTCCATCATCTATAAGACCTTCCGGACGATGGGGCTCAGGCGCTTTCAGATTCGCGTCAACAACCGCAAGATCTTAAACGGCTTCTACGCGATGCTGGGGCTTTCTGAAAAGTCGGGCGATATTATGCGCACGGTCGACAAGCTCGACAAAATTGGCGCAGAAAAGGTCGGCGGGATTCTGGTTGAAGACTGTGGCTTGACGCAGGAGCTGGCAGACGAGATTTTGAGGTTCATCGCCATCCGCGGCACGAACGCGGAGGTTCTGGCAGCGCTGGAAGGCTACCGCGGCAGAAACGAGACCTTTGACCTTGGTCTTGACGAGCTGACGAGCGTGACAAGATATCTGGCGGCCTTCGGCGTGCCGGAGGAAAACTTTGCTGTTGACCTCACCATTGCGCGCGGCCTGGACTACTACACCGGCACGGTCTATGAGACCACGCTTCTTGACCATCCGGAGATCGGCTCGGTCTGCTCGGGCGGCAGATACGATAACCTTGCCGAATACTACACCGACCGCCAGCTTCCGGGCGTTGGCATCTCGATCGGTCTGACAAGGCTCTTCTATGTTCTTTCCGAGCAGCAGATGATGAACGCCGACTGGCCGACGGCACCAGCCGATGTTCTGATTCTTCCCATGACGGAGGATCTGACCGCTGCCATCGAGCTTGCCACCGAGCTTCGCGGCAAGGGCATCCGCGCCCAGCTCTACACCGAGGCCAAAAAGTTCAAGGCCAAAATTCAGTACGCGGACAAGCTCGCCATTCCCTACGTCGTCTTCCTCGGCGAAGATGAAATTGCCGCTGGAACGGTCTCGCTCAAAAATCTCAAGCTTGGCGAGCAGGTCACCGTTTCGCGCGAGAACGCGGAAAATATCATCCTCGACGGCATTGAACGCGCCGCACAGGGGACGATTCTGGCATAAAGCAAACTATCATTCTACACAGAAAGAAGGATTTCAATTATGATGCAATCAAGAACCCATACCTGTGGCGAGCTGAGACTTGGCGACTGCGGCAAGCACGTGACGCTCTGCGGCTGGATGGAAAATGTGCGCGTGGTCGGCAATAACTTTGCCTTTGTTGTCCTGCGCGACTTCTATGGCACAACGCAGGTCGTGGTCGAAACCGAGGAAATGATGAACGCCATCAAGCCCCTCAACAAGGAGTCGACCATCTCGGTCGTCGGCACGGTGCGCGAGCGCGCCAGCAAGAACCCCAAGCAGGCCACGGGCGATGTGGAGGTCGTGCCGGAGCGCATCGAGGTGCTTGGCAAGTGCATCCACAACGAGCTTCCCTTTGAAATTAACCGCAGCCGCGAGGCAGACGAGACCCAGCGCCTGAAATACCGCTATCTCGACCTTCGTAACCCCGCTGTCAAGAACAACATCATCCTGCGCTGCAAGGTCATCGCCGCGCTCCGCAAGGCTATGATGGAGCACGACTTCCTTGAGATCACGACCCCCATTCTGACGGCTTCGTCTCCCGAGGGCACGCGCGACTATCTGGTTCCGGCCAGAAAGCATCCCGGCAAGTTCTATGCCCTGCCGCAGGCGCCGCAGCAGTTCAAGCAGC
>CAZXIW010000098.1:0-5752 GCA_964640905.1 uncultured Oscillospiraceae bacterium
TTTTCCTACATCAGGGGGCTTTTTGTCTATTGTCCGTTTTTACTGGACCTGTTCAGTACAGATGCAGAGCAGCCAGGGTATTTTTTATTTTATGCGAAGCTGCCAGAAGGCCACGGCGCTGGCCGCCGCAACGTTCAAAGAGTCTACGCCGTGCTGCATGGGAATGCGCACCGTGTAGTCGCACGCGGCGATGGTCGAGCCTGCAAGGCCGTCTCCCTCTGCGCCCATGACAATGGCAAGGCGGGGAAGGGCTTGCAGCCGCGCGTCATCAAGGGAAAGCGAGTCCTCGCGCAGCGCCATCGCGCAGGTCTGGAAGCCCGCTTCTTTCAAAAGCGCCATGCCGCCCTGCGGCCAGCTGTCAAAGACTGCCCAGGGGATCTGAAAGACCGTCCCCATGCTCACGCGCACGGCGCGGCGGTTGAGAGGATCACAGCATGTCGGGCTCAGGAAGACTGCGTCCAGCCCGAGCGCCGCCGCCGAGCGGAAGATCGCGCCGATGTTCGTTGCGTCCACAACGCCCTCCAGAACCGCCACACGCCTTGCACCGGGGAGGATATCCTCTGGCCTGCTTGGAAGCGGCCTTCGCATGGCGCAGAGCACCCCGCGCGTGAGCGTGTAGCCGGTGAGTGTTTCAAGAACCTCCCGGCTTGCTGTGTAGACCGGAAGCGCAGGAAAGCGCGCCAGAAGCGCCAGCGCGTCACCTTCAATGTGCCGCCGCTCCATCAAAAAGGAGACCGGCTCCAGCCCCGCGTCAAGCGCGGTCGCGATGACCTTCGGGCTTTCGGCGATGAAAAGTCCCTTTTCCGGGGCGAGGCGGTTACGAAGCTGCGCGTGCGTCAGACTGGTGTAGACGGCAAGCTCCGGCGCGTCGAGCGATGTGATTTCAATGATATTTGCCATGGCAGACTCCTTCTGCGGCGAAGGCCGCGTTGGCGATAGGGCTATGATAGCAGAGCGCGCGCCGGAAATCAAGCGTTCTGCGCCCTGGCCTCGCGTTCGAGCTGGGTCATGGATTTTTTAAACTGGCGGGAGAAAAGGAGCGCCGTAAACGTAACGGCCAGCGTATCTGCCACCGGCTCTGCCAGATACACGCCCATCGTCCTGTCTGCGACGAGCTGCGGCATGAGATAGATCAGCGGAATGAGCAGCACAAACTTTCGCACCACGGCCACGATGATCGAGCATGGCGCGTTTCCAAGCGAGACGAACGTCATCTGGCAGGCAATCTGGATGCCAAAGACGAAGATCACCGCACAGTAAATGCGAAGGGCTTTGGCGGCAAAGTCAATGAGCGCGGCCTCGGGCGTAAAGATCGAGGCGAAAACCTGCGGGAAGAGCTGAATCAGCCCCCAGAGAATGACCGCATAGATCATGGAGACCGTCAGCAGGAGCTTGAAGGTCTTTTTGACGCGCGCGGCATTTTTTGCGCCGTAGTTATAGCTTGAGATCGGCTGCGCGCCCTGCGCAAGCCCCTGAAGCGGGAGCATGGCAAACTGCATGACGCTCGTTAAAATCGTCATAGCACCGACTGCAACGTCGCCGCCGTATTTTAAAAGCGAGGTATTAAAGCAGACGGAGATGATGCTCTCGCTTCCCTGCATGATAAAAGACGCCAGCCCCAGCGCCACGCAGGGGAGAAAGAACTTTGGCCGCAGGCGGAGGTTTTCTTTTTTCAGGCGAAGCTGTGTCTTTTTGCCGCAGAGGAACAGAACGACCCACACGCACGAGACGCCCTGTGAAAGAATGGTCGCCAGCGCCGCGCCGCGCACGCCCATGTCCAGCGCGAAAATAAAAATCGGGTCGAGAATGATGTTGCATACAGCGCCGATCATGACGGTCAGCATCCCGGTTTTGGCAAAGCCCTGCGCGGTAATAAAGGCGTTCATGCCGAGCGTGAGCTGGACAAAGAGCGTGCCGATGGCGTAGACACTCATGTAGCTGACGGCGTACTCGATCGTGTTTCCGCTCGCGCCGAAGGCAAGAAGCAGCTCACGGCTAAAAAGCAGCAAAATGGCCGTCAGAACCAGCGACACGAGTACCTGGAGCGTAAAGCAGCTTCCAAGCGTCTTTTCAGCCGAAGCATGGTCGCCCTTGCCCATGAAAATGGAGGCTCTTGGCGCGCCGCCGGTACTGACGAGGGCGGCAAAGGCCGAGATCATCATAATAAGCGGCAGACATACGCCAACACCCGTGAGCGCAAGAGACCCATCTCCCGGCATGTGGCCAATATAAATGCGGTCGACGATGTTATAGAGCATGTTGACCAGCTGCGCGATGACCGTTGGCACGGAGAGCTTAAAAAGAAGCTGCCCGACGGGCGCAGTTCCTAAAAATGATTTGTCCTGATTCATGTTGTTGCTCCTTTCTTCGCGGGCTCTGCGCCGCTCGCGGCGCGCTCAAGATTCTGGGAGATCACGGCAAGGCAGCGCGTGAAGCTTTCAAGCTCGTCTTCACGAAGCCCGGCCGAGATCATTTCGGCAAAGCTTGCCTGCATTGCGCGCCCCTTTGCGATGATCGGCTCTGCCTGCTCGGTCGGCACAAGGCGGAGCTTTCGCCGGTCGCCGGGGACAGGCTCACGCGCGAGAAGCCTCTGGCAGACCAGCGTCTCTACATGCAAAGACACAATGCCGGGCTTGAGATGGCGCATGGCGCAGATGTCCCTGGCAGTCTGGTTTTCAGGATTGTTTGCCAGAAACAGCAGAATGTCGAGCGCCGTCTGCGCAAGCGAAAGCTCCCGGCTGAGCGGCTGCATCCAGGTGCTGTAGGCGTCCAGAAAGCGGCGGGACTGCGCGTGGAGCTGGGAGGCGGTCAGAAAGTGGTTCACGGGATATCCCTCCAAAGCTGAAATGTTCAAAATTGAACAATCTGATTATAGCAATATTTTTTCACCTGTCAAGCAGAAAAATCCGCCGCACCGAACGGTGCGGCGGAGGTGTGGAAAGCTGGTTTTGATGCTGGCCTCTACCTGACGGTGCGCGCAAATGCACAGGGATGAGCTTGCTCCTGCGCGGAACCGGAGGGGTGCAGCGGGGAAGGGGAGTATCAGTCCTCGCGGAAGATGATGCCGTTTTCGTCGGCCTTTTCGATGACGGCAAGCGCATGGTAGTTGATGCCCATGTTGCGCAGACGGTCGCCGCCGCCCTGGAAGCCCTTTTCAATTGCAATGCCCACGCCGACAAGCTTTGCGTCTGCCTGCTCGACAATGCCGCAAAGGCCACGCACGGCCTCGCCGTTGGCCATGAAGTCGTCAAGGATCAGCACACGCTGCCCGGCAGAGAGCCATTCCTTGGAGAGAATCTGCGTGACCTTCTTTTTATAGGTGTAGGAGTAGATCTCGCTCTGGTAAAGGCCGCCCTCGATGTTGTCGCTCTTGGCCTTCTTGGCAAAGACCATCGGCAGACCATAGCGGTATGCGCAGATGGCGGCAAGGGCGATGCCGCTGGCCTCAGCGGTCAGGATGAGGTCAACATTGGAGATATCAAAAAATTTGGCAAACTCGTCGGCGATGTCGGCCATAAGCTTGCAGTCGATGCGGTGGTTCAGAAAACCGTCAACCTTGACGATGCTGCCGGGTAAGACCCTGCCTTCCTTTAAGATCCGTTCCTTAAGCTCCTGCATAACAAACCTCCTGATAAAATAAAAAAGTGGCGGCAAGAGAGACAAAGCTCCTGCTGCCAATACACAAAGCCGCGCGCAGGAAAAGCGCCCCGTGCGGCAGATGTCCAATAGTCGCGGCTAAGGGCGCCGCGGTAGAAACACCCGGGCCATTTATCCGGGCTTATATTGGCAACAACGGTATATTTTGCTATGCAAAAGCATAGCAAAATATGAAATGCGCCATTTTCCCGCCCCTTCGGGGCAGCCGAAAATGATGCGCGAAAACTTCATGCGCGATACTTTTGCCGCATTTCGTGGTGTGCCTTGGCGGATGAAGTTTTGTTTGCGCCGCGTGTACATGGAACTCTACCATGATGCTACCATTTCCGCGCGCATTCGTCAAGAGGGGCAGACGGAAAAAAGGAGACAAAAATCCGGAAAAAAAGAGCGGAAAATGCGGCACGATGTCCTATGGCCGCATTCTCCGCCAGCTTTTTATTCGTAGCACTCGGGGCGCAGAACGCCAATATAGGGCAGATTGCGGTAATAGTTGGCGTAATCCAGGCCGTAGCCGACCACAAACTCATCCGGAATCTCAAAGCCGCAGATGTCGGTCTTGAGGCTTGCGTCGTGGCGCGAGGACTTATCGAGGAAGGAGACCGTCGTGATGGAGGCGGGCTTTCTGGCCGAAAGCAGCTCCTTGAGGTAGTGCATGGTAAGGCCGGAGTCGATGATGTCTTCGACGATGACCACGTCGCGGTCGGTGATGTTATTGTCAAGGTCTTTGATGAGACGCACGACGCCGGTCGACTGTGCGCCCGCGCCGTAGCTTGAGACGGAGATGAAATCCATGTCGATTGCGCAGTTCATGCAGCGGCAAAGATCGATGTAGAAAAACGACGCGCCCTTAAGCACGCACACCAGCACCGGGCGCTTGTCGCCGAGGCGGCGGGTCAGCTCCGTGCCGATTTGCTCGACGCGCGCGGCAATAGCCTTTTCGGTATAAATGATACGTTCAATATCCTGTTCAGCGGTACGAATCAGCATAATGGCCTCCTGAAAATTTTCTGGACAATTGCAGATATTATCATTATAATCAAAGTATGAGGATAAGTAAAATAGATAAAAATAATTTCGGATATTAGATGCTCTTATGATAAAGGAGGAACTATGGCAGTCAAGCTTGAGCTTTACCGGGTTTTTCATGAGGTCGCGCGGGTGGGGAATATCTCGGCGGCCGCGCAGAAGCTCTTTATTTCGCAGTCGGCGGTCAGCCAGTCCATCAAGCAGCTCGAAGAGCAGCTTCAGGTGCGCCTGTTTTCGCGCAGCACGAAGGGCGTGTATTTAACGAGCGAGGGAAAGCTTTTGCAGGAGTATATTTCCCATGCGCTGGGGCTGATTCAAAGCGGCGAGGAAAAGCTTGCCCAGTCGCGCCAGCTGCTTACGGGTGAGCTGATCATCGGCGCGAGCGACACGGTCACAAAGACGTATCTTCTGTCAAGGCTTGAAGCCTTTCACCGCGATTACCCCGACATCCGCATCCGCATTTTAAACGGCACGAGCCGGATGGTTCTCGATTATCTGCATGCCGGCCAGGTCGACATTGCCTTTGCCAGCGACGCGCAGGACGAGACGGTCTACGACGTGCGCCACTGCGTGGACACGCACACGATCTTTGTGGCTGCGCCCGATTATCCGTGCGATTTTTCCCATGCGTACTCGATGGAGGAGATCGCGGATTTCCCGCTGATCCTTCTTGAGCGCAAGGCAAGCTCGCGGCTTTATGTTGAGCGCTATTTCCAGCAGCACGGCGTGGCCATCCAGCCGGAAATCGAGCTGGGGTCGCATAACCTTCTGATCTCTCTTGCGCGCATCGGCCTTGGCGTTGCATGCGTGACAGAGGAATTTTCGCAGTCGGGGCTTGGGCGGGGCGTGATCTTGCCGCTCAAGACGAGCTTCACCATCCCGCCGCGCGCCGTTACGATGTGTACGCTCCAGGGCGTTACGCCGACCTCGGCGGCCAAGCGCTTTATGGATTTCATCTCCGAGAGCAATAAGATGGCCTATGATCCCGGCCACTCCTATCATTTCACAAATGCCTGAAAGTATCAGCCCGAAGCGCAGCGCCTGCGCTTCGGGCATTTTTTGTTTTGTT
>CAZXIW010000099.1:0-5720 GCA_964640905.1 uncultured Oscillospiraceae bacterium
TTACCGCCGTGAAAGGGCGGTGTCTTAACCTTTTGACCAACGGGCCTGGTAGCGGCAATCTGACTCGAACAGATGACAACACGGGTATGAACCGGGTGCTCTACCAACTGAGCTATGCCGCCATATTTTGCGCTGCTCACTGACAGCAAGACAAATTATAAGGGATAAAGTGCATTTTGTCAAGTGGATTTTCTGATTTTTCTGAAAAATTTGAAAATGCTGCTTTTTGAGAATCTGCGCATACTATGCGCGGGGGGATGCGGGATGCAGGCGTGGGTCCTGATCGGCTGCGGCGGTGCGCTTTATGCGGCGCTGGAGCTTTTATACCGGGGAAGGACGCATTGGAGCATGGGCGTGACCGGCGGGCTGTGCTTCTGGCTGATCGGGCTTTTCAATGAGCTGTGGCCGGCCGCGCCGCTGGCCATTCAGATGGCGCTGGGCGGGACGATGATTACGGCGGCGGAGCTGGTGGCGGGGGTGCTCGTCAACGGCTGTCTTCGGCTTCATGTCTGGGATTACAGCGGCCAGGCGCACAATCTCTTCGGCCAGGTCTGCGCGCCGTTTGGCGCGTGCTGGTGGGTGCTCTCCGGCGCGGTGGTCATGCTGGATGATCTTTTGCGGATGGCGCTTTTTGGAAAGAGCTTCACGCTGCCGGTGCTCTTTTAAAGCGCGGCATTAAACAGGCTCAGCCAGAACGCCATCTTCCCAGAGCGCAAGCAGGCGCACAGCGCGAATTTCGTTGCGGAGGTCTTCTGCCTTGCAGTAGACCTTGATATAGTTCATGGTGTGGCCGGTAAAGCAGCCCTTTTCCGTCTGCTCAAAAAGAACCTCGTGGACAGTTCCCAGCTGCTGCGTCAAAAACATGCGGTGCAGCGCGGCGGCAGTCTGCCCGGCCAGCGCGGCGCGGCGCTCTTTTTCTGCGTTTTCGATTTGCTCCGGCATGGACGCGGCGGGCGTTCCCTTGCGGCGGGAGTAAGGGAAGACATGGACGCTTGAAAGTTCGCAGGTCTGAAGGAAGGAAAGAGAAGCCTCGAACTCCTGCTCCGTTTCGCCGGGGAAGCCGACGATCAGATCTGTTGTAATGGCGCAGCCGGGGAAGTACAGGCGCAGCAGGCGCACGCTTTCCAGATACCGCGCGGTGTCGTACCTGCGGTTCATGCGCTTTAAAACGCTGTCGCAGCCGCTTTGCAGGCTGAGATGGAACTGCGGGCAGAGATTTTTACAGCCGCACAGCGCCTTGCAGAATGCTGCATCGATGGTGCGCGGCTCGAGTGAGCCGAGGCGGATGCGGACATCGGGCGCGGCCTTGCAGATGGCAGAAAGCAGCGTGTGCAGCTGACTGCCGTCTTTAAAGTCCCAGCCCCAGGAGGAGATCTCGATGCCGTTGATGACGATCTCACGATAACCCTCGCGGGCGAGTTTTTTTGCCTCTTCAACAGCGGCCTCCAGCGGCAGCGAACGCACGCGCCCGCGCGCGTAGGGGATGATGCAGTAGGAGCAGAAGTTATTGCAGCCGTCTTCGACCTTTAAAAGCGCTCTTGTGCGCGCGGCAAGGCCGCCGGAGGGCAGCTGCTCAAAGACGCGGGGAAGGTTGGCGTCCTCAATTTTTTCCCAGCGCGTTTTTTCAAGCGCGGCCTTTTCCATCTGAAGCACAAACGCCTCGCGGTCGGCAGTGCCGACCATGACGTCAACGCCAAGCGCGCGGATATCATCCGGCGCAGACTGCGCGTAGCAGCCGCACACGCCGACGGCAGCAGCCGGATTGAGCTTTTGCGCGCGGCGGATGGCGTTGCGCGTTTTCTTGTCGGAGACGGCGGTCACGGTGCAGGAATTGATGATGTAGCCGTCGCACAGCTCGTCGAATTCGCCGAGCGAATGGCCGCGCGAAAGCAGGAGCTGCTCCATGGCCTGCGTCTCATATTGGTTGACCTTGCAGCCAAGGGTGTAGAATGCAAACTTCATAGATAAAACCACCAAACTTGTTTTTTCCATACAAAAAATGTTTGTCTTTTTTGTGAATAGTCACAACAACCATTTTTGCTTATACTATATATCAGCGTTAACGTCCCCATAGAAAGCGGGTATTGCTATTATATCCGACAAAATCTTGCTTGTACAGCCTACCGGGAGGATTTCTGTGAGAGAATTTACCGTCATCTTTCGCTCCGTGCAGGAGATTTCTGCGTTCATGGCGCTGGCCAACCAGCAGCCGTTTGATGTATTGTTTGTGCGCGCAGGCGGCGTGTACAATGCAAAGTCTTTGTTCAGTCTGATGAGCCTCCAGCTCAACGCGCCGCAGCTTGTGCGCGTGGGCGCGGAGAATACAGACATTTCAGACTTCTGCGCTGCGATCCGGCCCTACATGGCGCACGGCGCGGCTGTCTGAGCGGTTCTGGCAAACAGAGGGATAATCAGCCCTTCCATTTCATACGCTTGCAGCAGAAGCGATGAAACGGAGGGGTTTTTATGTTGCGATGGAAACGGGCGCTGGCGGCGGCAGTGGCCACCGGGCTTTTGTGCGCGCCGGTCGGGGCGGCGGAGCTGGAGCTGGCCGCGCCGTCGGCGATTCTGGTCGAATGCGAAACGGGCGAGGTGCTCTATGCGCAAAATGCAGACGAGCCGCTCAGCCCCGCAAGCGTAACAAAGGTCATGACGCTGCTGCTTGTGATGGAGGCGCTGGAAAGCGGGCGCATTGGCTGGGACGATACCGTCACGACCTCCGCTGCCGCCGCGGCCAAGGGCGGAAGCCAGATCTATCTGGAGGAAAATGAGCAGCTTCCGCTGCGCGAGATGCTGAAGTCCGTGGTGGTCGCCTCGGCCAACGACTGCGCCTGCGCGCTGGCCGAGCATGTGGCCGGGAGCGAGGCGGCATTTGTCGCGATGATGAACGCGCGGGCGGCAGAGCTTGGCATGACGAACACCTGCTTTGTCAACTGCACTGGCCTTGACGACGGAGCGGACGCCGCGCGCCATCTGACCACGGCGCGGGACATTGCCATCATGTCGCGCGAGCTTTTAAAGCATGACGAAATCCGGGCGTATACGACCATCTGGATGGATACCGTGCGCAACGGCCAGTTTGGCCTCAGCAACACCAACAAGCTCGTGCGCTTTTATGAGGGGACAACGGGGCTGAAAACCGGCTACACCTCCGGCGCGGGCTACTGCCTGTCTGCCTCGGCAGAGCGGGGCGGGATGGAGCTGGTGGCGGTCGTTCTGCACTGCAAAAGCTCGACCGACCGCTTTGAATCGGCCAAGGCGATGCTAAACTACGGCTTTTCCGCTTACGCGCTGGTAGACCCGGTGCAGGGTGTGGCGCTGGCGGAAGTTCCGGTCAGGCTTGGCACGTGTGATACAATTCTTCCGGCTGTGGTGGATGCAAGGCCCATTCTGGCCGACAAGGCGCTGGCCGGGCGCGTGACGCGCGAGGCGGTGCTGGAAGAGGCAGTCGACGCACCCGTCTTGCAGGGGCAGCGGCTCGGCACGCTCTATATCAAAGCGGGCGATACGGTGCTTGCCGAGCTTGCGCTCACTGCGCCGCAGGCGGTTGCGCGCCTGCGCTGGGGGAGCGTGATGGGGCGCATGCTCCGGCGCGTGTGCATGGCGGAGGAATAGGCGCAGGAAATATTTGCAGCGCAAAAAATCAACGCAGGTTTTGCCTTTTTGCGGGAAATGTAGTAGAATAAAAGAAAAGCCGCCGCACGGGCGGCACAAACTCTACCAGACCCCGGAAAGGAAGGGCTGCAAATGATCGGTGTTGAGCTTTCGAGTATTTGGAGCTGTGTGTCTTTGCCGCAGCTTTTATCCTGTGAAAAGGATCTTTTTGACGCGCATCTTCATCTGCGCAGCAACCAGCCGGGCGCGCCGGAGTTTGGCGGCTGGCTCGGCCAGCCGGACGCGCTGACGGCCAGAACCATCCACACCATCCGCACGGCGGCAGAGAAAATTACCGGCCAGTGCGACACGCTCGTTGTCGCGGGTGCGGGCGGAGGCTTCCTTGCGGCCAGAGCGGGGCTTGACGCGCTCTGCGGCCAACAGCGCGCGCTCCTTGGCGCCGCGCCGCGCATCGTCTTTGCCGGGCAGAGCCTCTGCGCCGATGAATGGCTGGGGCTCAGCCGCGCGCTGGAGGGGCATGATTTCTGCCTGCTGCTTCTGAGCGCCGAGGGGTGCGAGATGGAGCTTTGCGTGGCCTCGCGCGCACTGCGCTGGCTGATGGAGCGGCGCTACGGGCAGGAGGCAAAGGAGCGGGTCTATGTCTGCGCGCTGCCCGGCTCGTCTCTTGCGCTGATGGCAAAGGAGGAGGGCTTCTTTTTCCTCCCCATGCCGCAGGCGCTTGGCGGCGCGGTGAGCGCACTGAACGCCGGGACGCTGCTTGTCTTCCAGACGGCGGGCATTGACGCGCTTGGCGTTCTGGAGGGCGCGGCAGAGGGCTTTTCGCAGTATGATCTGCGCGCGTTTGAAAACCCGGTCTGGATGTACGCGGGCGCGCGCTACGCTTTGATGCAGCGCGGGCGGCAGGCCGAGCTGCTTGGCGCTTTTTCGCCGGATTTTGCAGCCTTTGGCGCGTGGTGGGCGCAGGGCTTTACGCGCCATGCCTGCCAGGAGGGCGGCGGCGCGCTGGCGGTCTATGCGCAGTATCCGCAGATGCTGGACGCTGTGGATACCATGCTTGCCGGCGGCGAGCGGCGCGTGTTTGAGACGCTGCTGCAAACGCCGGAGCGGAGCTTTCAGAAGGTCAACATTGAGATGGACTGGAAGGATTATGACGGCCTCGGCTTTTTGGCGGGCAAGACGCTGGCGGATGTGGCCGGGCAGAGCTTTCAGGCCGTCTTGCAGACGCATACGGAGCTGGATGTGCCGGTCATTTTGCTGACGCTCGAGCAGCTGGACGCGGCTGGGCTTGGGGAGCTGTTTTATTTCTTTGAGCTTTCCGGCGCGCTGAGCGCGTGCGCCTGCGGCATCGACCCCTTTGACCCCGCGCGCAGAAGCCAGAGCCGCGCGCTGGCCGGGGCGCTGCTTGGCGGGGCACAGTGAATTCAAGAAAAGTTTACGAACTTTGCGAAATCAGCCATTGAGTTTCGCGCGAAAACCTGATAGAATATAATCAGCCATAAAAGACGCTGGCCTGAGCCGGCGCATGCAAAAGGAGGAATGCCCTATGGTGAATATTATGATGGGGCCCGAGGGTTCCGGAAAAACCAAGCTGCTGATCAACGCGATCTCCAAGGCGCTCAAGACAGAGTCCGGCAGCATGGTCTGCATTGAAAAAGGACATACGCTGCGCTTCGACGTAGATCACCGCGTCCGTCTGATCGACGCAAGCGAGTATTCGATCAAGAGCTATACGCTGCTTCAGGGCTTTATCAGCGGCCTGCATGCGGGTAATTTTGATATTACGCATATTTTCATCGACAACCTTTACGCCCTCTCGCGGACGAAGGACGCCGTAGAGACGGAGAATTTCCTCGACTGGTGCAACCTGTTCTCGGCGGAAAATGGCGTTGCGTTTACCATCACGCTGGCAGACGACCCCAGCAACCCGCCGGAATATATCGCAAGATACATGGACTGAATCGGCTGAAATCGCTTCTGAGCGTTTGGATAATCTGGCCGGGAGGGGCTTGCCCCTTCCCGGCCTTTTTGCGCGCAGGGGCTTATTTTTCGCAAAGAGGCTTGCGCATTTTAAGGCTCTGGTATATAATAAAAAGCAGTAAAATACT
>CAZXIW010000100.1:0-5485 GCA_964640905.1 uncultured Oscillospiraceae bacterium
TTAAAGACTGTGCCGCTTTTCCCAGCTTCGCAGGAAAGATTGTCGTAGTTGATGATTACAGGCAGTTCCACAACACCGCCGTTGGCGACAAAAGTGCCCCAAGAAGAAACGCCTGTGCCGCTGCGGGTAATTGTGCCGCCGTTCATAGTAACGGTGCTGCCAGAAGAAGAAACATAAACGCCAATTCCGCCGGTTACGATGATTTTACCTGTCTGGCCGCTGCTGCTGTCGTTCAAAGTCAGACTGGGAGGTCCACCTGCTGGGGCCGTCAGGGTAAATACGTTTACCCCTGTCAGAGAATGCCCCGCAAGATCAAATGTGCAGCTTGTATTGCCCGTCAGTAGAATAGAAGCCGCCAGCTCCACATTGCTGCCCAGTCTGTAATTTCTCGAACCGAGCTCATAGCGCTCAAGGTGATTATCCCAGCCAACAGGCGAGGGTAAACCCTTCTTCGCGTTGTCAAAGTCCGCCTGCGTCAGAACGGTCACATCGTCGGCCAGCGCGATGGTCGGCAGCAGCGCCGCGCACATGGCCAGCACCAAAAAGAAGCTTACGATTCGTTTTTTCATCCACAGTCCCTCCTGAACCGCGCGGCAGAGCGGGATTCCATGCACATGTGCATGGAGGCGGAGCATGCTCCGCCTGATAGCGTCTGCCCGCTGTAAATATATACAATTTTATTATACCAGCGCGCTTAAAAAATGTAAATGCCTTTTTGCCGCCGGGCGGCGGTTTTTGCGAAATTCCTGCCCCAAAGGCAGGCGCGCAAAAGGGCTTCCCCTGAAATCAGGAAGAAGCCCGGTTCCGTTCCGCTTTCAGGCGCATGCGCACATCGCTGCCGCAGAACTGATACAGCTCATACGCGCCCAGCAGCCGCGAGGCAATCTGCGCGGAGTAGCGCGGCTCAAGCTCCTTGTCCGGCAGATTGGTCGAGACAATGGTAGGCCTTGCGGCGCGCAGGCGGTCGTTGATGATCTGATAGAGCGCGGAGACGGTAAACTGCGTGGTCATCTCCGTGCCAAGGTCGTCTATGATCAGAAGGTCGCTTTCAAAATATTCGGCGGTCAATGCGCCATCCTCCTTGAGGCGGAACTTCTCCGTTTCAAAATCGGAAAACAGCTTCCCCGCCGCCGCGTAGCAGACTGAAAAGCCACGGTCGGCCACAACGCGGGCAATGCAGCCGGAAAGAAGCGTCTTGCCAAGCCCGGTCGCGCCCATAAAAAGAAGCGAGGGACTTTCCGTGCCAAAGGCTTTTGCATAGGCCAGCGCGTTCTGGTGGACGTGCTGCATAAGTATATATGGGCTTGTGTGAAGCTTTTCCTCGTACTGGCGGGAATAGACATCGAGCCGAAACCTGTCAAAGCTTGACCAGCCCGCGCCAAAGGCCTGCGCAAGCGCCTTTTTCTGCTCCTGTCTGCAAAGCTCGCGCAGACATTCGCACATAACCGCGCCCCGGTAGCCGCTGCCGCCGCAAAGCTGGCAGACGGGGGTGCGCTCAAGATCCTCCGGCGCGATGCTCTCGGATTCCAGAAGCCACTCGCGCTCGCGCTGCAAGGCGAGATTTTCCTCCTTCAAGCGCGCGATGGCCACGCCGACCGGCTCGTTTGCGCGGAAGGCGGCGGCGCAGATTTTTGCGCTGGTGCGGCGGAGCTGGCGGTCGATGTCCTGTAAGCGGGGCACTTTTTGATAGATGGCCGCGATGCGCTGGTCGGCCTCGCGCTCGTTTTGAAGCCGCGCCTGCTCCAGCCGCGCGGCGGCGCGCTGGAGGACGGATTTTGCATATGCCATGCCGGGTCACTCCTCTCCGTTTTTGAGCATCCGCTGAATCGCGGCGCGCTGGATGTCGCTGAGCTCGTCGTCGTGGTGCTGCACCTGATAGCCCGGGCGCGGCTGCGCGCGGGTGGGCTTTTCGGGCATGCGGTCTCCGGCTTCGATCTGCTCGAGTGTGGTCAGCCCCTGCTCATGCCAGCTTTTGAGAATCGAATTGAGGTACGGCCACTTGAGCCCGCCCGTGTTCATGCAGGTCTTCTCATAGGCCAGACGGATCTCGCGCTCGCCAAAGCCCCAGGAAAGCCAGCTTGTGATGAGCTTTTCCTCGCCGGGGGTGAGCTTGCGCCCCTCGATGCCAAAGAGCGATTTGATCTGCTCCACGCTTGCGTGAAGACTCAGCTGGCTTTGCATGTAGACGGCAGCGTCCTCCATTGTGTCGATGCCGAGGTCTGCCCAGCGGTAGCCCTCCTTTTCAATGCTCCGGATCGAGGGCATGCGCGCCTGGCCGCGCGCGCGGCTGCGCTGGATGCAGTAGTTGATGAGGATGGAAATGACCTCTGGCGGAAGCCCGAGATAGCGGTAGAGCGAGAGGAGGATTTTCAGCTCCTCCGTGCTGAGCAGCCGCCCCAGCCGCCGCTGCGCCTCGCCGACCATGCTTGGAAATTCCGGATTGGTGCGGTACTCGCGCGTCACGTCCTCTTCGGTGTAGGAGGGGGCTTCGCTGGGCGCGAGATGCTTTTTTTCGCTCTGCGTCCAAAGCCCCATCTGGCGCAGACTGGCCGCCGCCAGCTCAACGCGGCTTTGCGTCATGCGCAGCGCCTGCTGCGCAGTCTCTGGCGGGTTTCCGGCGGCAAGGTAGAGATAGAGAAGCGCCGCGTCCCCGTTTGCGCAGGCAAGCAGGCGCTTGAGGTCGGTATTGGAAATGGTAAGTTCTGATTCTGCCATGTGTGCTCCTTCTTCTGCGCGCCGGATTTTTTCTGTGTTCAGTATACCATAAATGCGCCGCTTCGGCAAGCGGAGGGGCGCGCCGCCTTAGTCCAGCGCCAGCCCAAGATAGACCGGCTCAAGCGCCGGGTAGGGCTGGCCGAGCCATTTGAGCATCGTACAGGGCGCGGAAATTTCGTATTCGCCCGCGCCGAGCTTTTCGGCCAGCGCCGGAAGCACGCGCTCCGAGGGCAAAAGCTCGCGCACGCGCGCAGGCGCGCCGTCTTTTCCCGGCGCGGCAATGGCGCAGCCCATGTCGTAGCCTGCCATCAGGCAGTAGGCCTGTGCGCCCGCCATGGCGTATTCGAGCTGTGCTTTGTCAAAGCGCACGTGCGCCGTGTCCCACAGAAGCGTCTCGCGAAGCCCGGCGTAATCCTGCGCCGTGGCGGGATTTGCCTCGCCTGCGGCGGCCTGGCAGGCTGTTACGGTCTTCTGCGCGTCTCGCTGCTGCTGGTAGCCGAGCGAGGCATAAAAGCGCACCAGCTCCGGCGTGGCGGGGCTGAGCATGACGGCCTCAAAATAGCGCTTGCGAAGCTCCTTTTCCGCATAGGCAAGAAGCGCCCGGCACAGCCCCTGCCCGCGATAGGCGGCGGCGGTGGCGACGGCGTAGAGATAGGCGCTTTTCAGCTGCTTTTCATCCTTCACGATCGTCTGCGGCAGGGCAAAGAGCATCGCGCGAACCTCGCCCGCCTCCTCGGCGCAGAAGCCGATGGCCGCGGGATAGAGCGCGTCAAAAAACTGGTCGATCTCGGCGGCAGAGTCCCCAAAGGCCTCCTGCCAGAGTGCTTTCAAAGCCGGAACATCCTCCGGGTGGGTTTTTCTTGTCCGCATTTAAAGTTCCTCCTGATAGCAGGCATTGTATTTTTCCAGCAGGCACGTCGGCTGGTACGACTCCTTGGCCCTGCGAAGGCCGGGCTCTCCCATGTCGTCTTCGCGGTTTAAAAACCGGACGGCGGGATATTTTTCCGCGATCATGCGCGAAAATTCGCGGTTTATCATGGCGTAAGCGCCGCTCACCGCGGGGAAGGCCTTTTCAAAGCACACATCATAATACTGCTCGTTCATGCGCCCGCCCATGGAAAAGGCGATGACCTCTTCGCCGTCAAGCAGCATCAGCCCGTCCATTGCGGTTTCGCCGAAGCAGTCGAACGCGCGGGCGATGGCGGCCTTTTCGCGCGTGATCTGGTCGCCGGGGGTGTGGAGCGTATACCATTTTTTCACCATCTCGCGGCAAAGGCCGATGTTCTCCACGGTGATGGGGACGGCGGAATAGTCCGGATGCTCGGCCTCGAAGCGGTTACAGTGGTTGCGCTTGGCCTGAAGCTTTTTGCCGCGCAGCTGTGTCAGCTCCTCGACGGTGTAGATATAGTCGAAGGCGTCGCGGTAGGGGGTAAAGGAAAATTTGCCGGGGTAGAGCTGTGAAAGCTCGTCTTTTTTCCCGGCTGTCACGCCGCGCAGCGTCAGCGCGCCGCCGCGCGCGCGCGCGTCAAGCAGAATTTCCGCCAGAACCGGCTGAATATCGCCAGCGCCGACGGGATACAGATACGTGCTGCATCCATTGCGGCAGGCGCGCTGGGTCACAAAGCCGCCGTGCTCTGCAATTTCGCCGTAGTAGCTCTCCCAAAAATACATGCCGTAGAATGTGGTATCCGCGCCGGGGGCGTTTGCGCCGAAAAGAATCGGCTGCATCCATGCGTAGTCCTGCGCGGCCGGGGAATGAAACCTGAGCATAAATACCTCGCTTCTTTCATGTTTCTCCTTTTAGTATACTACGTCTGTCAATCCATTTCAGCGGTATTTGTTGACAAAAACCATAAAAACGGGTATGCTATGAAAGATAAAATACCGCCGCGCTTTCATTCGGCCCCGGCGGAGAAAGAAGGATACAACCCATGTGCGATACCTGCAAGAAAAAATTTTATATCACGACGCCGATCTACTACCCCTCGGCAAAGCTTCACATCGGCCACACCTACTGCACCGTGGCAACCGATGCAATGGCGCGCTACAAGCGCCTGACGGGCTATGACGTCATGTTCCTGACCGGCACAGACGAGCACGGCCAGAAGATCGAGGAAAAGGCCAGGGCCGCCGGTGTGACGCCGCAGCAGTTTGTAGACAACATCGTCACGGGCGAGAAGGGCATTCTGGATCTGTGGAAGCTGATGAACATCTCCAACGACCGCTTCATCCGCACGACCGACGATTACCACGTCGCGGCCATCCAGAAGGTCTTCAAGAAGATGTATGACAACGGCGATATTTATAAAGGCTCTTACAAGGGAAAGTACTGCACGCCCTGTGAGTCGTTCTGGACAGAAAGCCAGCTCAAAGACGGCAAGTGCCCCGACTGCGGCGGCGAGGTTCATGACGCAGAGGAAGAGGCCTACTTCTTCCGCCTTTCCAAGTACGCGCCCCGCGTGAGAAAGCTTCTGACCGAGACGGACTTCCTTGAGCCGAAGTCCCGCGTCAACGAGATGGTCAACAACTTCATTGACCCGGGTCTGGAGGATCTCTGCGTGTCGAGAACGTCCTTCACCTGGGGCGTTCCGGTCGATTTTGACCCGGGCCATGTGGTCTACGTCTGGATCGATGCGCTCTTTAACTACATGACGGCGCTCGGCTTTGAAAACGACGCGCACGACGATCTGGCAAAATACTGGCCGGCAGACGTTCACTTTGTCGGCAAGGAGATCGTCCGCTTCCATTCGATCATCTGGCCGGCGATGCT
>CAZXIW010000101.1:0-5444 GCA_964640905.1 uncultured Oscillospiraceae bacterium
GTCAGTTGGAAGAAAACAAAAAGAACGGTATTAAGCCGTCCTATCTGATGGTTAAGGCAGGTTCTTGGGGTGAAGATGCCGCACAGCTACATAGATTTTTCGGTTGGAATCATGTTGAGGTATCCTTCGGCGTTCCTTTCTCGGTTAAAGCAGACGATTGCTGTTGCACCGAAAACGAAATGTGCGGTCACGTTAAAATTGAGGATGCCGAAGCTCACCCCGAATGGATGTGTCAGAATGGCGAAATGTTATGGAATCTAAAAATAGATAAAAAGGTCGCCTTCCATGTAGGCTATGGTGCAGGCAAGCTCTTCCGCAAGATGCAGCTCTTTGAGATGTTCTGGCACGTCGAGGGAATGAAAACCGCCTATGAGGGTGAGGTTATTTGGAATGGCGAAAGATATATCGTCACACCCGAAACCTGCTGCGGATATGCAGATAAGAATTGGGGCAAGGATTTCACATCTCCGTGGGTATGGCTCTCGTCTAATAATCTGACGAGCAAAATAACCGGCAAGAAACTCCCTGACAGCGTATTTGACATTGGCGGCGGTTGTCCGAAGGTTGGCCCCATCGCGCTCAAACGCAAGCTCTTGTCTGCCTATTGGTATGAGGGAAAATGCTATGAGTTCAACTTCTCGAAGTTCTGGACGTTCACACGTACCAGGTTTGATTGCCGTGAAACGGATACGCAGATCATCTGGCATGTGGAGCAGAAAACGTGGCGAAACCGTATGGTGACAGATATTACCTGCGAGAAAAAGGATATGCTTCTTGTTAACTATGAAGCACCTGACGGAAAGAAACTGCATAATCGTCTTTGGAACGGTGGTAACGGAAACGGTACGGTAAAACTTTATCATGGCAAGACACTCATCGACGAGGTATTCTGCGAGAATGTGGGATGCGAGTATGGAGAATACAGAACTGTAGGTATCATCAATTGACGCATGTCCTTGTCAACTCGCCCGAGCAGGGCAACGGAATTTTCATCGAGAATATGCTGGATGCGGCAGGCTGACAGCAAAAGCCCACACCATCCGGTGTGGGCTTTTTGCTCTATTTTGTCACCTTTTCTCTTATTTTGCACCCCAGATATGCCGCCGCAAGCAGGAGGCAAAAGCTTGCCGCGTAGGCCGGGAACACGAACGCACTCCAGCCTGTCACGCCAAAGCCAAGCCACAAAAGCGGCAGGAAAAAATACTGCGTCCAGAGGCCAATGGAATTTACAAAGTAGCCATGCACGATCAGTTCCTGAATCGCAACCAGAAGCAGATCTGCCGCCGCGATGGCATGCAGGAAGAGCATGACCTTCTTCGTCTTTCTTCCCTGCCCGTTTAAAAGAAACGCAAGCGCGCCCCAGAGAAGTAAAACAGCCAGCGCGATCAGACCATACGGCATGCGCGCATCCGGATGGGTCTGCATGTACCAGTTTTGAATGCTGCCAAGGCCCAGGGGCAGCGCGCCCAGGGCGATCAAAGCAAACGTCATGTCCCTTCCCTCCACCTTTTTCTGAAATCCATTTTTATTTTAGCTTCTGCCATACTTCCTGTCAAGAGGAGGCTTTCGGGCGGCTGCTTAAAAAAATGTAAAGCGTACTTGACAAAACTGCACTTTGGTGGTATAACAAACGTAAAGCATGCTTTACGTTTTGCGGCCTTGCCGCTACATTACACAGGAGGGATGATTTGAAAAACAGAATTGAAGCCATCCGAAAAGAGCGCGCGATCCGTCAGGAGGAATTTGCAAAGGCCATGGGTGTGTCCCGCCAGACGATCAGCTCGCTGGAAAACGGGCGGTATAATCCGTCGATCCTGCTGGCGCATAAAATTGCGCAGTATTTCGGCATGACGATTGAAGAAGTATTTATTTTTGATGAGGAACAGGAGGCGTCTATATGAAGCGTCATGTAAAAACAATTTTCAGCCTGCTCTGGCTGGTGCTCGGTCTGGTTCTGATCGGGCTGAGCTTTGCAGGAAAGCTCGACTCGTTCTGGAACGGGATGGGGAGCGCGCTTCTCGTGGTTGGTGCATTGCAGCTTTTGCGCGGCTTCCGACTGAGCCGGAGCGCGGAATACCGCGAGAAAATGCAGACAGCGTCCACAGATGAGCGCAATCATTTCCTGCGCAATAAGGCCTGGGCGTGGGCGGGGTATCTTTTTGTGCTTCTGGGCGCGGTCGGGACGATCGTTCTGCGTCTTCTGAATCAGCCGCTGTTATCCTCAGCCGCCGCATGCGCGGTCTGTGTGATGCTGCTGCTTTACTCGGGTGCATTTTTTATCCTGCAAAAAAAGTATTGACTGCGCCGCGCGCGGTATCTATGATAAGAGCATCTGATTTTGCAGGAGGCGCACGATGCATATGACAGAGCTTTTTGAGCAGATGCTTGTCTTTTCCAAAGGAAACCTTCACGACATAGATCACCTGAGCCGCGTCTGGCTCTATGCCCGGCTGATCGGCGCAGAGGAGGGGCTGGATGCGCAGACACAGCGCATTCTGGAGGCCGCCGCCATCACGCACGATATCGCCTGCCCGCTTTGCCGGGAAAAATACGGGTGTACAGACGGCAAGCTTCAGGAGCAGGAGGGCGCGGCGCTGGCCAGGGCGTTTCTTTGTCAGAGCGGTTTTCCGCAGGATGAGCTGGAGCGGGTCGTTTTCCTTGTGGCGCATCACCATACGCTCTGCGGCATCGAGGGCATCGACTGGCAGATTCTTGTGGAGGCTGACTATCTTGTAAATGCCATGGAGCAGCAGACCAGCCGCGAGGCCGTCGCGGCCTTCTGCCAGAAGGTGTTTAAAACCGCCAGCGGAACGCGCCTGCTACATGAGATCTTCTGCTTCTGAAAATGGCCGCCTGCCGGTTTCCGGCGGGCGGCCATTTTTTGGTTTTTGTTGGATTATGCATAAATTCTGATTGTTTTTGCGGTTCTTAACAACACTTTAACGGAACTTTACGGTATAATGACTCCCGAAGTCGGCCGCGCAAGCGGTTTTTAGAAGAAGGAGAAAATAAGATGTTTCTGATTAATCCGGCTATGGTAGAGGTCCCCATCGGAACTGCTGCGCTGATTGTCGTGCTCGGCATGGCCGTCGTCTTCTTTGGTCTCATTCTGCTCATGTATGTTACAAAGATCTCCGGCAAGATCATGCAGAGCAAGGAAGCCGCCAAAAAGACCGCTGCTCCCGCGCCTGCACCTGCACCCGCCGCTCCCGCTGCCCCTGTGGCCACGGGCTTTGCACCCGGCTCAGCCGGTGAGATCAAGCTGCACGACGTACCCGATAAGACCGCCGCGATGCTGATGGCCATTGTGGCCGACAAGATGGGCAAGCCCCTCAACGAGCTTCGCTTTATCTCCATCCGCGAGATCAAGGATTAACACCTGCATTTTGGAAATTTCCCACGCGGGCTGTGCATTTGCGCAGCCCGCGTTGCTTTGTGTGTGTCTGTGCATGGTGTACAGTTTTGCCGTTAAAAAAGCGTTAAGATTGGGCGTTGTGCCTTTACGAGTTCCATTTTTTGTGCTATCGTATGGGTAATAAGGGAAGATTTTGCCGTGGCATTCTTCCTGAAAGGAAAAGGAGAGATTTTATGAAAGAAAAGAAAAAGCTGAGTCTGCCGATCAAGATCTTTATCGGCATGGCGCTTGGTATCATTGCCGGTCTGATCTGCGCGTTCGCGGGTCTCGGTGATTTCACCAAGGAATGGATCAAGCCCATTGGTACGATTTACGTCAACCTGCTGAAGTTCCTGGTCGTTCCCGTCGTTCTGTTCTCGATCGCAGACGGCGTTATCTCCCTGAAGGATCTCAAGCGCGTCGGCTCGGTTGGCCTCAAGACCTTTATCTACTACATGTTCACGACGGCTCTTGCAGTTGTCATTGGCCTCGTGCTGGTCAACATCTTCAAGGGCAATTTCACCCCGCTGCCCTCGACGGAGCTGGGCGAGCTTGCCTATGAGGCCAAGGAAGCCCCGTCCGTTATGAGTGTTATTGTCAACATCTTCCCGGACAATATCCTCAAGCCGATGGTCAACGCCGACATGCTGCCGGTTATCGTCATCTCCATCTTCCTCGGCGCTGGTGTTCTGGCTTCCGGCGAGAAGGGCGCAAAGATCGGCGAGCTCATCAACTGCGCAGAAGCAGTCGTCATGAAGATCATGATGATGATTATTGAGTTTACGCCCTACGGCGTGTTCTGCCTGATGACGAACGTTGTCGCGGAAAACGGCGCGCAGATCATTGGCAAGCTGGCGCTGATCATTGGCGTTGCCTACATTGGCTACATTGCGCACGTTGTGATCGTCTACGGTCTGTCCGTCAAGTTCCTGGCCAAGATGAGCCCCATCGCCTTCTTTAAGGGCATTGCCCCGGCCATGATCACGGCCTTTACCACCACGTCCTCCAACGCGACGCTGCCGGTCAACATTGAGTGCTGCAACAAGATGGGTGCAGAGCCCGAAATCAGCGCCTTCGTCCTGCCCCTTGGCGCAACGATCAACATGGACGGCACGGCCATCTACCAGGCCGTCTGCGCAGTCTTCATTGCCTGCTGCTACGGCATCGAGCTGACGCTCGGCGACATGGCCATGATCGTTCTGACCGCAACGCTCGCCTCCGTTGGTACGGCTGGCGTCTCCGGCGCTGGCATGATTATGCTGGCCATGGTTCTGACGCAGGTCAACATCCCCGTCGAGGGCATCGCGATCATCGCGGGCGTCGACAAGCTGTTTGATATGGGCCGCACGACTCTGAATATCACCGGCGACGCGACCTGTGCCATGTTCATCTCCCGCCTCGAGCGCGAGAAGAAGGAAAAGACGGCCAAGGCCAACAAATAATTCCGACCGTTCCTTTTATTCATACCCCGCAAACCCCGCAAGACGCCCGCCGGAAAACCGGCGGGCGTCAAGCCTTTTGTGGCTTTCCTGCTTTTATGCTTCATCCTCACGGACTGCAAGGCGCAGCCATGCACCGAGAGGCTTGTTACTGCTTCCATATCATAGCGGTTTGGCTTGTAGGGAAATGCAGCAAGCACTTCGTAGAACCAGTGGGGAAGCAATGCTAATTCTTCTTTTTGCTCCGGGTAGCGGAGGAGCAGGGCAGAGTAGGGTTTTGACACAGCGCGCCTCTCCATTTTGTGCCTTCAATCGGCGCGCTGCTTTTGAATACAACGGGAAAAGAGAGCTGCTTCTGCGCCAAAAGCTCGTATGCGTTGGGAAGCAGCTTTCGCCCGTTTTTCGGGAATACAATATTCAGCGGTTCGCCTTCTTCCGAGCCAGTGACCTGGATTGCGGTTCTTGCTTCATTGAAGCAGAGCTGTACAGGGCGCTTCGCAAATTTTTCTGCAAGCTTGCCGCTAAGCGACACAAGCCCTTTTGCACTGATGACGATCTGCGCAAAACGCGCTTCAAACGCAGCTCAGTCGTCTTCGAGTAATTTGGACGGC
>CAZXIW010000102.1:0-5369 GCA_964640905.1 uncultured Oscillospiraceae bacterium
TTCAACTACATGGAAGGCGTCATGCACACCGGCCAGCGCAACCAGTTCCGTATCCGTATCTCGAAGGACGCGTTTGACAAGGGGCTTCGCCTGACGCACTTTGCCGAGGTTCTGTACCACATGATCTCCGACGAATTTGACGCCGTTGTGGATAAGTGCGAGGTTCATCTGATCACCGAGCCTGTGAAGGCCACTGCGTTCTTAAATGACGTGGCCATGCCGCGCTACAACATGCGCGACGACCGCCTGGCCTCCATGACCGACGAGTCGGTCGACCGCTTCTTCACCTGCATCCTCTGCCAGTCGTTTGCGCCGGCGCACTGCTGCGTGGTCACGCCCGAGCGTCTTGGCCTTTGCGGCGCAGTGTCGTGGCTCGATGCCAAGGCTACGTATGAGCTCAACCAGAACGGCCCGTCTCAGCCGATCATGAAGGAGGGCTGCCTCGACGAGCGCACCGGCCGCTACGAGACCGTCAACGACGCCATCAAGGACGCAACGCACGGCGCGGTGGAAGAGGTCACGCTGTATTCCATCATGGAAGACCCCATGACCTCCTGCGGCTGCTTCGAGTGCATCTCCGGCATTGAGCCGCTGTCGAACGGCTTCATCGTTGTCAACCGCGAATATGCGGGCATGACCCCCGCCGGTATGACCTTTGGCGAGCTGGCCTCCTGCACGGGCGGCGGCGTCCAGACCCCGGGCTACATGGGTCATGGCCGTCACTTCATTTCGTCGAAGAAGTTCATCCACGCCGAGGGCGGCATTGAGCGTATCGTCTGGATGCCGAAGGAGCTCAAGGATGACGTGGGCGAAAAGCTCAACAAGACCGCAAAGGAGCTTTACGGTATTGACAACTTCACCGATCTGGTTGCCGACGAGACGATCTGCACCGATTGCGACGCGCTGATGGAATTCCTCCAGAAAAAGAACCATCCGGTACTTGCGCTTGAGCCGCTGATGTAATATAATAGTTTGCAGAAAAGCTTTGAGCGTATGGCGCGGCATCCGGGCGCAGGCGGGACTTCCCAACCCGCAAGGGCAGCGCCCTGCTGCGGCAGTGGCTGAACGCGACATCAGGGGGAGGGCATGTGTCCTCCCCCTTTTTTGCAGAATGTGCGCCGTAGGCGGACAGCATGAATGAATTGTGCGCAGAAATGCCAAGCCGGTGCGGATGCGGGCGAGATTCGCGCGTATGCGCAGCTGCTTGACAGATGATTTTTCAGCGCAAAGCGATATTTATGTATGACACCGAAAGGAGCAACCCAACGATGTATCAGATCACGTTCCAATTTGAAAACGGCGCAAAGCCCGTCGTGGTAGACGTAACGCCCAACACCACGCTGCTCGATGCGGCGAAGGCTGCAAACGTCGCCATCGACGCGCCCTGCAACGGCAACGGCTCATGCGGCAAGTGCCGCGTAAAGCTTCTGGAGGGCACGGTCGAGAGCATGCCCTCGCACCATATCTCAGAGGAAGACTATGCGGCGGGCTGGCGGCTGAGCTGTGCAAGCAAGCCCGCGTCCGACGTTGTCGTTCAGGTGCCGGACATTGCCTCGGCCTACCAGAGCCGCATGAAGACCGCCGACCTTTCCACCGGCGCAGAGGTCGCGACGTTCAATAAGCTTCAGGACGATATCCGCGCGGCGGGCGTCGAGATCAGCTGTGATTTTGTAAAGGCTGTGCTGGAGCTGGAAGAGCCGACGCTCGACGATACCATGCCCGACACCGAGCGGCTGGAATTTGCCGCGCAGGCTGCGTTTGAAGGCTGTGAGACGGTAAAGCTCACCTATCACGTGGTCAGAAAGCTTGCAAAAACGCTCCGCGAGGCAGGCTTCAGGGTGCAGATCGCAGGCACGCTTGAAAACGGCGTTCTGACCATTCTCGATATCACCGAAAAGCTCGACGCGCCGCTCATCGGCTGCGCCATCGACATTGGTACGACGACCGTCACGGGTGTGCTTCTGAATCTGGAGACGGGCGAGGTCGTGGCCAAGGCCTCCTCCGGCAACGGCCAGATCCGCTACGGCGCAGACGTTATCAACCGCATCATCGAGCAGTCGAAGCCCGGCGGCGTGAAGCGCTTGCAGGACGCGGTGCTCAAAGAGACGCTCATTCCGCTCTCGGCTGTCATGTGTAAGTCCGCCGGGATTACGACCGACCGCATTTTGCGCGTGGCCATCGCGTCGAATACGACGATGAACCATCTGCTGCTTGGCGTGGATGCAAACCCCGTCCGCATGGAGCCCTACATTCCGAGCTTCTTCCAGTGGCGCGGCCTCAGCGCCAGGGATCTTGGCTTTGCCGCGAACCCCGCCGCCGAGGTTCTCATTGCGCCGAACATCGGCTCTTACGTTGGCGGCGACATCACCGCCGGTGCGTTTGCAACGCTCATCTGGGACAAAGACGAGTTCTCGCTCTTCATTGACCTTGGCACAAACGGCGAGATCGTCTTCGGTAACCGCGACTTTATGATGTCGTGCGCCTGCTCGGCAGGCCCTGCGTTTGAGGGCGGCGACATTTCCTGCGGCATGCGCGCGACCGACGGCGCAGTCGAGGCCGTCGTGATCGATAAGGACACGATGGAGCCGACCCTTACCATCGTCGGCGAGGCCGGGCAGAAGCCGGTTGGCATCTGCGGCTCTGGCATCATCGACGTCATTGCCGAGCTTTACCGCACGTCCATCATTTCCTCCAAGGGAAAGTTTGTCCGCGAGGGCGCGCGCGTCGCGCACGATGAGCACGGCATGGGAAGATACATCCTGGCAAGACCGGCTGAGAGCGAGACCGGGCGCGAGATCTCCATCACGGAGGTCGACATTGACTCGTTCATCCGCGCAAAGGGCGCGATCTTCTCGGCCATCAACATCATGCTCTCGTCTCTTGACATGGACGTGAGCGTTCTGGAGCATGTGTATGTCGCGGGCGGCATCGGCTCTGGCATCAACATGGAAAACGCCGTGCGCATCGGCATGCTGCCGGACATTGACCGGAGTCTTTTTGAATACCTCGGCAATACCTCGCTGACCGGCGCATACGCGATGGTGCGCTCGGAGAATGCAAACCAGAAGGTGCATGAAATTGCATCGAATATGACCTATATGGAGCTTTCGACGAATCCGCGGTATATGGACGAGTTTGTGGCGGCCTGCTTCCTGCCGCATACCGACCTTTCGCTGTTCCCGTCGAGCGTGCAGGAGTAAGAATATGGATATGCAGAATCAGAAGGACGTACAGAACAACAAGGAAGAGGTCCCGTTTGCCCACTATGAGGAGCTGTTCGGGAAATTAGACCCGCAGGAGACGGCCGCGCGCTGCGGCGTAAGCTTTGCAGACGGCGCGTTTTGCGTGACGCTTCTGGGTGAGCGCTACCAGATCTCGTGGCCGAAGTATGCCATTTGCGCGGAAAGCCCCAATGCGCTGGCCTTAAAGAGCATCCCGACGCAGACGTTCCTGCTCCGCTTTTTGATCGAGGGCAAGCGCGCCGGGGCGCAGACCTGCTTCAAGACCTTCCGCGAAATGCCCTGGGGCGAGCTTTACATCAGCCCCTACACAGGCCGCGTTCTGACGCGGGCGGCCTATTCGTTCGGGATGAAGGTCGAAAAATTTGCCGCCGCCTGCGAAAAAATGGGCGCGGGCAAAATCCCGCACGGCGACGCGGGCTATGAGTTTGAATTTCTTGGCGGCTACCGGATGCAGATCATGGTCTACGGCGCAGACGACGAGTTCCCGCCGAGCAGCCAGGTTCTGTACTCTGACAATTTTGAAACGGGATTTTCCGCCGAAGACCGCGTGGTCGCGGGCGATATCCTGATTTCCAGCATTAAAAACAATTTCTGAGGTGAGACAATGAGCTTTGTATACAAGGGCTTGAAGGCCAATCTGGAAAAGCTTCTGGTGACCGACCAGGAGCTTGACCGCCAGCTGGTCAGACTCCAGCAGCAGACCCCGCGCACGAAGATCGTCAAGGACCGCGCCGCGCAGATGGGCGACGAGGTCGTGCTCGATTACGCGGGCTTCTGCGAGGGAAAGCAGTTTGAGGGCGGCACGGCGAAGGAGCAGGCCCTGACGCTTGGAAGCGGCATGTTTATTCCGGGCTTTGAGGCGCAGCTGGTCGGCTGCCGGGCAGGGAGCGACGTTGTGGTGAAGGTGACCTTTCCCGCGGACTACCGCGCGACAGAGCTTGCCGGAAAGCCCGCCGAGTTCCGCTGCCATATCGTTGAGCTTCACGAAAAGTCCGCCTACGAGCTGGACGATACCTTCGCAAAGGAGGTTGGCGGCTGCCAGAGTCTTGATGAAATGAAGACGAAGCTCCGCGCAAGCCTGCAGGCCTACTATGACGAGCAGGCCGAGATGGACGTGCAGGACAAGCTTATGCGCCAGGCGGCGGCGACGCTCGACTATGCCCCGACGGAGGAAGAGCTTCAAAAGGGCATCGACGCGCAGATCGAGGTCTTGAAGGCGCAGCTGGCGCGCAAGGGCTTAACGCTGGAGGCCTACTGCCAGTTTACCGGCGCAGACGAGGCGCAGCTCAGAGAGGACGCAAAGCCCGATGCCGAGAGCGCCCTTCGCATCCAGGAGGCTGCCGCGCGCATCGCAGGCCTTGAAAATCTTACGGCAAGCGACGAGGACATCGCCTCTGAGCTTGACGCCATCTGCCGACAGAACAATATGACGATGGAGCAGCTGAGGCCGCACGTCAACGCCGAGTTTGAGGCCAGCGTGGCCGAAAATATCCGTATGAAAAAAGCCATCGCACTGGTGCGCAAAAATGCGGACGTTACCGTGGTGCAGGCAGCGGCATCGAAGAATTAAAAAGCCGCCTTTCGTCACTGTGCCGGAAAGTCTTCGGCGCAGCCGGAAAAATTCAGCAAAACCGCCTGTGGGCAGCCATGCCCGCGGGCGGTTTTATCATATCATATTTGACATATCGCACAAATGATGGGATATGTTTCCGTGCAAAGCTACAAATTGGAATCTGGGGGCTTGACTTCCCTAAAAGTTGGTGGTATTCTAGAGACGAACCGATAAAAAAGTATCGATTCGGCACGGCGCTGTGAGCCGCGGAAGCTCAAGAGGAAGCAGCGCCACACGCTATTTATACCCGGGACACAGACAGAGGACCCGGAGGAACAAGGAGGAAATATCCATGGCAATCGAATTCAAGGATGGCAAGTACGTTGACCCGCAGACCGGCCGCGTCACGCTCGACCCGACGGTTTACAAGGATTGGCAGATCGCTGAGGAAGCAGAAAAGAACCTTCCCTCGGTAGACTACTTCCGTGAGAAGCTCGGCCTTCTCCCCGATGAGATCATTCCCTACGGCAAGACCCCGAAGATCGACTTCATCAAGGTCATGAACCGCCTGAAGG
>CAZXIW010000103.1:0-5208 GCA_964640905.1 uncultured Oscillospiraceae bacterium
ACCTTGTCGCCGATCTTGACGCGGCCACGCTCAACACGACCGGTAACAACAGTGCCACGGCCGGAGATGGTGAACACGTCCTCGATGGGCATAAGGAAGGGCATATCGGCCTTACGGTCGGGAGTGGGAATCCAAGAGTCAACAGCGTCCATGAGCTCCTTGATGCAGGCGTACTCGGGGGCGTTAACATCGTTGGACTCGCAAACGAGAGCGTTCAGAGCGGAACCACGGATGATGGGGGTGTCATCGCCGGGGAAGCCGTAGAAGTCAAGCAGCTCGCGAACTTCCATCTCAACGAGCTCAAGAAGCTCATCGTCGTCAACCTGGTCGCACTTGTTCAGGAAGACCAGAACGGAAGGAACGTTAACCTGACGGGCAAGCAGAAGGTGCTCCTTGGTCTGAGCCATGGGGCCGTCGGAAGCAGCGATAACCAGGATCGCGCCGTCCATCTGAGCAGCGCCGGTGATCATGTTCTTGATATAGTCGGCGTGGCCCGGGCAGTCAACGTGCGCATAGTGACGCGCAGCCGTCTGATACTCAACGTGAGCCGTGTTGATGGTGATACCACGTTCTCTCTCTTCCGGAGCCTTGTCGATGGAAGAGTAGTCGGTGTACTCAGCGCCGCCCTGCATAGCCAGGAACTTGGTGATTGCAGCGGTCAGCGTGGTCTTGCCATGGTCGATGTGACCAATGGTGCCGATGTTTACATGGGGCTTATCCTTAACGAAATGCTGTTTTGCCATTTGGATGATCCTCCTTAGTTAATTCTCTTACATTTGGAATTGCTTTTTTACATCCTCTCCATCATACACGACAAATGCCGATTTGACAAGGAGAATTTGCAAAAAACATGCAGAAATTCTGCTGTGATTTAATAACCCTTGCGCTTGGAGACCACGGCGTCGGTCAGCGCCTTGTTGAGCTCAACATAATGGCTGGGCTCCATGGTGAACTGGCCGCGTCCCTGCGTGCGCGAACGCAGGTTCGTTGCGTAGCCGAACATCTCCGAGAGCGGAACTGCGCAGTCGATCTGCTGCGCGCCGTTGCGCTGCGTCAGACCCTGAATATTGCCGCGGCGGGAGGTGACGTCGCCGATAACGTCTCCCATATACTCGTCCGGGACAATGATGCAGACCTTCATGATCGGCTCAAGCACAACCGGCCCTGCCTTCTGGCAGGCCTCCTTGAAGGCCATCGAGCCGGCGATCTTAAAGGCCATTTCAGACGAGTCGACCTCGTGATACGAGCCGTCGAGCAGCGTGACCTTGACGTCCACAACCGGGAAGCCGGCCAGAACGCCCGCCTCCATTGCGCCCCTGACGCCCTGCTCGACCGCCGGAATGTATTCCTTCGGAACAGAGCCGCCAACGGTCTTGTTGATGAACTCAAAGCCCTTACCGCTTTCATTGGGTTCAACCTGGATTTTGACGTGGCCATACTGGCCTTTACCGCCGGACTGTCTGGCGTACTTGGTCTCCTGGAAGACGGATTTGGAAATCGTCTCCTTGTAGGCAACCTGCGGCGCGCCAACATTCGCTTCCACCTTGAACTCCCTGAGCAGGCGGTCAACAATGATCTCCAGATGAAGCTCGCCCATGCCCGCGATAATCGTCTGGCCGGTCTCTTCATCGGTGTAGGTTTTAAACGTGGGGTCTTCCTCGGCGAGCTTTGCCAGCGCCAGACCCATCTTCTCCTGACCTGCCTTCGTCTTCGGCTCGATGGCCACGCGGATGACAGGCTCGGGGAATTCCATCGACTCAAGGACGATGGGGGCATTTGCGTCGCAGAGCGTATCGCCGGTCGTGGTATTCTTCAGGCCAACTGCCGCGGCGATGTCGCCGGAATACACGCACTCCAGATCTTCTCTGTGGTTTGCGTGCATCAGAAGAATTCGACCCAGACGCTCACGCTGATTTTTGTTGGTGTTGATAACGGTCTTGCCGGACTCCAGCTTGCCGGAGTAGACGCGGAAGAACGCAAGCTTACCAACATACGGATCCGTCATGATCTTGAAAGCCAGCGCGGCAAACGGCGCGTCGTCAGACGCCTCGCGCGTTTCCTCCTCGTCGGTCTTCGGGTTCACGCCGGAAATCGCGGTTTTGTCCAAGGGTGACGGCATATACTCGACAATTGCATCCAGCAGCTCCTGAACACCCTTGTTCCGGTAAGACGAGCCGCAGGTGACCGGAACGATCTTGTTCGCAATGGTCGCCTTACGGATGGCTGTCCGGATCATCTGCTCCGGAATCTCCTCGCCCTCCAGATAAAGCATCATGATCTCTTCGTCCTCGTCAGAGATGGACTCGAGCATATGGTCACGATACTGCTTGGCAAGCTCCTGCATATCGGCGGGGATCTCCTCCTCGCGCATGTCCTTGCCCAGATTGTCGTAGAACACATAGGCCTTCATCTTGATGAGATCGACAACGCCGTTGAATGTTTCCTCCGCGCCGATCGGCAGCTGGATGGGAACTGCATTGCACTTGAGGCGTTCGTCCATCATCTTCAGGACATTGTAGAAATCGGCACCCATCATGTCCATCTTGTTCACGTAAACAAGACGCGGCACATGATACTTGTCAGCCTGTCTCCATACAGTCTCGGTCTGCGGCTCCACGCCGCCCTTGGCACACAGAACGGTTACCGAGCCGTCGAGCACGCGAAGCGAACGCTCGACCTCAACGGTAAAGTCCACGTGACCCGGAGTGTCAATGATATTGATCCGGACGCCCTTCCAGTGGCAGGTGGTAGCAGCGGAGGTGATGGTAATACCACGCTCCTGCTCCTGCTCCATCCAGTCCATTGTAGCGGTTCCGTCGTGGGTCTCGCCAAGTCTGTAATTGACACCGGTGTAGAACAAAATACGCTCTGTTGTCGTTGTCTTGCCTGCATCGATGTGAGCCATGATGCCAATATTTCTCGTATTCTCAAGTGAATATTGTCTTGGCATGCTGTACTCCTTTTTTGCTTACCAGCGGAAGTGAGAGAATGCCTTGTTGGCCTCAGCCATCTTATGGGTGTCTTCGCGCTTCTTCACGGCGGCACCGGTGTTGTTGCAGGCATCCATGATCTCGCCGGCCAGGCGCTCTCTCATGGTCTTCTCACTTCTCGCACGACTATAGTTAGTCAGCCAACGCAGACCAAGGGTCTGACGTCTTTCAGGCCGAACCTCGATCGGAACCTGATAGTTTGCACCGCCGACACGGCGGGTCTTGACTTCGACAGCGGGCATGATATTTTCCATTGCCTGCTGGAAAGCCTCCAGACCGGACTTACCAGTCTTTTCTTCTACGATCTGGAATGCACCATAAACGACCTTCTGGGCTACGCCCTTCTTGCCGTCGAGCATAATGCTGTTGACGAGCTTCGTCACCAGAATCGAACCGTAGATCGGATCCGGAAGAATCTCTCTCTTGGGAACATTACCTCTTCTGGGCACTTTACTTCCCTCCTTCATATAATGATTTCATAGGTACTTCGCAGAGCCACACTCTGCGTTTGTGCCTGCCAAGAGGTTCTTATAATCTATATAAAAAACGCTTGGCAAGGCTTTGCCTTGCAAAAGGCAGAAATTGCGTTAAAAATTGCTGCTTGCGGGAAGAAGCTTACTTCTTCTTGCCAGCCTTCGGGCGCTTTGCACCGTACTTCGAGCGCGACTGCATACGACCCTGGACACCCTGCGTATCGAGCGTGCCGCGGATGATGTGGTAACGCACACCAGGAAGGTCCTTGACACGGCCGCCGCGAATGAGGACGACGGAGTGCTCCTGCAGGTTGTGGCCAACACCGGGGATGTAAGCGGAGACCTCGTAGCCATTCGTCAGACGCACACGGGCGATCTTACGAAGAGCGGAGTTCGGCTTCTTCGGGGTGGTGGTACGCACTGCGGTGCAGACACCTCTCTTCTGGGGAGAAGACAGATCGGTCGGGCGGTTCTTCAGCGTGTTGATACCCTTCTGCAGAGCCGGAGCGGTGGACTTGAAAGTAGCCTGCTCTCTTCCCTTTCTGACCAGCTGATTAAAAGTAGGCATAATGTTCCTCCTTTCTCAAGATGTTGCTGTTTCCAGCGATTATATTATCCCGAAATATTCTAAAATATTCCGTTGGGACCAAAAGAAACTGCTCAGCGCAGTGTTGCCGCGCACGCAGCGCCGACTGCAATCGCGCAGGCGCGGCCAAGCTCCTTCATTGAGCGTACCCGCCGCGTCTCAACGCCCACCTCGCGGCAGGCCAGCTCCAGCGGCTCAATGAGCGCAGGGTCGGCGTCATCGGCCAGAAAGGCGACGAGCGCGCGGCCTTCGCAAACGGCTTTTCTTACCTGTTTGATGCCCACAACCTTTTTGCCATGTATTTGTTCTTCCAGCATCCGGGCACCCCCATGTATTCGCGCGGAACACCTCTCGCGGCATACCCACGCAAGCTAGAATTATAGCAGAATAAACGAATTTCGTCAACTGAAATTGTCACTAAAAACAAGAAAATTTTTAATTTTTTTCAGAGATTTTCACTGCTTCTCAGCCCAGCGTACCCAAAGACCCCCCTTGTGTAAAGGGGGCCTTTATGCGGTGCGCCCACCTTGTGGGCTTAAAATGGCCGCCCATAAGGGCGGCCATTTCAGGCTCAATTACATTTTCTCGTCGTCGATCATTTCCTCCGTGACGATCGATTCCGGCGTCACGCCGACCTCGTAGTCGCGGTAGGCTGCCAGACCCGCGCCGGCGGGAATGAGCTTGCCGATGATGACGTTTTCCTTCAGACCGACCAAGTGGTCGACCTTGCCCTTGATCGCTGCGTCGGTCAGAACCTTCGTCGTCTCCTGGAAGGAAGCTGCCGAGAGCCAGGACTCGGTTGCAAGCGAGGCCTTTGTGATGCCCATGAGGAGCAAACTGTCGGTTGCGGGCTTGAGCTCCGTCTCGCCCGCGTCGATGCGCGCCTGAATCTCCGCATTTGCATCTTCAAACTCGTAGACATCAATGACCGTGCCGCTGAGCAGGTTCGTGTCGCCCGGCTCTTCCACGCGCACCTTGCGCATCATCTGGCGGATAATGACCTCAATGTGCTTTTCGTTGATGTCAACGCCCTGCTGGCGGTAAACCGCCAGAACGCCCTGCGTCAGATAGTCCTGCACAGCCTCAACGCCCGAAATTCTCAGAACGTCGTGCGGGTTGAGCGCGCCGTCGGTGATGGGCTCGCCCTTCTTCACGCGCT
>CAZXIW010000104.1:0-4921 GCA_964640905.1 uncultured Oscillospiraceae bacterium
GACGCCCCCTTCAATTTCACCCAGGAGCATCTGGATGAGATCGAGGCCGAGATGCGCAAGATCTGCAAGGAAAAGCTGAAGCTGGAGCGCTTTGAGCTGCCGCGCGAGGAAGCCATCCGCTACATGCAGGAAAAGGACGAGCCGTATAAGGTCGAGCTGATTCAGGATCTTCCCGAGGACGCGCACATTTCCTTCTACACGCAGGGCGAGTTTACAGACCTCTGCGCCGGCCCGCATCTGGACTCCACCGGCCGCATCAAGGGCAACGCCATCAAGCTCACGCAGTGCTGCGGCGCATACTGGCGCGGCGACTCCAAGCGCAAGATGCTGCAAAGAATCTACGCCGTGGCCTTCCCGAAGAAGGAAGAGCTGGACGCGTATCTTGCCGAGCGCGAGGAAGCACTCAAGCGCGACCACAATAAGCTTGGCCGCGAGCTTGAATATTTCACGACCGTCGATACCCTCGGCCAGGGTCTTCCTGTTATGCTGCCGAAGGGCGCGCGCGTCATTCAGCTGCTCCAGCGCTGGGTCGAAGACACCGAGCAGAAGAACGGCTACCTTCTGACCAAGACGCCCCTCATGGCAAAGCGCGAGTTCTTCAAGATCTCCGGCCACTGGGATCATTATCTCGACGGCATGTTCATCATCGGCGACCCCTATGACGAGACGAAGGAATGCTTCGCCCTGCGCCCGATGACCTGCCCGTTCCAGTATCAGGTTTATCTCAACCGCCAGCGCTCCTACCGCGACCTTCCCATGCGCCTGGGCGAGACCTCGACGCTCTTCCGCAACGAAGACTCCGGCGAGATGCACGGTCTCATCCGCGTGCGCCAGTTCACGATCTCCGAGGGTCACAACGTTGTCCGCCCCGACCAGCTGGAAGAAGAGTTCAAGCGCTGCCTTGACCTTTGCAAATACTTCCTTGGCACGGTCGGCATGCTCGACAAGTGTACCTTCCGCTTCTCGCAGTGGGACCCGGCGAACCCCAATAACAAGTATGAGGGCACGGCGGAGCAGTGGGAGCACGCGCAGGCGGCCATGAAGCAGATTCTGGACGATCTGGGTCTTGACTACACCGTCGGCATCGACGAGGCCGCGTTCTACGGCCCGAAGCTCGACATTCAGTATAAGAACGTCTACGGCAAGGAAGACACGCTGGTCACGATTCAGATCGACATGCTGCTGGCAGAGCGCTTTGGCATGTATTATATCGACGAGAACGGCGAAAAGGCCCTGCCCTATATCCTGCACAGAACGTCGCTCGGCTGCTACGAGCGGACGCTTGCCTACCTGATCGAAGAGTACGCGGGCGCGCTGCCGACGTGGATGGCGCCGGAGCAGGTTCGATTCCTGCCCGTCACCGACCGCGCCATTGACTACTGCAAGGCGCAGGCCGAAAAGCTCACGGCGCTCGGCTACCGCGTCGAGGTCGACACGCGCAGCGAAAAGATCGGCAAGAAGATTCGCGAGGCGCAGCTGGAAAAGATTCCGTATATGCTCGTGGTCGGCGACCGCGACATCGAAAACGGCACGGTCTCCCCGCGTCACCGCGCAGACGGCGATCTTGGCGCGATGAGCCTCGAGGCCTTCACGGCAATCCTGAAGGACGTTGTCGACTCCAAGGCAAAGAAGTAAGAATCGGAAACAAGCGCCCGGGCTTCTGCCCGGGCGCTTTGCGTCCGAAGATCAGGCTTGAATCTTTCGGCGAGCCAAAGCCTCCCTTGTGTAAAGGGAGGTGGCATTTGCGAAGCAAATGACGGAGGGATTGTGGTGCAGTTTAAGCATAACAGGCAGCTGGTTTCGTTGGCAAAGCAGCTGCGCAGGGAAATGACAAAAGAGGAGCGGCATCTTTGGTATGATTTTCTGCGCACGCATCCAGCGCGTTTTTCCAGACAGAAGGTGCTTGGGAAATACATTGCTGATTTTTACAGCGCCAGTGCCGGGCTTGTTATCGAGCTGGATGGTTCACAGCATTATGAAGATAGAAATGCTGAAAAAGACAAACAGCGCACAGCCTTTCTCGAAGGCTATGGGCTGCGGGTGCTTCGCATTGCCAACAACGAAGTCAACAGCAACTTTCGTGGCGTGTGTGAGTATATTGACGCTGCGGTAGGGCAATCCCTCAGTCAGCTGCGCTGACAGCTCCCTTTACACAAGGGAGCCGTGGTGCTCCCGCACCAGTGCATGAAAAGGCAGATAAAAGCGCCCGGGCTTCTGCCCGGGCGCTTTTGCGTATTCAAAGCCTCGCAGAGTTTCGCTCCGGAGAGCGAAATTAAATATAAATTTATTTTATCCGGCGGCTTCGCCGACCGGAAAAATACTTCTCGCCCCGCAAACGTGAATTTTGGCGGCAAAGCCGACAAAACTTTGCGCTGCGCGGGGCGCAGACTTTTGTCCCAAAACTCCTTTGGAGTTTTGGGACAACGAAAAGCGCCCGGGCAGAAGCCCGGGCGCTTTTGCGTGATGGATTACTTAGTCAGAGCGATCCATTCCTCGTCGCCGTATTTACCGATCGAGCGGTAGGTGTGGCCGTTGGCGGCCTCCTGAATGGCGAGATAGAACCAGTCATCAGGCTCACAGTCGGGGAAGGTGACCATTCTGGCGCGGGAGAGCAGGCGCTCTTCGCTCGAGGGCAGACGGTTCAGCGCGCGGTTGACCATCGTGACCATTTCGGCGCGGGTGATCGTTGCATCCGGGCGGAAGCTTCCGTCGGGGTAGCCTGCGATCCAGCCAAGCTTCTCGGCGATACCGATCTCCTGATAGGCCCAGTGGGTCGAGAAGACGTCGGTGAAGCGCGAGGTGTTGCTGGTGGAGGTGGAGGCGAACTGCGCGATCATAACGGCAAGCTCGGCTCTGGTGATGGCCTCATCGGGGCGGAAGTAGCCGTTGTTGCTGTCAACGATAACACCGGCGTTGGCAAGCGTCGAGACGTAGGTGTTGTACCACTTGGAGGAATCGACGTCATAGAAGCGGTTTCTCGTCGTGTAGTAGCGCTCCACGCAATCGTCGTCCATGATGCGGTAGAGGATGGTTGCGACCTCGGCTCTGGTGATCGAGCCATAGGGCTTCACCGTGCCGTCGGGGTAGCCCTTGATGTAAGCGTCATGATCCCTGGTGTTGAACTTGAGGGTCGAGCCGCTGGACGAGGGCTTGCTGGAAGAAGAGGACGAGGAGGAAGACTTTCTGGTGTACTCGAAGACGATCTCGTTCTCAAGGCCAACCGTGATGGTCTGCTCCCTGTCGCCATAGAGGCGGTAGCCGGAGATGGAAAGTGCGGTCGCGGTGTACGGCTCGCCATAGGTGAGGCCGGTAACCGTCGTCGGCTCATGAACCGGCGTAGTTGTGCCCTTCTTGACGTAGCGGACGATGCAGGTGAGGTCGGTGCAGACTGCCCACTGCGCGGTCAGTGTGGCATCGTCTGTAACGGTGTATTCGTCGCCTGCGCCGTAGCTGTTCGTGCCGTCAGACCAGCCGGTAAAGGTATAGCCGGTACGGGTGAGGGCGGGGAGCGTGATTTTTTCGCCCTTATAGTAGAGGCCATTTGCGGGGACAGTGCCGCCGACAGTGTCAGTACCAGCATTGGCGTCGAAGGTAATGCTGTAGAACGTCAGGTCGCCGTCCAGATGGTATGCATCCCATTTTCCGTCCGAACCTGCATTCTCGCTGGTAAAGCCGTTGTGACCCTTGGTGTGGACAAGCTTAAGCGAATTAAATTCAACTGCGCTGAGCGGCGCGTTCGGATTATGGGTGCGGGTAAGCTTTTCTGTGCCAACCTCGGCAACAACCGCTGTAAATTCAGCGTCGGTTGTGGCGTAAGCAGTTTTGGTCAGCGTCTGCTCTGTGGCAAGCGCACCGAGCGTGAACCAATACTGCTTGGTGCTGCTGTTGTAGTTGAAATGAAGACGCGTTCTGACAGCTTCATCAACGGTGATTTCCTCGCCAGCGGAGTTGACGGTATGCGCGTAGACGTAAACCGGAAGTGCTTGCCACTGCGCGGTCAGTGTGGCATCGTCTGTAACGGTGTATTCGTCGTTTGCGTCGTAGCTGTTCGTGCCGTCAGACCAGCCGGTAAAGGTATAGCCGGTACGGGTGAGGGCGGGGAGAATGATTTTTTCGCCGTCATAGAAGTAGCCGCCCGTGGGCATGCCGTCAACGTTGTCGGTGGTGTTCTTATTGAACGTGATGGAGTAGAAGGTGATCTCGCCGTTGAGGTGGTAAGCGTCGTAGGACTGATCCTCAGCCGAATAATCGATGTGCACACTGTTTGCACAAAACTGAAGCCAAAAATCATGAACCTTATTCAGCGGGAAGTTCTTGGTGTTTGTAGTGTGCGCAGTGAAGTTCGCGGGGGTATTGAGTGCATCTACAGCGGCCTGCGTAGTGTAGCCGCTGAGATTCTTTACCTCGCCGAGAGTGACCCAGGTCTTGGTAGTGTCATTGTATGCCAGACCAATGCGGGCAAGGTCGGAAGCGTTCAGCACAACCGGATTGCGATTTTCGTCAACGGTCTGTGCGTAGACGTAAACCGGGAGCGTGGCGGGCTGAGGCTGGGTGTAGGTGTTGGTGACGGTGACAACATCGCCCGATGCAGTGAGCACTTTGTCAACTTTTGTGACTGTGATGGTCAGCGTTTTGGACGCTGTGTCATACGTCATGCCGTCCGTAGTACCCGCTGTTTCAACAACGGTGAAGGTATGCGTACCCTCGTCAAGCTCAAGCGCTTTGCCGCCGTCGGCAAACACAAAAGGTACGTCCTCAGCGGCTGCCGTCATGGTGACTGTTCCGGTGTAGGTGGTGGCGGCGGGCAGGGGGTTGTTATTGAGATCACGAGCAACTACAGCCGCGCCTTCTGTGACGGTGACCGTGAAGGTCTCGCCGGTGAAGCCATCGCCGTTGACAGTCAGCGTCTTCTTGATGTAGT
>CAZXIW010000105.1:0-4519 GCA_964640905.1 uncultured Oscillospiraceae bacterium
GCCTTTGTGCGGTGCGCCGCAGAGACTGTCAATCCCCCAGTCTCGGCTGCGCCGAATGCCCCCCTTTGTCCCTGCGGGACATTTCTCCCTTGCAGGGGGAATCTGCCCTTTACACAAGGAGGCCTTTGAGAGGTACGCCATGGTGGCTTAAATCGTCAGATACAGCCTTGCGGCATACACTCTTGCCAGCAGCGCAACGGCCTGCTCGCACGTCAGCGCGCCAAGCGGCTCAAAGCCCCGCCCCGTGCCGCCAAAGAGCCCGGCGGCAACCGCAATCGCCGCGCCCTCGCGCGCCCAGGCGCTGATCGATCCGGCGTCGGCAAACTGCGAAAGAACGCTCTCGTCGGCGGGCAGGGTATCCCCCGTCAGCTGCCAGAGCCTTGCCAGCACAACGGCGGCCTGTTCGCGCGTCAAAGTGCCCTCGGCGTCAAAATTTCCCTGTGCGTCGCCCATCATAAGCCCAAGCCGCGCGGCCTCCGTCTGCGAAAAGACGGGGTCGGCGCTCTGGCCGAGGCCGTAGGCCGTGTTGACAAGAAGGCTTGCAAACTGCCCTCTTGTGATGGCCGCGCCTGCATCAAGCGCCGCGCCTGCCGTGATGCCCCATTCGCCTGCGCGGCGCATGGAGGCAGATGCCCAGACAGAGACTTGACCAGAAACCGTTCCGTTTCCAAGCAGCGCCGCAGCGGACTGCACACCGGCATTGCCGCCCGCGCTTAAAGGGGCGGCAGGAAGCGCGCCGGTCGTTTCGCGCGGCGCAGTCTGCGCAGAGTCAGGCTCTGATACGTCGGGGGTCGGGCGTGCGCCGTCTGCGCAGACGAGCGTATAGAAGGTGTAGCAGCTTCCGGTGTAGGCAATTGTCCGGTTGACGCCAGCCTTGCCGTCCCAGATCCAGTTCTGCTCAATGAGTGTGATCGTCCCGCTGGCCGCGTCTGCGGCCTTGCACATGACATAGTGTGCGCAGTTTTTGCCGCGCTCGGCGGCAGTGGCGTAGCCGATGTCGCCGGGGAGGGGCGTGTCGGTCTCAACAAAGCAGTAAGCATCGTCGTTTGCGACGCGGAGCTTATGGCCGGTGGCCTGAATGTTCAGCCCATAGAGCGTCTGGTAATAGCGCTGGATGTATTCCAGACAGTCTGGCGAGCTGGTTGTCAGATTATAAATTGCGTCTACGCCGTTCAGCGAGTCGGCCACAAAGCCGTCGTGCGTGATCACGGCATAGTCCGTATGCAGATTTTCCTCGCCTGCCAGTGCCATCGGCGTCAGCAGCGCGGCGCAGAGCGCAAGCGCCAGAAGGGCGCACAGCCGTTGTTTCATCCTACCATTCCTTTCGTGAAGCTTCCTATATTGTAACCTTTTGTTATCAATCCGTCAATCTTTTTCTTTCCTGCTTTACCCTTTGCGGCGGGTGTGGTATACTGTAAGGGATAATTCTCGCAGGATGCTACGGAGGCCTCTTTTGAAAAACTATTTTTCCCTTGCCATGACGCCGCGTGAGATCAACCAGATCAGCGCGCTTGGTCTTGCGCACTGCGGCGACGCGGTATTTGAGCTTCTGGTCAGAAGCTGGCTGTGTGACAGCGGCAAGCTCACGACCCGCCAGCTCCACCGCGCAACGATCTCCCATGTCTGCGCGCCCGCGCAGGCCGCGCGCGCCGAGCGGATGCTGCCGCTTCTGACGCAGCAGGAGCTTGCGCTCTACCGCCGGGGGCGCAATGCGCATGTGACCAATATTCCAAAAAATGCGACGCATGAGCAGTACTCCCGCGCCACGGGGCTGGAGTGTCTGTTTGGCGCGCTCTATCTGACGGGGCAGCTGGAAAGGCTCAATGAGCTGTTCTGCCTGAGCATGGAGGAAGACAATGCCGATTGATGCTGTTTTTTTATCCGGCCTGCGCGCAGAGCTGGAGGGGGCGCTGCTTTCGTGCCGGGTCGACAAGGTGCAGCAGCCCGAGCGCGATACGATCCTTTTGCAGCTGCGCGGCGCGGCGGGGGGCGGAAAGCTTTTGCTGACGGCCTCGCCCAACCACCCGCGCTTGCAGCTGACGGCGCTTTCCTTTGAAAACCCGGCGCAGCCGCCGATGTTCTGTATGCTGCTTCGCAAGCATCTGACGGGCGGGCGGCTTACCGCCATTTTGCAGCCGCCCATGGAGCGGCTGGTGGAGCTTCAGTTTGACTGCATCGACGAAATGGGGACGCCCTGCCGCAAAAGCCTCATTCTGGAGCTGATGGGGCGAAACTCCAACCTCATTCTTACGGGCGCAGATGGCCGGATCATCGACTGTCTGCGAAGGGTCGACTTTGAAATGTCTGAGCAGCGGCAGGTGCTTCCGGGGCTTTACTACCGGCTGCCGCCAACGCAGGGCAAGCGCAACCCCTTTGAGACGGACGCGCCGGCGCTGGAAAAGCTTCTGGGCGCATGCAGCGGGCAGACGAAGGCGGATACCTTCCTGCTGGAAAGCTTTGGCGGTCTTTCGCCGCTTCTTTGCCGTGAACTTGCATACAGAGTCTTTGGAAGCGTTGATTTTGATCTTTCCGCACTCTCTTCGCAGGCGCGCGCAGAGGCGGCGCAGCGGCTTTTTACCGCGATGCAGCAGCTTCAGGGCGGCGGGAAGACGCCCACGGTGCTCCTCCGGGACGATACGCCATGGGACTTTACCTGCGTGCCGGTCTTGCAGTATGAGGGCGCGGTTTTGCAGCAGACGGCTTCGTCCTTCTCCGCGCTTCTCGACGGCTTCTATGCAAAACGCGACAGCCTCGAGCGTATGCGCCAGAAAACGCAGACACTGCGCAAAACGCTTACCAATCTCCACAGCCGCACGGCGCGCAAGCTTCAAAACCAGCGCCGTGAGCTGGAGGCGACCTATGACCGCGAGCAGCTGCGGCGGCTGGGCGACATTGTGACGGCGAATCTTCACGCCATTTCGCGCGGCCAGGCGCGGCTGACGGCGGTGGACTTCTACGACCCGGAGATGAAGGAAATCGACATCCCGCTGAACCCGGCCATCTCGCCGCAGCAGAATGCCGCAAAATTTTATAAGGACTATCAGAAGGCGAAGACTGCCGAAAAGATTCTGACGGAGCAGATCGAAAAGGGCGAACGGGAGCTGAGCTATCTTGCGAGCGTGCTTGACGAGCTTTCCCGCGCGGAGTCTGAGCGTGATATCCAGGAGATCCGCCAGGAGCTGCTCGACGGCGGCTATCTGCGCCAGAGCGGGCAGAAGAAGCGGATGAAGCTCCCGCCGTCAAAGCCGATGCGCTTTCGCTCGTCAGACGGGTTTGAGATTCTGGTTGGCCGCAACAACCGGCAGAACGATCTTCTGACCTGCAAGCTGGCGCAGAAGCAGGACATCTGGCTGCATACGCAGAAGATTCACGGCAGCCATGTGATCATTGCCTGCGCGCCTGAGACTCCGCCGGACCGGACGGTGACCGAGGCGATGCACCTGGCCGCCTATTACTCGCAGGCGCGGCAGGGGCAGAATGTGCCCGTTGATTATACGCGGGTAAAATATGTCAAAAAGCCCGCCGGCGCAAAGCCGGGCATGGTGGTTTATGAGCATTATTCCACCGCAGTCGTCACGCCCGACGCCGCGCTGGCCGAAAAACTGAAGGAGGACTGAGCATGCACGACTGGCACGATAAGCACTACGCATTTTTCCAAAACACCGCCTGCGAATATTTTCCCTGCCATGAGACCGGCTTTCCGGAGCGCTTCAACTGTCTGTTCTGCTATTGCCCGCTTTACACGCTGGGCCATGATTGCGGCGGAAACTTCCGCTACACGGAAAACGGCGTGAAGGACTGCACGGGCTGTATGATTCCGCACGAGCGGGAAAACTATGGCCGCGTGACCGCGCGCTTCCAGGAGCTTTGCCGCCGGATGCAGGCGCTTGAGGCAAAGCCGCCGGAGAAATAAGGGCAGATGAAAAGCATCCGGGCGCTGAGATTTTCTCAGCGCCCGTAAATTGTAGAAGTGGGACTTCGGCCAAAAGCCCGGGGCGGGCGTTCATGAGAAAGTCCATAAAATGAGCAGCTTGCAGGTCGCCTGCGCTTAGATCGTGCGGTCAAGCACGGTGACCTGTGTAATCACATCACGCAGGCGGTCAGAGCCAACCGTATACTCCAGAATTTCATCCGCTGTTTTTCTTTGCATTTCAGTATCCTGACGACGGCTGAGAGAAATTGCAATATTATCATTGTAATGTGTAATGTTATATGTGACGCCTTTCCAGAGAAATTCAACCTCGCCGCCCCAACGCATACAGTCATTAAAGTCGCTGATTGAGATAAAGCGGTTTTGATCGGGCGTATTTGCGGGAATGATTGTATTTTTCACAGGAAAGTATCCTCCGTATGTTTTGAATGCAGGTGCTCCATTCGGGTAATTGATAGGGGGCTGTGGGTCTGGGTCTCCGGAAGGATTGTTCCACTGAATCAATTGTATCACACGCCGCAAGATCTGCCTTGCCGGTTTCAATGGCGCTTCGCGCCGCAAGAGGCCGCTGGTTCGCGTACTGCGCTG
>CAZXIW010000106.1:0-4388 GCA_964640905.1 uncultured Oscillospiraceae bacterium
TAAAAGCTCGGCTTCATGGAGAAGGTCTTGACGGAAACGGCAATGTTATTTTCTGTGAAAATGCAGCCTTGCGCCTGGGGGTTACCGCCGCTTTTCTCCTGATGGTCAAGATACCATGCAATGTTGTTATTTGAGAAGATATTTCGGTAGCCACAGGTGCGAAGACCATAGGTACACTTGATGGCATAATAGAACCCTTCAAACGTACAGTCTACCGCGCTGCCGCGCGCCGCGCCATAGAACGCGCTGTTTTCCTTGCCGGCGTTCGGGCTACCATTTTCACTTGGCCATCTTTCAAGATCTTTTCCTGCACCCATAAAATGTACACCGTCAACGATGGTGTTGACATTCTCGGAGCAGACGCCGCCGGAGAGCGTAGTATTGTTCTGCCCGCGCCCGCGAATGAAAACGGTGACATCGTCAAGCCGCCCGTCAGAAATTTCCGGAATGATGATCTGCCCGGTATAATTCCCCTCGTTCAGATCAACATAAATTTCATACTGTCCTTCGCTCTCTTCAATTTCTTTAAATGCGGCTGTCAGTGCGTCATTCACAGCCGCAATATCTGCTGCATCGTCCCCATAAATAGGAACTTCGGTCACGGTCATGCGCTCAATTGCGCCGCTGGCAGAATACATGGTGCTGTCTACTGTACAGCTGGCCGTAAAAATCCAGCGACCTTTATTTTCGCGCAAAAGCCTGTAGCGCGAAATCTGCTGCATGCCGGAGGCAAGCGCGTTCTGCTCTTCGTCTGTTGCATTTTCAGTTGTCAGAAGCACTGCATCCGGCGGGGTGCTTGTGTTGCCGGTGTCTGCGCGGACGCTCAGGCTGATATCTGAAAGCTTGTTAAATATAGATTTGGCAGCGTTCGGGCCAAGGCGATTAAAATCAGTCTGGCTGCCGTTTACGGTTTTCCTCCAGAGCGTTACGCCCAGCGTATAGCTTGTATCAGAGCTGGTGCTGTTAAATGAGGACAGTACGTCCCAGCTTCCGCGCCAGCTGCCAACGCCAAGGTAAACCTCAGTTCCGTCCTCCAGCGTCACGGGGAGCTTGACAAGATTCCCCCGAGCCTCAAAATCGTCCAGCGCAGGGGCGTCTGCCAGCGCGCTCACCGGGAGCAGCCCCAGCGTCAGCACCAGACAAAGCAGCAAACAAATGATTCGTTTCATCCAAATGTCTCCTTTTGCAGCATTCTGCATGTAATCGAGATAACTATATCATACGCGAAAGCGGATTTGTTAAGCTGGCAGCCTAATTTCAGAAATTTTTTTCGTGTCAGCGGTCATTTTCCCGGTATGTGACCAGAAGTCCCGCCTCCACAGCCTCGCCGCCGAGCTTTGCCCGGCAGTGATAATACCAGTCGCCGAGATTTTCAGACGAAACGTCTACGCGAATCGCGCCATGCCAGAGGCCGTTTTGCGCCTCCGGCAGCGCGTATGCCGCCAGAAGCGCCTGCGGCGCGTCGCCGAGATAGTAGACGGCCAGCTGTGCGTCTTCAATCAGCCCGGCAAGCGCTGGAATCTGCTCGAACGAGCCGTCTTCGGCAGCCCGGCAAATGACGGGCGCGTAATATTCTGAAAAATGCTCGCCGGGGTCGACGCGGCGCGAGCCGTGCGGCGGGCAGAGAATATCTGTTGCACCGGAGAAGATTTCCGCCACGGCAAGATAATATTCCTCCGCCGCGCCATCGCCGTCCAGATCATAGGTAAAGGGTACAAGATAGGGTCGGTCTTCTTTTTGAAACGCGCCGCTGATGGAAAGCGGCACTGGCTCTGCCAGCTGCACCTGCGCAGACGCTGGTGACGGGGTGGCCTCTTCTGCTGCTTCCGCTTCCATTTCGATTTCTGTTTCTGCTTCCGCAGGAGGCGCATTTGCCCGCCGCGCCTGACCGGCCAGATACCCCGCCGCGCCCAGCGCCATCAGCGCCGCAAGAAGGAAACCTGCCAGGCGCTTTTGTGCCGCCCGGCGCTTTCCGGGCGCTTCGCCGCACCAGATGCAGCCGCCGCCCGGGCTCACTGCCCCGCAGCGCGCGCAGCGCTCTGCGTTTTTAGCGGCAGGAAGCTGCGCGGCCAGCGCTGCAATATCCGGGTAGCGGCGGCTTTTTTCCGTCTGGATGCAGCGGCGGATGATTTTTCCGAGCTGCCCCTTTGCAACGAGGCCGGAGGGGTGCTCGCCCGTCAGCATGACGTTCATCAAAACGCCCAGCGCAAAAATATCCGCCCGCACATCACAGCGCGAAAAGCCAAACTGCTCCGGCGCGGCGTAGCCTGCCGTGCCAAGGAGGGTGGTGTTGGTCTCAAGCCTGCCTGCCAGCGGCGCGGCAGCGTCCAGATCGAGAAGCACCACGCGCCCTCCGCGCGTCAGAAGGACATTTTCGGGCTTCACGTCCCGGTGGACAAGACCGAGGCTATGGAGCGTCTGGAGCGCGCGGCAAAGCTCGCGCGCAATGGCCGCCGTCTGCCGGGCGGAGAAAAGGCGCTGGCGCAGAAGCTCAGACAGGCACGTGCCGTCGATGTATTCTTCAAGGCTCAAGGTCTCTCCGCCTACTTCAAAGCAGGCATAGACTGCGGCCAGCTGGGCGGTGCGTGTTTGCAGAAGCCTCTGGCATGGGGCGTCCGTTTGCGCGTAGCGGCGCAGGACGCGAAGCTTGCCGTCTTCCGTTTCACACAGCGCAAGCTTTTCCTCGCTGCTGCCAAGTGAGCCGAGACAGCGCAGGCCGTGCTGCGCTGCAAAATCCCGCAGCGTAGGCATTGATTCTCCCTCCAATTTGCGATAAAATATCCAAAAGAATTTTTGTTATCATACTATTTGGGAGGCTCAAATGCAAGGAAAATCCACCTCTGCGCTGGAGCAGGAGCTGAGCGGGTGCGCCGATCTGCGGGAATATTTAAAGGTGAATGCCGCCGCGCTGCATACGCCGGAGCTTCCGGCGCTTTTACAGGAGACGATAAACCGCAGTGGCCTCAGCCGCGCCGAGGTCGCGCGCCGGAGCGGGCTGAATACTGTCTATGTCTATCAGATTTTTTCCGGCCAGCGCCGCCCGAGCCGGGAGAGTCTGCTTTGTCTGTGCTTTGCCATGGAGCTTCGCGCGGCGCAGACGCAGAAGCTTCTGCTTCATGCGGGCTATGGCCAGCTCTATGTCCGAAACCGCCGCGAGAGCGTGATTTATTATGCGCTTGATAACGCGCTTACGCTGGAAAGCGTCAACCAGCAGCTCGACGCGCTCGGTGAGCCGCCGCTGCACTGATTTTGAGAGTGTCAAAAAGCGCTTCCCGCGTTTTTTGACAAACTTAATCCGCAGGACTTTCGTCCTGCGGATTTTGTTATCTGGTATTTGAGATTCCGGATGATCTGGTTCTGGATTATCTGTTGTTGTAAGCCTCGATGCCCTTGGCGAGCAGCTCCATGGCGCGCGCGAGCTTTTCGGTCTGGAGAACGTAGGCCATACGGATCTCGTTCTTGCCCTTGCCCGGTGTTGCGTACATGGCCTCGGCAGGCGCAAACATAACGGTCTCGCCGTTGTCCTCGAACTCCTCAAGCAGGAACTTCTGGAAGCTGTCGGCGTTGTCGACCGGCAGAGCCGCCATCATGTAGAACGCACCCTTCGGGCACTTGCAGATGACGCCGGGGATCTTGGAGATGCCTTCCATGCAGGTGTCGCGGCGGCGCTTATACTCCTCGCGGACAGCAGCGAAGTACTCCGGGCCGACCTCATAGAGCGCGGCGGAAGCGATCTGGTCGAGCGTAGCAACGGAAAGACGAGCCTGGCAGAGCTTGAGTGCATGCGCCATCAGCTCCTTGTTGCGCGAGAGGATGCAGCCAACACGCGCGCCGCAGGCGGAGAAGCGCTTGGAGACGGTGTCGAGCACGACAACGTTTTCTGCCGCGTCGGCAAACTCACCCAGAGACTGAAGCGGCTCGCCGCTATAGACGAACTCACGATAAGCCTCGTCGCCCAGGATGAACAGGTTATGCTCCTTGGCGATGTCGACCATCAGGCGCATTTCTTCGGGCGTCAGGACAACGCCGGTGGGGTTGCCGGGGTTGGTGCACATAATGGCGCGGGTGTTCGGCGTGATGCAGGCCTCGATCTTCGCGCGGTCAGCATAGTGATAGCCTTCCTCGGGCGAGGTGGTGACGGGGCGGATCTTGGCGCCGGTCAGCGCGACCATGGTGTTGTAGTTGGGGTAGTAGGGCTCGGGGATCAGGATCTCGTCGCCGTCGTCGAGGATGCAGTCGAGCACGATCTGCAAAGCCTCAGAGCCGCCGGTGGTGATCAGGATCTCGCTTTTATCAAAGTGCATATCCAGCTTGTCATAGTAATTCTGGATGGCGTCGATCAGCGCGGGGATACCGGGGGAGGGAGCATACTCCAGAACGGGCTGCTC
>CAZXIW010000107.1:0-4286 GCA_964640905.1 uncultured Oscillospiraceae bacterium
TCGCCGCGCAGGAGACGGCCAGCGTATCGACCAGCAGCACCCGCAGCGCTGCCAGCATCCGCCTGCGGTTGCCGGAGCTGAAATTGTAGCCGATCAGCGGCAGCGCGCCCTGTGTCTGCCATGTTGTAGATGACGGTGATGAGCTGGGCAAGCACCGTTGGGACGGCGAGCGAAAGAATCGCCCGGCCAACCGGGACAGAGGTAAACAGCAGCTCCTTGTTTTCGTGTCGGTTCATTCTGCATTCCTCCTTTCTGCCTGCGCCAGACCATCGAGATAGCATTGGACGGCGGTTTGAAAGCTTGTGTCTGCGTCGACCGGAAGGTGCGAGAAGAAGCCTGCGTCCTCCTGCGAGACAAAGCCGTGGACAATGCCGCGCAGCACGCGCTGCCAGTGAAGCTTTTCCTCGTCTGAAAGGGCGGTGTGCTCGAGCACCTTCAAAAATGGCGCGGAAATATAGTGCGCGGCCTCGCCGAGCTGCTCGCTGCGCGCGGCGGCGGTCTGGAGAATCAGGCGGTAGAGCTGGGGATGCTCCTTTGCAAACTGCCGCGAGGCCGCGGCAAGCGCCGCGATGGCCTGTGCGCCGCTTTTTCCCGCGATGGCCGAAAGCTCTGCGTCCAGCTGCATGCGAAGGGCGTAGGCGCAGACGTCGGTCAGGAGCGTGTCCATGCTCTGTATGTGGTTATAAAGAGAAGCGGGCTTGACGTTGAGCGCCTGCGCCAGCGCGCGCATGGAAAACGCGGGCACACCGGAGCGCTCGATCAGCGCGGCGGCGGCTTCAATCAGGCGCTGGTGGCTCAGACCGTTTCGCGGCATGAAGATCCCCTCCAAAAACTAATGGCGTTAGTTTTATGATAGCGCAAAACGCGCCCCTGTCAAGACGGCGCGCCGGCGTGCATGCACAAAGCCTTGCGCAGGGAAGTGCCGCACGAAAGCGCGCAGGCGTACAGAGAAGGAAGCCTTCACGCGGCATGCCCAATGTCCACACGGGAGGGGGAGTGGTGCATGCGGGGCTTTTGCACAGAAAACTTCATGCGCTAAGGCACACCACGAAATGCGGCAAAAGTATCGCGCATGAAGTTTTCGCGCATCATTTTCGGCTGCCCCGAAGGGGCGAGAAAATGGCGCATTTCATATTTTGCTATGCTTTTGCATAGCAAAAGGCGCGCCGATGCAGTGCGGCGCGCAGTGTCAAGAAAAAATTATGAAAAAAGCTGCACAAAAATGCAGCAAAAGAATTGACGAATTCAACGAAATATGGTATGATGTAAGTCCGTAATGCCCGGGCGCAAAAAGCGCACCTCCACCCTTATCTGCTTTGATTATACCACCGGGCGGGGCAGAGCGCAAGCGGGAGGACGGAAGAAATCATCAACTGACCCTGGCGTATCATTAAAAACACAGAACCAAAACAGAAAGGCTGTGAGGAAATAGAATGGCGAAGACACAAGACGTTTTGCTGGGCAAGACCCTGAGAAAGAGTTTTGCCAAGCACGAACAGGTCCTGGCAATCCCCAACATGCTCAAAATCCAGAAGGATTCCTACGAATCGTTCCTCAAGGACGGGCTGCGCGAGGTATTCCGTGATGTCGACACGATCACCGACTATACGGGCAATCTCGAGCTGAGCTTTTTGGACTACAGCATGAACGAGCCGCCGAAGTATACGGTGGAGGAGTGCAAGGAGCGCGACGCGACCTATGCAAAGCCCATCAAGGTTCGTGTGCGTCTGCACAACAAGGAGACGGACGAGATCAAGGAGCAGGAGATCTTCATGGGCGACTTCCCGCTCATGACCAACGGCGGCACCTTTGTCATCAACGGCGCAGAGCGTGTCATCGTCTCGCAGATCGTCCGCAGCCCCGGCATGTACTATGGCGACGAGGTCGACAAGGCCGACCAGCACATCTACTCGGCAACTGTCATTCCCTACCGCGGCGCATGGCTGGAATATGAGACGGATCTCAATAACGTCTTCTATGTCCGTATCGATAAAAACCGCAAGATTCCCATCACGTGCCTCATTCGCGCGCTCGGCGTCAGCACCGAGGCGCAGATCAAGGAGATCTTCGGCGAAGACCCGCTGATCAACGCAACGCTTGAAAAGGACACCTGCCGCACGCGCGAGGAGTCGCTGCTTGAGATCTACCGCAAGCTCCGCCCGGGCGAGCCCCCCACAGTCGAGAGCGCAGAGAGCTATCTGGACGCGCTGTTCTTTGACGCGCGGCGCTACGATGTGTCAAAGGTTGGCCGCTACAAGTTCAACAAGAAGATGGACATCTGGAGCCGCCTCGCAGGCCAGACGCTTGCAAAGCCGGTAACAGACCCCATGACGGGCGAGATCCTTGCCATGCCCGGCGACGTGATCAGCCGCGACAAGGCGCACGAAATTTCCGCGCGCGGCGTCAATGAGGCGGTCATCGATGTCGATGGGCGGGAGGTCAAGGTCTTCTCCAACGGCATGGTCAACATGGCAAACTTTGTGGACTTTGACCCCAGACAGTACGGCATCAAGGAAAAGGTCTCGTTTGCCGTTCTGCGCGAGATGCTCCAGAGCGTCCCCGCCGACGGCTGGGAGGACGCCATCCGTGAGCGCTATGATGAGCTCATTCCGAAGCACATCACAAAGGACGATATTTTTGCCTCCATCAACTACCTGTGCTGCATGGTGCAGGGCGCGGGCACGAAGGATGACATCGACCATCTTGGAAACCGCCGCCTGCGCTGCGTGGGTGAGCTTTTGCAGAACCAGTTCCGCGTCGGCTTTACCCGCCTTGAGCGCGTCATCCGTGAGCGCATGACCATTCAGGATGTCGACGTTGTTACGCCGCAGAGCCTCATCAACATCCGCCCTGTGACGGCAGTCATCAAGGAGTTCTTCGGCTCCAGCCCTCTGTCGCAGTTTATGGATCAGAATAACCCGCTGGCTGAGCTGACGCATAAGCGCCGCCTGTCGGCGCTTGGCCCGGGCGGTCTGTCGCGTGAGCGCGCATCGTTCGACGTCCGAGACATTCACTACACGCACTACGGGCGCATGTGCCCGATCGAGACGCCGGAAGGTCCGAACATCGGCCTTATCAACTACCTCGCCTCCTACGCGAAGATCAATGAGTACGGCTTCATTGAAGCGCCGTTCCGCAAGATCGACAAGCAGACCGGCAAGGTCACGGACATCGTGGAATACATGACCGCCGACGTGGAAGACGACTACTATGTAGCCCAGGCCGCAGAGCCGCTGGACGAGGAAGGCCGCTTCCTTAATGCCCGCGTGACCTGCCGCCACCGCGACGAGATCATCTCGGTCGAGCGTGAGCTCATCGACTACATTGACGTCGCGCCCAACATGATGACCTCCATCGCAACGGCCTTCATTCCGTTCCTCGAAAACGACGACGCAAACCGCGCGCTGATGGGCGCGAACATGCAGCGTCAGGCCGTGCCGCTGCTCGTGACAGAAGCGCCGATCGTGGCCACCGGCATCGAGCACAAGTGCGCGGTCGACTCTGAGGTCTGCATCACCGCCAAGGCAGACGGCGTTGTGACAAGAGTTTCGGCAGACAGCGTTTCCGTCCGCTATGACGACGGCAACACCGCCGACTATACGCTTACAAAGTTTGCCCGCTCCAACCAGGGCACCTGCATCAACCAGCGCCCGATCGTCACGGTCGGCGAGCGTGTGCAGGCCGGTCAGGTCATCGCAGACGGCCCGTCCTGCTCGCAGGGCGAGATCGCGCTCGGCAAGAACGTGCTCATCGGCTTTATGACCTGGGAGGGCTATAACTACGAGGACGCGATTTTGCTGAACGAGCGTCTGGTTCGTGAGGACGTGTTCACCTCTATCCACATTGAAGAATATGAGACCGAGTCGCGCGACACCAAGCTCGGCCCGGAGGAAATTACCCGCGACATTCCGAACGTCGGCGAGGATACGCTCAAGGATCTCGACGAGAACGGCATCATCCGCATCGGCGCAGAGGTCACCTCGGGCGACTATCTGGTTGGCAAGGTCACGCCGAAGGGTGAGACTGAGCTGACGGCGGAGGAGCGCCTGCTTCGCGCCATCTTCGGCGAGAAGGCAAGAGAGGTTCGCGATTCGTCCCTGAAGGTTCCGCACGGCGAGGCCGGTATCATTGTCGATGTCAAGGTCTTTACGCGCGAAAACGGCGACGAGCTGGCGCCCGGCGTCAACAAGGTCGTGCGCGTCTACATTGCGCAGAAGCGTAAGATCTCCGTCGGCGACAAGATGGCAGGCCGCCACGGCAACAAGGGCGTTGTCTCCCGCGTTCTG
>CAZXIW010000108.1:0-4161 GCA_964640905.1 uncultured Oscillospiraceae bacterium
TGTCCCTGCGGGACATTTCCCCCTTGCAGGGGGAATCTGCCCTTTCCACAAGGGGCCTTTGGGGCGGCAAGCTGCCCTACCGTATAACGCCATACCTGGCCGCGGCAGGCACTTCTGCCTTGCGCCAGAGTCCTGCGAAACGCAAAATGAGCGGCATTGCTGCCGCTCATTTTTCATAGATTCCATTAGCCGAACACTGCCAGCAGGAAGCCTGCTGCAATGGCCGAGCCGATAACGCCAGCGACGTTCGGGCCCATGGCGTGCATGAGCAGGAAGTTCGCGGGGTTGGCCTTCTGGCCGACCAGCTGCGACACACGCGCTGCCATCGGGACAGCGGAGACGCCAGCCGAGCCGATCAGCGGGTTGACCTTGCGGCCAGAGAGCTTGCACATGATGTTGCCGCCGATCAGGCCGCCGACCGTGGAGATGCCGAAGGCAATCAGGCCGAGGAGGATGATCTTGAGCGTCTCGAGCTTCAGGAAGTTCGAGGCCACCATCGTTGCGCCGACAGAGGTCGAGAGCATGATGGTAACAATGTTCATGAGCGCATTCTGCACGGTGTCGGACAGACGATCCGTTACGCCGCACTCGCGGAAGAGGTTACCCAGCATCAGGCAGCCAACCAGCGGAGCCGTGGACGGCAGAAGCAGGATGACGAAGATGGTAACAATGATCGGGAAGAGGATCTTCTCGCTCTTGGAGACCGGGCGGCTCTGCACCATCTTGATCTTGCGGTCTTCCTCGCTCGTCAGAAGCTTCATGATCGGCGGCTGAATCAGCGGGATCAGCGCCATGTAGGAATAAGCCGCGATTGCGATTGCGCCGAGCAGCTCAGGCGCGAGCTTGTTGGTCAGGAAGATGGCCGTCGGGCCGTCTGCGCCGCCAATGATGCCGATGGAAGCGGCCTGCGGGCCGGTGAAGCCCAGGCAGATCGCGCCGAAGAACGCGACGAAAACACCAAGCTGCGCAGCCGCGCCGAGAAGCAGGGACTTGGGGTCGGCGATCAGCGGGCCAAAGTCGGTCATTGCGCCAACGCCCATGAAGATGAGCGAGGGATAGAGACCTGCCTTGACGCCGATGTAGAAGATATCAAGCAGACCCGCATTCGAGAGAATGTGGCCGTAGCTGTGATGATATTGACTGGCTTCATTCAGGAAATCCGCCCAAAGCTCCGGATGATACAGAGCGTTCGTTGCGTTCAGCTCCGCGGACAGACCCGGGAAATAGCTGACGTTTGCAAGCAGACAGCCAAACGCGATGCCGACGAGCAGCAGCGGCTCAAACTGCTTGACAATGCCAAGGTAGAGAAGCACGCAGGCTACCACGATCATCACGACGTTCTGCCAGCCGCCCTCGACGAAGAAGCCGGCAAAGCCGGATTCCATCGCGAGCTTCGACAGCGTATCGAGAACATTAAAACCCATGTTCCTTCCTCCTTACGCCAGAACGACCAGAGGAGCGCCGGTTTCCACGACTGCGCCCTTGCTCGTCGCGACCTGAGCGACCGTGCCATCGCGCGGAGCGAGGATCTCGTTTTCCATCTTCATCGCTTCCAGGATGACCAGAACATCGCCGGACTTGACAGCCTGACCCTGGGAGACGTTGACACTCAGAATGTTGCCGGGCATCGGAGATGCGACAACCTCACCGGCTGCAACAGGAGCAGCTGCGGGTGCGGGTGCGGCAGCAGGTGCTGCGGCGGGAGCAGGTGCGGCAGCGGGCGCTGCGGCGGGGGCAGCTGCGGGCGCAGCGGCGGGTGCATATGCCTCGTACTCGTCGACGAGCATCGCCTGACCGGCCTCAACCTCAACTTCGTAGGTTCTGCCGTTAAGAGTGATCTTATACTTCATCGTTCACTTGACCTCCTTGATGGATTTAAAGCGCAGTTCATTCAGGGGCTTGTTCAGTTTGTTCGCAACGATCGCCATCAGCATCGCCGCTTCCCTGTCGCCAACGTTAAAGAGCTTGACCTCGCCAGCCGAGCCGGGCGCAGCCGCCGCCAGAACAGGCGCGGGCGCGGGCGCAGGTGCAGCCACGGGTGCGGCGGCCACAGGCGCTTTCTTCTCCGCCGTCTTGCCAACAGCGATTTTGCCTTCGATCAGGATGACCACCATCAGAGCGATCAGGCCGGCAAACACGACCGCGTAGCCAAGCAGCGCGACCAGACCTGCCGTACCGATCGGAAGGTCAACCATAGCAGGATTCACCAAAAACATCTGTGCCACCTCGCTTACGCTTCCACGATGGAGTACCGGCAGACGTTTTCTTCCTTGGCCTTACGGTCAGCCAGGAACTTCATGGTCTGATCCGGATAGCAGATGTAGCTCATGACATCCTCTTCGCTTCTTGCCAGCTCGCCGAGCGCTTCCTTTGCCTTGGCAAAGTCTTCGCCGGTGCGCTTTGCGTCCTCGATGCGGCAGTCAACAGGCTTGCCGCCCTCGCCGAGGATCTTGGTCTGAAGCTCTTCGGAAACGGGCGCGGGCGCGATGCCGTATTCACCCTTGAAGTAGTTCTTGACTTCCTTGGAGACCTGCTTGTAGCGCTGGCCGAGCAGAACGTTGGTAACGGCCTGGTTGCCGACCATCTGGCTCAGCGGCGTGACCAGCGGAGGATAGCCGAGGTCCTTGCGGACGGCGGGGATCTCTGCCAGAGCGGCCTCGAACTTGTCCATAGCCTTCATGTCGGTCAGGTTCGCGATCATGTTGGAGAGCATGCCGCCGGGAACCTTGTAGACCAGCGCCTGCGCGTCGGTCGCCATGGACTTGGCGTTGATGCGGCCGGAGTCGACATACTTCTGCTTGACGGGCTTGAAGAAATCGTTGACCTTGTTGATGGCCTCTTCGTTCAGACCTGTCTCAATGCCGTACTGGCCGAGCGCATAGAACATGGTCTCGGTCGAGGGCTGGGAGGTGCCGTTGGAGAAGCAGGAGGTCGCGCAGTCGATCACGTCGATGCCGGACTCGATCGCCTTCGTCACGGTCATGTAGGCCATGCCGGTGGTGCAGTGCGTGTGCAAAATCAGCGGCATATCGCCAACTGCGTCCTTGATGCCCTTGATGAGGTTCTCTGCCTCAAACGGGCTCATCGTACCGGCCATATCCTTCAGGCAGATGGTGTCGAAGCCCATGTTCTTGAGCTCCTTGCACATCTCAACATACTTTTCAACCGTGTGAACCGGGCTCTGCGTGTAGGAGATGCAGCCGGAGGCAACGGTGTTCTTGCCGCCATATTTCTTGGTGGCCTCGAACGCGGTCTTGATGTTGCGGAAATCGTTCAGCGCGTCGAAAATACGCAGGATGTCGATGCCGTTCTTGATCGACAGCTCAACGAATTTTTCAACAACGTCATCATGATAATGCTTATAGCCAAGCAGGTTCTGGCCACGCAGGAGCATCTGAAGCTTCGTGTTGGGCATCAGCTTGCGGATGTTGCGCAGACGCTCCCACGGGTCTTCACTCAGATAGCGAAGGCAGGAGTCAAACGTTGCGCCGCCCCAGCATTCGACCGAATAGTATCCGGCCTTGTCCATCTCGGGCAGAATTGCCTCAAAATCGGAATACGGCAGACGGGTTGCCATCAGAGACTGATTCGCATCACGAAGGACAGTTTCAGTGATTTGAACTTTTTTCATGTCATATCCTCCATTATTTTTACACCTAACGGTGTTTTTACAACAGAACTATGAACCGACAGCAGTTACCCTGAGCCGAAACTGTACGCTGCGGCATGCGCCGCAGCGTACAGGCGCTTTGACTCAAGTATAACCGATGCGGGTTCAATCCCGAAATAAATTTTCGTTAAAGAAGCTGTGCAGACTTAGACCTTCGGGCCTGCGGCGACGAGCGCCTTACCGGCCTCATTGCCCTCGTACTTGACGAAGTTCTTGACAAAGCGGGAGGCCAGATCCTGTGCCTTCTTCTCCCACTCGGAAGCGTCGGCGTAGGTGTCGCGCGGGTCGAGGATGCCGCTGTCGACGCCGGGAAGGGCGGTCGGAACTTCAAAGTCGAAGTGCGGGATCTTCTTGGTGGGCGCGTTCAGAATATCGCCATTGAGGATCGCGTCAATGATGCCGCGCGTATCCTTGATGGAGATGCGCTTGCCGGTGCCGTTCCAGCCGGTGTTGACAAGGTAAGCCTTTGCGCCGCTCTTTTCCATCTTCTT
>CAZXIW010000109.1:0-3788 GCA_964640905.1 uncultured Oscillospiraceae bacterium
AGCGCGCCTTGTCCACACGGTAGAAGCGCTCAAACAGGCGCGGCAGATCCTTTTCCGGAATGCCGATGCCGTTATCCGTCACGCGGACAAAGACGGATTTTCCGCTCTTTCCCGCGTAGATCTCGATTTTTCCGCCGTCCGGCGTGTATTTTACCGCGTTGGAAACGATGTTTGTCACGACCTGCTCGATGCGCTCGCGGTCGCCCATGACATCCGGAATATCCTCCTCGCAGGTAAAGCGCAGGGCGTGGTGGTGGTTCTGCTCGGCATTCAGGCGCGCGGCCTCATAGACATTGCGGATGGCGCGCGAGAAGGAGAAGCGCGAAATATTCATCTCCATCTTGCCGTAGTCGATCTTGCTGAGCGTCAGAAGATCCTGCACGATGCGGGTCATGCGGTCGGCCTCGCCGATGATAACACCCATGAAATTGTCATGCAGCTCACGCGGCAGATCGTTTCCGGCCGAGACGATGGTCTCGGCGTAGGATTTGATGTTGGTCAGCGGTGTGCGAAGCTCATGCGAAACATTTGCGACAAACTCGCGCCGCGACTGCTCACTCTTGCGCTGCTCGGTCACGTCATGGATGACAACGAGCGCGCCGCCCTGCGTCTGGCTGGAGGAAAACGGCGCCATGAAAAGCTCCAGCTCCCGCTCACCGACGGTCTTCTGCGCCTCAAGATACTGCGGGCGCTTGAGGGTCAGAAGCGTATCGAGCTCTGCCTGATCGGCAAAAAGCTCATCAAAGCTCGTCGTGGGGTCAAGGGGGCGGCCAAGCATCTGCGTGGCCGCAGGGTTGGAGTGGATGAGGCTTCCCGCCGCCGAAAAGGCGACCACGCCGTCTGTCATGTGCAGAAAGAGCGTTGAGAGCTTGTTGCGCTCGTTTTCCGCTTCGGAAATCGTATCCTGCAAAACGCGCGCCATGTGGTTGAAGTTTCGCGTCAGGACGCCGATCTCGTCTTGCCCCTCGACCTCAATGCGCTGAGAAAAATCGCCCGCGGCGACCTGCCTTGTGCCAAGCGTCAAAGCGCGGATGGGCGTAATGAGAATCTGCGCCAGCAAAAACGACAGCACCACGCAGATCACAAGCCCCAGCGCCAGCGCGCTTAAAATGATCGAAAACATCTCATTGGTCAGCGCGTCGACGGTCGCGCGGTTATCCAGAATGTACACGATATACGTCCCATTCGCGGCCTCGACCGGCACGGCCAGATCCATATAGGTGCTTGTGATCGAGCCCTCCTGCCCCACCGCGCCATTCATCGCCGTGAGGAGGTTTGCCGTCATGCTGACGTCGGCCTCCTGCCCGGAGGCTGCCAGAACGTTTCCGGTCTGGTCAAGAATGTAGACGTTTCGCGTCGCGATATCAATGCCAAGCCCGGCCTGCGCCATCAGAAGCTCCTTCATGCGCTCCGGGGCATCGTGCTCCTGCTCCGGGAGCGCTTGCAGCTGGGTGATGAATTCCGGCGAAAACGTCTTTCCCATCTGCTCATAAAACTGCGAGATGTAGAAATTGCCGACGCCGTTGATCAAAAACGCACCGGTCACGCACATCAGAGCCAGAATCAGAATGACCATGATCATGACCAGCTTTGTCCGAAGAGACCGCATCGCCCGCCCTCCTTTCAAATCCTGCAATAATTGGCGCGCTTACGGCGCGAAATAGTAGCCAGCGCCGCGTTTGGTCAGAATGTACTGCGGCTTTCCGGGGTCGGCCTCGATCTTTTCGCGCAGACGGCGAACCGTCACGTCGACCGTCCGCATGTCGCCAAAATAGTCGTAATTCCAGACCTTCTGCATCAGATCCTCGCGCGTGAAGACCTTGCCGCGCTCGCGGATGAGGTGCATGAGAAGGTCGTATTCCTTCTGTGTCAGATCGACCGGCTGGCCATCCTTTGTGACGGAGAAGGTCGACGGCTCGATTGCAAGCGCGCCTGCGCGCAAAACTGTCCCGGCGGCGGCGCGCGCGTCCAGATCAAGGCTTCTGCGGCGGATGTTCGCGCGTACGCGCGCCATCAGCTCGCGCATGGAGAAGGGCTTTGTCATATAGTCGTCTGCCCCGGCCTCCAGACCGAAGACCTTGTCGGTCTCCTCCTCGCGCGCGGTCAGCATGATGATGGGGACGGTGCTGCCGCCGTCGCGCAGTGCCTTGCAGATATCAAAGCCGTTCATCTTGGGGAGCATGACGTCAAGCAAAATGAGGTCAGGGTCTTTTGTGCGCGCCAGCTCCAGCCCAAGCTCACCGTCAAGCGCCTCCAGCGTGTCATAGCCCTCGCGCATGAGATTGAATTTTAAAATTTCAACAATTGCCCGCTCGTCCTCAACGATCAGGATACACTTTTTTTCTTCCATAGTTCTTCCTCCTTCACTCATGGACGCCGCAGCGCCTTGGGATAATGGTTTTTCAGAATCCGGCCATCGCCCTTCGCCCAGCCAAGGCTGAGGCCGTCGATTGAGACAAGCGTCCAGCCGGTGCGCTCTGATGGCAGAACCTCGCCCGCGAGATACTGCCGCACCTGCGCGCTGTCGGCGGGGAGATCCACCTGATTTTCCAGCGCGCGCAGCCAAAGCGCCCACGCATGCGCCGGGGCAAAGCGGTTTTTCAGAACCTCGCCCAGCTCCAGCCCCGCGCGCAGCACGCGAAGGCCGCCAAGCGCCGGAAGCTCCGGCGGCGCAAGATAGAGCGTCTTGCCAAACAGGATGAACTTCCCTTCCGGGATGGCCGCGCCGGTCTCGCGGCAAAAGCCCAAAAGCTCCGGCGGGCACTTTGCCGCCGCCTCCTGCGCAGGCTGCGCCGCCGGTGCGCCCTCTTCTCTGCGCAAAACCGCGCAGTAGTGCCCCTCGCCCAGAAGCCTGTGCGGCCAGAGGCGGAAGGTATGCGCCAGACCGGGCGCAGGGTCTTTGACCCAGGACGGCTCACCCGGCGAGAACCAGGGCGCGTCACATATTTCTACCGAAAACTCCGGATGTGTATGCAGAAATTCACTGATGCTTCCCTCGTTTTCCTCCGGGGCAAAGGTGCAGGTCGAATAGACGAGCCTTCCGCCCGGGCGGAGCATCTGCGCGGCAGAATGGAGAATTTCCGCCTGCCGCCGCGCGCACATCAGAACCGTATCCTCTGACCAGTCGGCAACGGCGGCCTCTTCCTTTCGGAACATGCCCTCGCCGGAGCAGGGCGCGTCCACGAGAATCTTATCAAAATACCCGGCAAAGCGCTCTGCGAGTCTTTGCGGATGCTCATTGAGAACCAGCGCATTGCAGACGCCCAGACGCTCTATGTTGGAGGCCAGAATCCGCGCGCGCTTCGGGTGAATTTCATTGCAGACAAGAAGCCCCTGCCCCTGCATGCGCCCGGCAAGCTGCGTGCTCTTTCCGCCGGGCGCGGCGCACAGATCCAGCACCCGCTCGCCCGGCTTCGGGTCTAAGAGCGCTGCCGGCGCCATGGCGCTGGCCTCCTGCAAATAATAAAGCCCCGCCTCATGCCAGGCCGCGCGCCCCGGGCGCGTCTGCGGGTCATAATAATAGCCGCATGCCTCCCACGGAACGGGGGCAGGATGATAACACGAAAGCGCGGGCGGGCAGTCGGTTTTCAGAACATTCAGGCGCAGCGCAAGCGCGCGCGGCCTCTCATAGCTTTCCAGAAATGCCTCATATTCCGCGCCAAGCAGACGCCGCATCCGTGCGTCAAATTTCTCCGGGAGCAACCGCCCACCTCCTTAAAGCTGATACACTTTTATTATATTGCATTTTGCCGCAAATGAAAAGAGGCACTTTTCTGCACAAGCGCAAA
>CAZXIW010000110.1:0-3664 GCA_964640905.1 uncultured Oscillospiraceae bacterium
GCGCGCGGTCGCCGCGGAAGTTGAAGAGAATGACGCTGTCGCCGTTTTCGATCTTTGCGACGGGCTTGCCGCCGTGGCCAACGACGAAGGGCAGAAGATCCTGGTCGATCATGCCGGGGTTTTCTGCGCGGTAGGTCTCGATGGCGTCCTTTGCGCTTTCAAACTGGCGGCCTTCGGCCTGCACATGCGTGCGCCAGCCCTTTTCCACCATGCCCCAGTTGGCCTCATAGCGGTCCATCGTGATGACCATGCGGCCGCCGCCGGAGGCAATTTTATATTCGTGCGTGTCGTCGCTGAGGAAGGCAAGCACGGCCTCCAGCTGCGCTACGTAGTCCAGCGCCGACGTGGCCGGAACGTCGCGCCCGTCGAGCAGAATGTGGCAGTAGACCCTCGGAAGCTCCAGCTCGCGCGCCTTTTTGAGCATGGCGACGAGGTGAGAAATGTTGGAGTGAACGTTGCCGTCGGACAGAAGCCCGATAAAGTGGAGCGCCTTGCCGTTTTCCCTGCAGTTGGCGACGAGGCTCTTCCATGTCTTCGACTCATAGAGCGCGCCGGTCTCAAGCGACTCGCCGACAAGCTTTGCGCCCTGCGAGTAGATCTGGCCGCAGCCAAGCGCGTTGTGGCCGACCTCGCTGTTGCCCATGTCGTCATCCGACGGAAGGCCGACCGCCGTGCCGTGCGCCTTGAGCCAGGTCATCGGGCACGAGGCCATGAGCGCGTCGAGATTGGGGGTATTGGCCTGCCTGACTGCGTCGCCTGCGCCGCCGTCGCCACGGCCAACGCCGTCCATGATGACTAAGACAATCGGTTTGTTCATGTTGTATTTCCTCCGTTTATGGTTGAAGTTTCGAGATTCGTGTCTATTCTACACCATTTCCCGCCGCGTTACAAGCGCAATCGGCGTGATTTTCCGCTTTGTGCCGTAAAATATGCGCGCTGGCCAGCGCGTATACACCGTCAAAATTCACATGCGGATTATAAATGGCCTCCAGCGCGTCGTGAAGCTCCTTTGCCGCGCGCAGGGCGCAGTAGGCGCGCTGGTATTCCGCGCGGCAGCGGGCATTGAGCGCGGCAAGCTCCGTGCGCCTTGGCCGCAGGGCAGCCGTATCGTAAAACTGCCCAAGATCAAGATATGCGCCCGAGGCCGCCGGGAGGGGAACGTCCAGCACGTGCGGGCTTGTGCCGTCTGCGTAGCCCACGTGCCAGCCGGGGATGAGCACGGCGTCGAGAGAGTCCGGGTCTGCCGAGCAGAGCACATACTCCACATCCAGCCCCGCGTCCTCTGCCGCCCGGCCAATCTTTTTCATAAAGCTCGACTTGCCGCAGCCGGGCCCGCCCTTTAAAACATAGAGAAAGTTTCCGCTTTCGGGTCTGCAAAATTCTTCATAAAGAGACACAAAGCCGCGCGCAGTGTTCGCGCCGAGAAAATACCGCCTGACTGCCATAAACCATCCTCGCTTTTTTCAAGATATCGATAGTATATGCAGCGGCGCGGGAATTTGCGCGCAGGCTCAGTTGAGCGTCTGCTCGTTTTGGGAGAACAGCTGCTCGACGCGCGCGCGCAGGGCGGAAAGCTCCGGCCGCTCCAGCGCGGCGGCGTCCGGGAGCGCCTGCTGCGCGGCCTGCTGCGCCTGGGTGAGCGTCTCAAGATCCATCTGAAGGTCGGCCACCTTAAAAAGCGGAAGGCCGTGCTGGCGGCTGCCGAGAAAATCGCCGGGTCCGCGCAGGGCAAGATCCTCCTCGGCAATTTTGAAGCCGTCGGTCGTGGCGCAGAGGGCTTTGAGGCGGCGGCGGGTCTGCTCGCTCCGGTTTGCAGAGACGAGCACGCAGTAAGACTGCGCGCTGCCGCGGCCAACGCGGCCGCGCAGCTGGTGCAGCTGGCTCAGGCCAAAGCGCTCTGCGTTTTCAATGACCATGAGCGTGGCGTTCGGCACGTCCACGCCGACCTCCACAACGGTGGTCGCAACGAGGATATCGGTCTGGCCGCGCGCAAACGCGGCAAGCGCCGCCTCCTTTTCGTGGGGCTTCATTTTCCCGTGCAGAAGCCCTACGCGCCGGTGCGGGAAGACGGCGGACTGAAGCGTCTCGGCCAGCGCCTGCGCGGATTTCAGGCTTTCCAGCTCCGATTCCTCCACGGCGGGGCAGACGATGTAGACCTGATGACCCTGCGCGCACTGCCTGTCGATAAAGCCGTTCAGGCGCTGGCGCTTATCCTCGCCCACGAGGAAGGTCTCGACCGGAAGCCGCCCCGGCGGAAGCTCATGTAGCACCGACACGTCAAGCTCACCATAGGCCAGCAGCGCCAGCGTGCGCGGGATGGGTGTGGCGGACATGACAAGAAGATGGGGGCTTTGCCCCTTGGCGCGCAGTGCCGCGCGCTGGGCAACGCCGAAGCGGTGCTGCTCGTCGCAGACGACAAGCGCAAGGTCATGAAAGGCGACGTCCTGCGTCAAAAGCGCGTGTGTGCCGACAACAAGCTGCGCGCTGCCGTCTGCAAGCGCCTGTCTGGCCTCGCGCCTGCGCGCGGCAGGAAGCGAGCCGGTCAGAAGCGTCACGCCAATGCCGAGCGGGGCAAACAGCCGCGCAAGCGACTGCGCATGCTGCTCGGCCAGAATTTCCGTCGGCGCCATGAAGGCGGCCTGGTGTCCGCTTTGCACCGCGCAGAAGCAGGCCGCCGCCGCGACAAGCGTCTTGCCGCTTCCAACGTCCCCCTGTAAAAGCCGGTTCATCGGGCGCGGGGCGGAGAGGTCGCGGAGGATTTCGCCGATGGCCTCGCGCTGGGCGCGCGTAAGCGCAAAGGGCAAAAGCGCATAAAAGCGGCTGATGGCGCTTGTGCTGAGCGCCTGCGCGGCGCACGAGGCGCGCCGGGCGCGCAGAGAGAAAAGCCCGGCGGAAAAGATAAAAAACTCTTCAAAGACAAGCCGCCGCCGCGCCCGCGCAAGCGCCTCAAAGGAAGCCGGGGCGTGGATGGTGCGGTAGGCCTCCTGCGCGCTGCAAAGGCCGCAGCGCGATTGAACCTCCGGCGGCAGGATATCCGGCAGCGTGGCAAGGCAGGCGTCCAGCGCCTGCTGCACGCACGAATGGAGCATCCGGTTGGAAAGCCCGGCGGTGCGCGCATAGACCGGCAGAATGCAGCCCGTCACAAGCCCGGCTGCATCCGCACGCTCAAAGGCGGGGTTTTGCACCTGACGCGCGCCCTCGCGCAGCGCGCCATAAAAGCGGTAGGTCTCGCCGTAAAGAAGCTGGTCTTTGACGTAGCTCTGGTTAAAGAAGACGAGCTCGAGCGAGGCGGTGTTATCAGACACGCGGAGCTTTACCAGCTCCATCCCCTTGCGGATGCGAGAAAGGCGCGGCTGGGAGATGACCATCGCCTCAAAGCAGGCGCTCTGGCCCGGCGTGAGCGCGCAGATGGGAAGAAGCTTCGTTCTGTCCTCATAGGTGCGCGGGAAGAAGGCGATGAGATCATAGAGCGTTTGCAGGTGCAGCCGCTGCAGCTGCGCTGCGCGCGCCCTGCCAACACCCTTTAATTCTGTGACCGGGGAAAAAAGCTCCACCCCGCGCGCCCCCTTTCCGGCTTTGATTTCTCAGCATATCTACAGTATAGCCGAAGCCGCGCCGCGCGGCAAGCGCGAAAAAGCCCGCCGGGGCGCGAAAAAGCCCGCCG
>CAZXIW010000111.1:0-3507 GCA_964640905.1 uncultured Oscillospiraceae bacterium
AGTTTTTGCTGAAAGCGCACCTTGAACGCAACAAAATTTTTATTTTGTTGCGTTCAGTCGGGTCAATTAAAAAGGCTAGCCGCCCCGCCTGAACCGCTGCGCCGTCCGCTTCGCGGTCGTGCTCGCTCTCAACAAAATACCGGTTTTGTAGCGTTCGCGCCCTCCGTCGCTCCTTGTCGTAGATTGCTGCCCCATCATGATACCATGTCGCAGCATGTCTTGTCAAGCTTTCCTTCGGCCAGCTCCGCGCCTGCGGCGGCGGAACTTGGCCTCGAGCTGCTTGTCTGCCAACGCATAGATCATCGTGACCGCAGCGTCTGCGTGATTGAGCGCGCGCCGAACGCGCTCAATGTTTCCATACTTTTCCATAAGCTGCACTGCGTAGACCTTCCGCGCGCTATGCGGCGCGACGTTCTGCGGCAGCCGCAGCGCCCACGCTGCGCGCTTCACGTCCTTCCAGACCGCCTGCCTCGTTCGCGGCTTCCGGGGGTCTCTCCCCGCGAAAACCCAGTATTTCCCAGCCGCTTTCCGGAGGTCTGACAGCAACGGCTCGCGCAGACCAACTTGTCTGCGCTTTTGCGTCTTTGCCTCTGTTACCCAGAAATTGGGCTTTAGCTGCTCCGGCCTCAGCCGCAGCACATCGCCCACGCGCAGGCCTGTCGCAAGGCAGACCCTCATGACAAGCCGGTTCGCAGGTGTCAGGAGGTCTAAGACCTCCTGCACCTGCCGCTCAATCATGTACTCAGTCCTCGTGCAGCATCACCTCCATAGCCGTCTGCATGATGTACGTCCCCGCGTCTTCCTCGACACCCGCCGCGCGCAGCGCCGTGCGGATATTGCGCTCCACGTTCTGCCACTTTGTTCCAGCGTTTTCCGCTATGTCCGGGTATACGACCTTTGTCAGCAACAGCGGCTGTTCTTCCTCGGCAATCAACGCGATAGCCTCCATCAAAAACCAGCTTCCGAGCAGCCGGAAGTTGAACCCCTTCTTCCGCAGCTTGTTCATGACTTCCATTTTCGTTTCCATCTTTTACCTCCCGAATCCATTACAAATCTTCACTTTTGCACAGGGAATATCGAATTCCACAGCGTTTTCCACATCCCGATATTCCAAGTCCGCGTATATTTTTTCAGGCTCGCGCAGCGCGCCGCCTGAATAATACCATCGGCCAAGCGGGCGTTCGCCCGACTGCTTGCCGATGTACTTGCAGCAATATCCGACCGCTGCATGGTAATCTCCATACAGCTCCTGCGCCGCCGAGAAGCCAAGCTTCCACTGCGGCAGATTGTAGACCGTCCGGTCTTCCCACTTCACGCCGCTGTCAATGACTTCCAGTCCATCGCCCGCGAAGAAGCCGTGAAAGTGGAAAGCGCCGTCCTTATGCTGCTCCGGCACAAGGATATACCGCAACCCATTGCGCCGCACCATGTTGTCGCACCAACGTCCAAGTACCTTCACGATCGCGCTACCGTCGTATCGGTCAATCATTTCTGGACTGAGTGTCAGCGTGACAAAATACTGGAAATTATTGGCAAGTGCCAAACGCCGCAGCTTTGCCCGCGCCCGCCTCATCGACCGTTCCATGTCCGCGCCCTGAGACTTCACGCCCTTCTCGCGCTTCCGTTTATCTGTCCCATTTATTGGACAGTCTTCTTCCCAGCCGGGCGCGCGGAAAATCGGGTCTGTCGCACACAAAATATCCTGCGTCCCATCCGGGTACGCATAGATCAAACCGTTGTGATAAATCTGACTGCCATTTTTCCGTACATCCATCTCTTGCTGTCTGACGGAATAATGTCCTAATATCAAGTATAGGAGACTGCCGCCGCTCCACGCCTCCCGGTCGGCGCGGGGCGCGTCCGTTGGGCGCGCCCTCGCCCCTCGCCTGCCGCCGCCCCGGACGCGCGCCATGAGGCGCGTGGCCGTGTCGGCTCTTGTGGCGCGCGCCCTCTCGGGCGGGGGCGGGCTGCGCGTCCGGTGGCCGCGCAGACCGTCCCCGGCGCGCGCTTGCGCCATCTCCCCGCGCGTCTGCATCTTCCGGCGTCGAGCCTCGCGGGGGCAAAGCCCCCGCACTCGCCGCCGTGCCCCGCCCATCCGGTTGCGGGGCATAAAAAAGGTGCTTCGTCGCGCTGCGGCGCTCCTCGCTGTGGGCGGCTTCCGGCGCATGGGCTCGTTCCTCGCCCCGCCCGCCCTCCGGGCGGTCGCCGCGCCTCCCTCTTGCGCCTCTGCGCGTCCTGCCGCCCCGCTGCGCGTGGCTCGTCCGCTCCGGGCGCGCCGCCCCCGTCCGCGCGGTTCGGCTGCGCTTCCCCCGCTTCTCCGCCCGGCGTCGCTTCGCGCTGCGCGCTTTCGCGCCGTCCGTGCTACCGCCGCTCTTTGCCTCCCTCCGGTCGGCGCGGCGCGCGGGGGTTCTCGCCTCCCCTGCGGGCTGCGGGCTGCGCCCTTGCCGCGCGTCCTCCCGCCGCCGCCCCGCCGCCCTTCGGGCGGCTGTTTGCCGCCTCGGCGGCGGCGTGCGCTGCGCGCATGGTGTAAACAAGGCGCGATCGATATACGCAGCATGTCGGAGTTGACACAGCGCGACCGACTCCCAACAAATCCCAACTGCCGTAAAGACCGTGCAGCCACTGGCTGCCGTAGGTATCGCGGATGAGACTGCTAAGCCCCTGAAGCTCTGCATCCCGCCGCTACCAGCTCCGCTATTGACACCGGACGCGCGCAGATGTAAGATATTGCCGGAGGAGGTCGATACCGTGAAACAACGAGAGATGAACTTCATCCGCGCCACGGCGCGTGGCATCGTCCAGGCGATGGACGAGCTGAGACGAGACGAGCAAGGCGCGCTCATTGATGCGCTCGCTGCCATGACTGCGCCCGCAGACAAGCTCACCTCTGCGCAGGTCGGCTATTATGCGACCATGTACCTTGCCGCGCATAACTGGGAGATACCGGATAACCGCTAGCCTCTGGCCTTGCCCCCGCGCGCCGGAGCGCTTCCGGCGCGGGCGCGGCCAGCGCGGCTTTACAGTCCAAAAAATGTAAACTCGACAACATTTGATGGCATTTTTGCCCACTTGATACTAAGGTAGAGCTACTGCATGGGGGCGCAGCGCGTCCCCCTCTGTCCATATGCAGAAAAGCCCGCAGGGATGTCCCTGCGGGCTTCTTGTATGTCCGCAGGTCTTATCCCCGCAGGCAATCTACACGCTGCGTGTAGCCGCTGAGCTGACCTCTCAGCTCCCTTTCCGGCCGCCAACGCAACAAAACCTCATTATTTTGTTGCGTTCGTTATTTTAGCACATTCCGTTTCAAAATGCAAGCCTTTTCTGATCTTCCGCTCCCCTGCGTTGAGCTCCGGGCGCAGGCCGGAAGGTTTTGCGGCGGCGCAGCAGGCGCGTTGACCAGCAGGAATCTGCTGGTCAGGCAATGCCATTTTTTCTTTCTGGATAAAGAAGTCCCTGCCGCGGCCAGGTATGGCCGATTTACTCTGGCGCAAGCCAGAGGGCTTGTTT
>CAZXIW010000112.1:0-3287 GCA_964640905.1 uncultured Oscillospiraceae bacterium
TGCAGCGATTCCATCGACGCACAGCTCGCCAAGATGGAGCGCAAGGTCATGGCCGGTGCGGAATACTTCCAGACGCAGGCTGTGTTTGATTCCGAGAAGTTTATCCAGTTCATGGAGAAGGCCAAGCAGTTTGGCAAGCCCGTCCAGCTGGGTATCATCATCCCGAAGTCCGCTGGCATGGCGAAGTTCATGAACAACAATGTCGCTGGCGTTCATGTTCCGCAGCACATGATCGACGCTCTGGCCGCCGACAAGGAGCGCGCCAAGGCCGGTATCACGGGCGTGGAAATTGCCGCACAGATCATCAAGGACTGCAAGCCGTACTGCCAGGGTCTGCACATCATGGCGCTCGGCTGGGAATCCAAGGTTCCCGCGCTTCTGGAGCAGGCCGGTCTGTAAGAAACAGACATTTCTGCATATCTGTAAAAAAGAATCCTCCGGGTCAACCGGAGGATTCTTTGCGACTGTCAAAAACTCTGAAGGAGTTTTTTGACAGTCTCAGAAGGTTGCGACCTGCTCCGTGGCAGGCTCGGCGGGGGTGACGGAGATGGCGGTCAGAATTGGGCCGACGCCCCGGTAGAGGCTGTGATAGCAGACCTCCACGCTGGCCTCCACCTGAACCCATGCGCGCGCCTTGAGCCCCTGCGCGCCGACAAAGCGGCAGGGAAGCCCCATAAACGTGATATCTGCCTCGCAGCAGGTCATCACAAAGCGGCCGGGGGCAAACATGCCCTCCTTTTCCTTGCGAAGCCGCGCGACCTGCCCCTTAAAGCGGACGGTCTTACCCTTATACTTGTCCGGCTCTTCGGTGATATCCCGGTAGAACAGGGCGTAGTCCTCGTCTTCGATGGTGACGACGGGGGCGTTAATGTCAAAGGGGAGGGGATCTTCAATTTCGTCCTGCATGGTCTGGCCGTCGGTCGATTCATAGAGAATGTTGATGCGGCGGTTGACGGCGCGGGCAATCTTGTGGAACGGCATCACATCCGTTCCGGGCTGCATGCGGTTGATGACAAGCAGCTCCGCACCCGCGAGCTTATCGACCATCAGCTGGCGCATGTTCTGGTTGTAGGAGAGGAAGGTGTTCGCGTCGGCAAACATGACCTCCTGCGCGATCTGCCAGCTGTTGGGCGTCTTGAGATAGAAGTCCGCCGCCTGATGCATGCCGTTGAGCTCAACGATCACGCGCTCGGCGTGGTACTTTTTGCGAAGACCCTCGAGCATTTCCGGCGAAAGTGCGTCGTATTCCGGCGTTTCAATGTAGACGTTCTGCGAGGGGTAGGTGGAGATGTCGTATTCCTCCTCGCCCTCTTCAAAGACCAGCAGCAGCGTCTTTTCGCCCGCGTTGAAGCGCTCGTCTTCCAGCGTCTCCTGAATGAACTTCGTCTTGCCGGACTCCAAAAAGCCCGTGAAGACGTACATGGGAATGTTATTTGGCATGGCGTTCTCCTTATTCGCCAAAGAGGGCGGCAATGGCCTTTTCGTTGAGCTTCGAGCCGATGACGCACACGCGGCCGGTAACCATCGCGCCGCCGCTGCGGATGTCGCTTTCGCCCGGAACGTAGTCAAAGTGAACCCAGCTCTCGCCCTCCGGGGATGCAACATAGCCCTTGGCGCGCAGGACGATGCCGTAGGCTGCTTCGTTTCCGAGCGCGTTCAGGATGCTCTCAACCTGCGCGCGGGAGAACTTCTTGTGCGTCTCAAGACCCCAGCTGATGAAGACCTCGTCTGCGTCGTGGCCGTGGTGGTGATGATGGTGATGCTCGTGGCCTTCCTCGTCGTGGTCGTGATGGTGGTGGCAGGAGCAGTTGGGGTCGTCGCACTCGTCCGCATCGTGGTCATGGTCATGATGGTGATGATGCTCATGCTCGTCTTCGTCCTCGTCATGATGATGGTGATGATGGCAGGAGCAGTTGGGGTCGTCGCACTCGTCTTCGTCGTGGTCATGGTCATGATGATGCTCATGCGCCTCTTTTTCAAGGGCCTCCAGCTCCAGCGCGATGGAGGTCTTCTGCTCCATGGCGGCGATGAGCTGCGCGCCGGTAAGCTGCTCCCACGGCGTGGTGACGAGAACCGCGCTGGGGTTGTGCGCGCGGATGAGCGTCACGCAGGCATCGAGCTTGGCATCCGTTACATTCTGCGTGCGCGAGAGGATGATGGTGTTGGCGGTCTCAATCTGGTTGTTATAGAACTCGCCAAAGTTTTTCATGTACATCTTGCACTTCGATGCGTCGGCCACGGTCACGAATGTGCCCAGCTGCACATCGTCGCTCGTGACCTTGCGCACGGCGGCAATGACATCCGAGAGCTTGCCTACGCCAGACGGCTCAATGAGAATACGGTCGGGGTGGTACTCGGCAATGACCTTTTTCAGCGCCTTTCCGAAATCGCCTACCAGCGAGCAGCAGATACAGCCGGAGTTCATCTCTGTAATTTCAATCCCGGCCTCGGCCAGAAAGCCGCCGTCGATGCCGATCTCGCCGAATTCGTTTTCGATCAGCACGAGCTTCTGCCCGCAGTAAGCCTCCTTGATGAGCTTTTTGATGAGCGTGGTTTTGCCAGCACCAAGAAAGCCGGAGTAAATATCAATTTTTGTCATAAAAAAACACCTTCTGTTTCATATTTTCTAAGCTTAGTATATCACTTCTGTCAAGCACTATCAAGCAATTTGCGCCATTTGCCGCGCCGGATTTCAAAATCGGGCGAAATAGAGATTGACAAATCCAAACCCATGTGGTAAGATAATATCCGGCTTTAGAGCCAACATTCGGAGAGATGTCCGAGCGGTTTAAGGAGCTGGTCTTGAAAACCAGTGACACAGCAATGTGCCGTGGGTTCGAATCCCACTCTCTCCGCCATTCTTTCCACATTTTCATTCGACCTGCGGAAGTACCCAAGAGGCCGAAGGGGCTCCCCTGCTAAGGGAGTAGTCGTCTAAAAAGCGAGCGAGAGTTCGAATCTCTCCTTCCGCGCCAAAAACAACCGTCATCAAGTGGATGGCGGTTGTTTTTCGTTAAGGTGGGAGAGATTCGAATAAATATCGCAAGTGTCCGGTGGACACTTGCATCCACCAGTGCAAACACTGGTGGATAACCTTTATTTTTGCGCAGCGAAAATGCACGGAATCTCTCCTTCGCGCCCGCGCCGAAAGGAGCGCCGTCGGGGCAGCTGCTTTCAGGAAGCCTTCTGGCCGCCCCGGGCGCAGAAGGGCTTGGAAAAAAGCTTAATTTTTGCAAAGAGGCTTGCGCATTTTAAGGCTCTGGTATATAATAAAAAGCAGTAAAATA
>CAZXIW010000113.1:0-3281 GCA_964640905.1 uncultured Oscillospiraceae bacterium
ACCTGGGCGGCTAAACGGAAAATACCCGCAAAGACGAAACGTCTTTGCGGGTATTATAGCGCTTCAGGGAAAGCCGCGAGCCGTTCGCGCCATCAGGCGCGAAGGCAATGAAATATATTTTTGGCCGCGGCATGTACGTGGACAAAAATACTTCTCGACCCGCTGCCTTTTTCCGAAAAACGCAAAAGAGTTTTTCGGCAGTCAAGCCGGAAAACTGGACAAAGCAGCGCCGGATGTGGTATACTATACAGACCTACAGGCCAGAAGCCGAGTTTTATTTTTTTCGGAGAACACCATGTCTTTGAGTCTGATCCCGGATGTTATCCTGCCGGAGCTTCCGGCCATCACGCCTGAAATGCTCCGGGCGCGGGGCGTATCCTTTCTGATGATGGATTTTGACAACACCATCGTGCCTTACACCACGGATGTTCCCACGCCGAAGATGCTGGCGTGGCTGGAGGAAATGAAAGCGTCTTCCATCCGCCTGTGCGTGGTCTCCAACTCGAAAAGGCCACGTGTGGTTCAGTTTTGTGAGCGCTATGGTTTGGAATGTGTGACGCACGCGAAAAAGCCCTTCCAGAAGGGCATCTCGGAATGCCTGCTGCGCTTTTCCCTGAATCCGGGGGAAGCGGCGCTGGTGGGCGACCAGATCTATACCGACGTGCTTGGCGCAAACTGCGCGGGGCTGACGTCCATTTTGATCGCAGCAATTGATAATCATACGATATGGCTGAAGCTGCGGCACGTAGCGGAGCTTCCCTTTATCGCATGGGGAAAAAGGAGAATACGCCATGAAAAACATTGAAAAGTACCAGAGTCTTCTGCAAACGGGCGAGGTCGACGCGCTGCTTCTGACAAGCGAGTACAACCGCCTCTATGCCGCGCAGTACAATATCGCAGAGGGCGTGGCCGTGGTCACGAAGGACGGCGCATATTATTTTACCGACAGCCGCTATATCGAGGCCGCCGAAAACAATCTGCCGGGCTTTACCGTCCGTATGACGCACCCCGGCTCGAGCGACATCGCGCGCATCAATGAGGCCATCGGCGAGCACACGATCAAAAAGCTCGGCTTTGAGGAAAATGATCTGACCTACGGGACATTTTTGGAGTATCAGAAGCAGCTGCATGCGGTGCTCGTGCCGATGCAGGAGAAGATCGACGCCTTCCGCGCGGCAAAAGAGCCGTGGGAAATTGACTTCATGCGCAAGGCGCAGGAGATCACCGACCTGACCTTCACCCAGCTTCAGAAGGTCATCTGCGCGGGCATGACGGAAAAGGAGCTGCGCGCAGAGTTAATTTACAGACTCTATAAAAACGGCGCCGACGGCCTGTCCTTTGATCCCATCGTGGTCTCCGGCCCCAACACCAGCATGCCGCACGGTGTGCCGGGAGAGCGTGAGCTTCAGTTCGGCGATTTTATCACGATGGACTTTGGCTGCCTTTATAAGGGCTACTGCTCGGATATGACAAGAACCGTCGCGCTCGGCTTTGTGACGGAGGAAATGGACAAGGTCTATAAGACCGTTCTCAAGGCGCAGCTGGCCGGCATTGCCGCCACGAAGGCGGGCGTCACCGGCAAAGAGATCGACGGCGCGGCGCGCAAGGTCATCGCGGACGCAGGCTACGGCGAATACTTTGGCCACGGCTACGGCCACAGCCTTGGCATTCTCATCCACGAAGCGCCCAACGCCAACACCAGAAACGACCAGCCAATGCCCGAAAACGCGGTCGTTTCGGCAGAGCCCGGCATCTATCTGCCCGGAAAATTCGGCGTTCGCATTGAGGATGTGACGGTTATCACAAAGGACGGCTGTGAGATTCTCACAAAGAGCCCGAAAAATTTGATTATTTTGTGATAGCGGCTTGAAAAATGCATCAGCTTGTTGTAAAATTGAAAGAGCTATTGTAGTTTGAAACTGAAACATATTGGAGGATACAGGATATGGCAACCATTACCGCTGGTGATTTCAGAAACGGTAAGACGTTTGAAATGGACGGCAAAATCATGCAGGTCGTAGAGTTCCAGCATGTCAAGCCCGGCAAGGGCGCGGCCTTCGTGCGCACGAAGATGAAGAACATCGTGACCGGCGCTGTGACCGAAACGTCGTTCAACCCCACCGCGAAGTTTGAAGAGGCGTTCATTGAGCGCAAGGACTATGAGTACAGCTACAACGATGGCGATCTGTACTACTTCATGGATCTCGAGTCCTACGACATGATCCCCATCGGCAAGGACACGCTCGACAGCTCCTTCCGTTTCATCAAGGAAAACACGACCTGCAAGCTGCTGAGCTACAAGGGCAATGTTTTCGGTATTGAAACGCCGAACTTTGTTGAGCTTGTCGTGACCAAGGCCGACCCCGGCGTCAAGGGCGACACCGCAACGAACGTTACCAAGCCCGCGACCGTTGAGACCGGCGCCGAGATCAAGGTTCCGCTGTTCATCAACGAGGGCGACAAGATCCAGATCGACACCCGCACGGGCGAATATCTGGGCCGCGCAAAGGGCTAACGCCACATTTGAAAGGAGAAGACTATGACGCTTTCCGAAAAATCCGCTTATCTCAAGGGACTGATGGATGGTCTCAAGCTCGACACTGAAAAGAGCGAGGGCAAGATGATCGCAGCAATCGTTGACATGCTGGCCGATGTGGCAGAGAATGTTTCCGATCTGGAAGACGTGGTCGACACCATCTCCGATGAGCTCGACTGCATCGAAGAGGATCTCGACAACATCGACGACTATCTGCTCGATGAAGACGAGGATGACGATTACGAAGACTTTGACGACGAGGATGACGAGGAAGACGACGAGTACGACTTCGGCGACGACGAGGTTCTTTACGAGGTAAAGTGCCCCACCTGCGGCGAGGAGATCACCATCGACGAGCAGATGCTCGATGAGGGCTCGACTGTTTGCCCGAACTGCGGCGAAGAGCTGGAGTTCGAGATGGAAGACGACGAGACCGGGGAATAAGCATTGCAGCAAAGCCCGAAGCGAAAGCTTCGGGCTTTCAGCGTGTCGAAAAAGTATTTTCGCCCCGCTGAGGCAGTTTTTCAAGCTTTAAAAAAGCTTGAAAAACTGGTTTGATTGAACGCGAAGGGGGCTTTTTGCCCCCTTCACACTTCCCCCGCTGCTCTGTCCCGGCAGCTTTTTGAATCGTTTTTGCCAGTCTCCGCTCCGGCTGCTCTGTGGAGAGCAGCCGGAGCTCAGTGTGCCGAAGTGTCGAAAAAGTATTTTCGCCCCGCTGAGGCAGTTTTTCAAGCTTTAAAAAAGC
>CAZXIW010000114.1:0-3142 GCA_964640905.1 uncultured Oscillospiraceae bacterium
CGCGCCAGAAGCGCCAGCGCCGGCTGGAAGCTTTCCTGCCTGAGCAGGATGTAGTCTGTCTGCCAGGTGGAGACGGCAAAAATCGGAATGCCGTTTTCGGCAAGGAGGCTTGCGATTTTCGCCAGAATCCCGATCAGGGAAAAGTCCAGAACGCCCTGAATGCGAAAGGCCTTCCAGCCGTCCTCGCGCTGAAGGGTGTTTTCCGGGACATCTGCGGTCAGGCAGACCAGAGAGTGCTCCTCGTCCGTCTTTCCGGTAAAGCAGTATTCTGCATGCAGGTCTACAAGGGAATAATCCGCGACCTGGCAGACGGAAAAATCCTCTTTGAGCGGTTTGATTTTCATCTGCGCCCCCTAAATGGCAGCGCCTGCGCCGCAGCCGGACGACTGCGCGCGGGCAAGATAGCCCTGCATGATCTCCGGCGGCACCATCGACCCGCCGGTTGCCCAGACGAGGTGTGTGCTCTGCGCCATGTGCGCCGAAAGCGCATGCGCGGCCAGATATTCCTGCCCGGCGGGCGAGGACAAAAGCGCCTGCGGCCCTGCCATGCCGGCAAGCGCGCTCGGCTCAAGCGCAATGCCCTCGCTTTGCGCAAGCAGGCCGAGCAGGCGGTACATGTGCTCGTCTGTTACGCTCTGCGCGCCGCTGAGAAGCGGCTCGATCGTCCGCCCGACAAAGCGCGACGCGCGCCCAACGGCAAGGCCGTCTGCGTCGGTGTGGTTGTCGATGCCAAAATCCTGTACGCACACGCCGTCGTGAAGGCCGGTGTAAAGCCCCAGCAGCATGCAGGGCGCATGGGTCGGCTCAGAGAAGAAGCAGTGGACGCTGTCGCCAAAGACCTGCTTGAGCCCAAAGCAGACCCCGCCCGGCCCGCCGCCGACGCCGCAGGGAAGATAGACAAAGAGCGGGTGCGCCGCGTCAACGCGAATGCCGGCCTCGGCCAGCTGCGCTTTGAGCCGAAGGGCGGCCACGGCGTAGCCAAGAAAGAGCGTCTGGGAGTTTTCGTCGTCTACAAAGTGGCAGCGCGCATCCTGCGCTGCGAGGCGGCGGCCTTCTGCCACGGCGCGCGAGTAATCGTCTTCATACTCCACCACGCAGACGCCCCGGCTGCGAAGCAGGTCTTTTTTCCACTGCTTTGCGTCCGCCGACATGTGAACCGTGACGCGGAAGCCGAGCTTTGCGCTCATGATGCCGATGGAAAGGCCGAGGTTGCCGGTCGAGCCGACGGCCACGGAATAGCCCTCCAGCACGCGCCGGAAGCGCTCGGAGCAGAAGGCCTCATAGCCCATGCCCGCTTCCAGCAGCCCCTCCTGCCGCGCCACATCCTCGGCAAGCTTCAAAACCTCATAGATGCCGCCGCGCGCCTTGATTGAGCCGGAGATCGGCAGATGGCTGTCAAGCTTCAGCCAGAGCTGCCCCGGAATTGAGGCGCCCCCGGCCTCCAGAGCTGCCTGCATGCGCGGGATTTCGCGCAGGGGCGACTCGATGATGCCCTGTGTGGCCGCCGTCTCCGGAAACGCGCGCATGATGCAGGGCGCAAAGCGCGCCAGGCGCTGCGCGGCGTCAAGAATGTCCTGCATGGAAAGCGGGCTTTTCTCTGCGGCCTGCCGGAACGGGAGAAGGCCGGGGTTGCACCAGAAGACCTCGCGCAGGCGCATCATGTCCTCCAGCATGGGAAATTCGCGCGTCCAGCTTTCGCGCGGCTTGCCAAAAATCAGTTCGCTCATGGTGTTTCCTCCCTGTCAGCTTCATGATCGGTGCGGCGCTTATGCGCCGCAGTAAGTACCGTAAAGGGCGAGGTGGTCTGCGATGCAGTAGTCGCCCGTCCAGGCGTGCGCCGTCACGCAGATGGCCGCGCGCCCGTTTTCCATCACGCCGAAGCTCACGCAGCAGTTCATCGCCTGCGCCGTGTAGCCGGTCTTGGCGGCCTGAATGTCCACGTTTCCGGTTTGCTGGGGCTGAATGCGGTATAAAAACCGGTTTGTCATGGCAACGCCCTCGGGGTTCTGCGCGGTCGGGCGGGAAGTATGGTTGACGGTTGTGAGGACCTCGCGGCAGTGCGGCTCGCGGAGCGCGGCCTGCATGATGATGGCCATGTCGGAAAGGGTCGTGTAGTGGTTTTCGTCGTGAAGGCCGCTGGCGTCAACAAAGTGTGTGCCCGTAAGGCCGAGCGCCTGCGCGGTCTCGTTCATCAGCCCGGCGAATGCTTCCTCTGAGCCTGCAACGTGGATGGCCAGCGCTTCGGTCGCCTCCGCGCCGGAGGGAAGCACTGCGCCATAAAGAAGGTCTATCATGGAGACTTCTTCCCCGTGGACAAAGCCTGCCATGCTCGCGTCGGCAAGAAAGAGCGGGTCGATGATGGACTGCGTCATGGGGAAGGTCTCGTCCCAGTCTTCAATATAACGGCTTGCGGTCAGAATGGTCATGACCTTTGTCATGGAAGCCGGGAAGATCGTCTCGCCTGCGTTCTTTTCGGCGATGACAGTGTTCGATTCCAGATCGATCAGCAGCGCATACTCGCTGTAAAGCTCCAGGTCGAGCGTCCGGGTGCTCTCACGCACCGCGGCGGGGGCGAGGGGCGCGTCCGGGTCTTCCGGCGTGGGCGCTTCTTCCTCCGGCGGGGCTTCTTCTGCGTTATCTTCCAGGGTAGCCTCCGGCGGGATTTCTTCTGCGTTATCTTCCGGGGCAGCCTCCGGCAAAATTTCTTCCGTGCCCGCTGCCGGTTCGTTTTCCGGCGGGGCGCTTTCTGCCGGTTCATTTTCCGGCAGGGCTTCTTCTGCGGCAGCAGAAGCCTCCTGCGCCGGGTTCGCGCTCTGCGCGCCGGTTTTGACGGCCAGCGGGCGGTCGAGCGTAAAGACGCGCGTTTTGATCACCAGCGCCAGCGCCCCCAGCGCGGCCAGCAGCAGGGCCACAAGAACGAGCCGCCGGATGAGCCGCCGGCGTTTTCTGCGCCGCCTGTCGCGCGCGGCAGCCATGCGCGTAAGCCCCGCCTCGGGCGGGGGAAAGGAGCGGGTATGTTCAAGCTCTTCAAGCATAGGTCATCTTCCGTTTCAAATGGAGTGGGGTCTTCCTGTATGATAGCACATTTTCGCCTGCGCGAAAAGTCCTGAAATCATGAAGAAATCATGAAGAGCCGAAACGC
>CAZXIW010000115.1:0-3065 GCA_964640905.1 uncultured Oscillospiraceae bacterium
CGGCCTTACCATTTCGCCTGCCAAAGCACGCGCTGCCGCGGTAATTTTACAGGCCCGGCGCATAACCTCTATCTCGCGCTCATTTTTAACTGGAATCATATCAGATACCCAACGCCGCCAGAATCTCTCTGGTCGCTGCTTCGATCGGCTGATTGCCTTCGACCAGCTTCAAAACGCCGAGCTTTGCGTAGAAATCCTTCAGCGGCTCAGTCTCCGTGTGGAAGACCTTCAGCCGGTTCCGAACGGTTTCCGGCGCGTCATCCTTGCGGATGGTGAGCGCCTTGCCGCAAAGGTCGCAGACGTCTTCGACCTTGGGTGGGTTCGCCGTGATGTGGAAGCTTGCGCCGCAGCTGCCGCAGACGCGGCGGCCGGTCATGCGGGCCTCGATCACGGAATCTTCGATCTCGATGGAGATCACGCGGTCAAAATGGATGCCTGCCGCCTCCAGCGCCTCAGCCTGGCCGATCGTGCGGGGCACGCCGTCGAGGATGAAGCCGTTGGCGCAGTCGGCCTGAGCCACACGCTCCGAGACGATGCCGATAATGACCTCGTCCGGAACGAGCTTACCGGCGTCCATGAAGGCTTTCGCCTTCATGCCGGTCTCGGTGCCGTTTTTGATCGCTTCGCGAAGAATGTTGCCAGTGGAAATGGAAGGGATCTGCAGCTTCTTGCTGATAAGCTCAGCCTGCGTACCCTTGCCTGCTCCGGGAGCACCCAAAAGAATCAGTTTCATCTTGATCCCTCCGGCTTACTCCAGGAAGCCTTTGTAGTGGCGCATCAGCATCTGTGCTTCCATCGCCTTGACGGTCTCAAGTGCAACACCGACTACGATGATGACGGACGTGCCGCCGATGGAGAGGGTGGAGTTGCCAATGATGTTGCCGACAATGATCGGCAGAATTGCCACGATTGCAAGATAAAGAGCACCAAAGAGCGTGATCTTGTTGATCACCTTCAAGATGAAATCGGCAGTCGGCTTGCCCGGGCGGAAGCCGGGGATAAAGCCGCCGTTCTTCTTGAGGTTGTTGGCGATCTCGATGGGGTTGAACTGGATGGTGGAGTAGAAGTAGCTGAAGGCAATGATCAGCAGGAAGTAGACCACCATGTAGACAACGCTCTTGTTATCGAAGACGTACTTGTTCATCCAGGCCCAGAAGCCGGTCTCGCTCGTGCCGGTGAAGGCAATGATGGTTGCGGGCAAAGACGCGATGGACTGTGCAAAGATGACAGGCAGGACGCCGGACATATTGACCTTGATGGGCAGGTGCGTGGACTGGCCGCCGTACATTTTCCGGCCAACCACACGCTTCGCGTACTGCACGGGGATGCGGCGCTCGGAGTTCGTGATGAACACGATGAAGATCATGATGGCAAGGATGCCAACGACGAGCAGCAGCGCGGTATACCATGCAAGCGTACCGTTTGCAAGCGAGGTGACCATCGTGCTGACAAGCGTCGGGATACGCGAGACGATACCGGCAAAGAGGATCATCGAGATGCCGTTGCCGATGCCGAACTCGTTGATCTGCTCGCCCATCCACATCAGGAAGGACGCGCCCGCCGTAAAGGTCAGGACGATCACAAGGCCATACAGGAAGCCGGTGTGCGACAGAAGCTCATAGTTGCTCAGCATGACATAGTATGCAAAGCCCATGAGCAGGCCAAGGCCAATGGTCGTGTAGCGGGTGATGTTCTGGATCTTCTTTCTGCCTTCCTCGCCGCCCTCCTTGGCCAGGCGCTCCAGAGCCGGAATCGCGATGGTCAGAAGCTCGATGATAATGGAGGCGTTGATATAGGGCTGAATACCGAGGGCAAACACGGTAGCCTGCGAGAACGCAGAGCCCGACATCGCATTGTAAAGACCGAGAACCGTGTTCGACAGCTGCTGCGAGAAATAGGTCGACAGCGCTTCGACATTGACATAGGGGACGGGAACGCAGTTTCCGAGACGGTAGATCAGCATCACGATGAGCGTGAAGATGATCTTTTTCCGCAGCTCAGGAATTTTCCAGGCGTTACGGAGTGTAGTAAACACTTACACCACCTCGGCCTTTCCGCCTGCCTTTTCAATTTTTTCCTTGGCAGACTCGGAGAAAGCGGCTGCTTTCACCGTGACGTTCTTGGTAACGCTGCCGTTGCCGAGAACCTTCAGGCCGTACTTGCAATCCTGGAGAATGCCCTTTGCGATCAGCGCAGCGGAGTCGACAACCGCGCCGTCTTCAAACTGGTTGAGAACTGCAACGTTGACTGCGGTCAGGGGCTTGGCGAAAATGTTGTTGAAGCCGCGCTTCGGGATGCGGCGTGCCAGAGGCATCTGGCCACCTTCAAAGCCGATGCGGATCTTGCCGCCCGAACGAGCCTTCTGACCCTTGTGGCCGCGGCCTGCGGTCTTGCCGTTGCCCGTTGCCGAGCCGCGGCCCTTGCGCTTATTGACATGGGTAGAACCCACAACCGGAGCAAGTTCGTGTAAATTCATCTACTTGTCCTCCTTATTGTTCTTCCGTGACCTGCAGCAGGTAGCCGATCTTTGCGATCTTGCCGCGGGTCTGAGTGTTGTCAGGCTGAACAGTCTCCTGACCGATCTTGCGCAGACCAAGCGAATGCGCAGTCGCAATGTGCTTTTCAAGACGGCCATTGAGGCTCTTGACAAGCTTGATTCTCAGATTTGCCATTTCAGAGTCCTCCTTAACCGACGATTTCTTCAACGCTCTTGCCCCGGATACGAGCGACAGCCGCAGCGTTACGCAGGCTCATCAAGCCCTGCATGGTAGCCTTGACGACGTTCTGGGGGTTGTTGGAGCGAAGGCACTTTGCACGAATGTTGGAAATGCCAGCTGCTTCCATGACCGCACGAACCGCGCCGCCGGCGATGATGCCAGTGCCTTCGGGTGCGGGCTTGAGCATGACGCGGCCTGCGCCAAACTCGCCGATGATGTCATGGGGAATGGTGCTGCCCTCGAGGGTGACCTTGACCATGTTCTTCTTCGCGTCTGCGATGCCCTTGAGAATTGCTTCGGAAACTTCAGCAGCCTTGCCGAGGCCGTAGCCCACGGTGCCCTTGCCGT
>CAZXIW010000116.1:0-2783 GCA_964640905.1 uncultured Oscillospiraceae bacterium
CCCGTCGAAGGATTCTTCGACGGGTCATCATTCGGCAATTTCGCAATCAGGCCAGCTCGTTCAGCTTCAGCGTGATGCTGCTCTTCTTGCGGGCAGCGTTATTCTTATGAAGAATACCCTTGTTGACAGCCTGATCGATGGACTTCACGGCAGCTTTGTAAGCGCTATCGGCCTGCTCACGGTTACCTTCGACAACAGCGGCGTCGAATTTCTTCAGCGTGGTCTTGAGCGCGGACTTTTCCATCTTGTTACGGGCGTTGTTGACCTTGGACACCAGAACTCTCTTCTTGGCAGACTTAATGTTGGGCATGACTACACCTCCTCCAATAGCGTTAATGCGAAACAAACAAATCCGTTTCATGCAGAAATATATTATAGCGTCCCAAAGAGAAGAAATCAATAGCTATTTTTTCGATTTTTTTAAAAAATTTCGCATATCCCGCCGCCCTTTCCGGCAAAATAGACGAAGCGGTGCGCGCGGCGCAAAATCAGGGCGCTTCTGCGGCAGAGCCGATTCTCGCTTCAGCCGCCCCGCCGCGCCGTCTGCGCCGCAGGAAACGCACTGCGCGGGGCGGAGGGTCACGGCGCGCGGGCGCGCAAAGCTGCCCGCGCGCCTGGCTCTGGACGGGAGTCTGCGCTGTCTCCGGGGCTTCCCCGCCGCGCAGGCGGGAGGTTTTCGGGCATAAAGTTTTCTGGCATTATGTCAACGAAATTATGCGTCCGCCGGGCAAAATGGCCGGAAAAGTTCCTGTGGACAAAAATGTGGACAATGTGAAAAACTTTGCCGCACAAGGAGAAATCCACATTTCCACATTGTTGTCCACAGGGGTTCTACACAGGGTTTTCTGCGAAAAAAGTTACAATTTAGTAACAATGCCGGAAATTACGTCGACAACGCAACCAGATTATTGTCAACGATTTCCCCTGAAAATTTGTCAGAAAGTTAAAAATTCAGCATTTTTCCGAAGCTGAGCGGAAAACGCGCGGAAAATTTGCCGCGCGGGGGCGTATCAAATGGCAGCTGTGGGAAATACTGCAACTACACATGCAAAAGACCTGGAGGTTTGACGATATGCAGGGAAAAGTGGAGATCAGCGGCATCAACACGGCCAAGCTCAAAACGCTTTCCAACGACGAGATGATGCAGCTCATTGACCGCTCGCAGGCAGGAGACCTTGCGGCGCGGGCAAAGCTTGTGGAGGGAAATCTCAAGCTGGTGCTGTGCGTCATCCAGCGCTTTCTTGGCCGCGGGGAGAATCCGGACGATCTGTTTCAGGTGGGCTGCATCGGGCTTTTGAAGGCGATTGCAAACTTTGACACGTCCAAGCAGGTGCGCTTTTCAACCTATGGCGTGCCGATGATCGCGGGCGAGCTGCGCCGGTATCTGCGCGACTACAGCCCCATCCGCGTCAGCCGCTCGCTTCGCGACACCGCCTACCGCGTTTTGCAGTGCAGGCAGACGCTGCTGCGCGAAAACGGGCGTGAGCCGACCACGGAGGAAATCGCGCGCTCGCTTGGCCTCGAGCCGGCGCAGGTCACCGGCGCGATGGACGCCATCAGCCAGCCGGTCTCGCTCTATGAGCCGGTCTACTCCGACGGGGGAGACCCGCTGACCGTGATGGACCAGCTCCGCGACACGCGCAACACCGACGAGCAGTGGCTCGACAGCATCGCTCTGCGCCAGGCGATGGGCGGCCTTTCCGCGCGCGAGCGGCGCATTCTCTCTTTGCGCTTTTACGACGGGCGGACGCAGATGGAGGTCGCGGGCAGCATCGGCATCTCACAGGCGCAGGTCTCGCGGCTGGAGAAAAACGCGCTCGGCGCGATTCGCAGGGCCATCAGCGTGTCATAAAAGCGCCCGGCAAGGCATAGGCTGAACGAGCAAATGCTTTGGGGAGGAAGGCGCATGATAAACCGGTTTTCAGAGCTTCGGAACAAGGAGATCATCCACGTCTGCGAGGGTACGCGGCTGGGGTATCTGAACGATCTTTGCATCGACACGGACTCCGGCAGGCTCACGGCGCTCATTGTGCCGGGCCCATGCCGGTTTCTGGGGCTCTTTGGGCGCGACTCGGATTATATCATCCCCTGGGCGTGTGTGCGCCGGGTGGGGGATGATATCATTCTGGTGGAGGGGGCAATCGCGCAGTGGCGCGTGCTGCGCGCAAGAAAATGCTGGTTTCGGGAAAAATGAGGGGCGCGGGGTGTGAGAAAACGGTAAAAAACAGGAAAAAAATTTGAAAAAAGCCCTTGCAATTCAGGAAGCTTTCCTGTATAATTATTTGGCGCTGCGAAAGCGGCGACAATTTTAAACCACACATCCGGCGTTATTGCCTCCCGGTGCCAGTGCTTCTGGTGGAGGTCTGCCGAGCCGGATGGAGGTCAAAACAAAAGGAGAAAAATTATGGCAGTCGTATCTATGAAGCAGCTGCTGGAAGCTGGCGTCCACTTCGGCCACCAGACCCGCCGCTGGAACCCCAAAATGGCAACCTACATCTACACCGAGCGCAACGGCATCTACATCATCGACCTTCAGAAGACGGTCAAGAAGCTCGAAGAGGCTTACTCCTTCGTGCGTGAGCTGGCGGCCAACGGCCAGTCCATCCTGTTCGTCGGCACCAAGAAGCAGGCGCAGGACGCCATCAAGGAAGAGGCTGAGCGTGTCGGCCAGTACTACGTCAACGCCCGCTGGCTCGGCGGCATGCTGACCAACTTCCGCACCATGCGTACCCGTATCGACCGTCTGGCTCAGCTCAAGAAGATGGAAGAGGACGGCACGTTCG
>CAZXIW010000117.1:0-2496 GCA_964640905.1 uncultured Oscillospiraceae bacterium
TACCGCGAAAACAGAGAAAAAGCACTTCCGCGCTGTTATTTGGTGAATTTCGCTGCAATCCGATAGCTTTCGACATTTTCTTTTGCGCGTTGCTGCGCAAAAATATTTCAGGGAAAAATAAAAATGCACCCATCTGCATGAGATGGACGCATGCATAAGCGAATTGTGTGCCGGCTTCACAGATAGTTCAATTCTCTGCCCGGACGTAACAAATTCGCGGGCAAGAATTTTCTGACCGGGGCGCTTGCGACGGCGGCATCCGCCGCGCTCTCTCCATTAAAGGCGGCTGGAAACATTGAAAGCGTTCGCGGTATCCTTCCATCTGCACTCGGCGGATACAAAAACGAAGACATGCCGACAAATATCTACAGCCCGTGGTTTTTTGCTTCGCAGAGTTTAGGCGCGCTCCGGTCTGGCGCTATGCAGGATATGGGGAAGACGGGGCAGTTTCTGTATCAGGTCGGAACAAGCGCACTTGACAGTGCCGTCAACATGGCCGTGTCGACAGGGCTTGTCGGTGCGGTCGGCGGGTTAAGTGGCGCGGCAGCACAGAACGCGATTGCAAAGACAATGAATTTCGTCATGGGGTCTGAGGTTGCGGCGGATTCTGTTTATCGTGGCATTCAGGAGGGCAAGAGCAATTCCACCGCGTTGATCGACGGCATCGTTGAGGGCGCAATCGAAGGCTTCACAGAAGAGCACTCAGTCGGCGATATTCTCGACGGCATGCTCAATGGCGGCACAATCTGGCAGAAACTTCGCAATGCAGCTATTTCTGAGGGCAGCGAGGAAGTCGCCTCCAACTGGCTCAATCGCGCCTATGATGTGATTTCCAAGCAAGACAAAAGCGAAGTACTCAAAGCATATAATGGATATGTTGACGCGGGGAAGTCGCCAGCACAGGCGCTGGCGGCAGTTGTGGGAGATTTCGTAGGAGAGGATACAGTATCGTTCCTCGCAGGCGGGCTTTCCGGTCTCGCTATGTCCGGCGCGTATGCGGGTGCGAACAAGGTCACAGAGCGTTTTGTTGACCCGACGGCCAGTGCATGGGATCAGGCGATGCTTGACACGATGCGCGGCATTCAGACGCCGGAGAACGTCACGCAGACAAGACAGGCCACGGCAACAGACAATGCCATTTTGCAGACGCTCAACCAGAACAAGAATACCTCTGCCAAGGTATCACAAAATAGCACGTCGGTTGCAGGAATGCCGGGGAATGTGCAAAATAATAACACCCCCGCCAATGTGAACGAAAACGTTACACAGGCAGAGGTGATCGAAGCCGCAGGAAAAGCAGGCAGACAGGCAGAAAGTGCAGCCACTGTTCAGAAACTGCGAGATAGCATACCAGCGCTTTCAGAAATTGCACCAACGGCGTCCGTATCTACGCAGGAAGTGCAGAATACAACCGGGCGCACAATGGCTGAAAAGGCAAAAGCGCTGTTTGAACGAATCGCTGGCGTTGTAAAAAGACCGGGCTTTGGAGACATTGAGATTAATAAACGCGCGGTCAAAGATGATTTGAGTCATGGTGTAGGAGTGGCGAAAGCAGCTGTTATTCCAGCAATCCCAAGCGTTTTGCAAAATGGGACTCAAATCGATTATCAGGAAAACTGGAAAAACAGAGGGTACGATACATACGTTTTTGCAGCGCCCATCACAATGGACGGGCAAAATGTATATGTTGCGGCAATCGTCAGACGAACAAGTAAAAACACGTTATATCTGCATGAGGTTGTAGACTCTAATGGTAACATCATAAAAATAGATGATGGAGCAAGGGCCAATCCAACCAGCCTTGTCACAGATAGTGACGCTGGGACCCAAACTCCATCTAATCAGAATGTAACATCCCCCGCCGCGGCTGTCAATACCCAAAATACGCCAATTCAAAGATTTGTGCGTTCTGACGGAACAACCGCGAATGTTTCGGAGGTTTTGGAGGAGGCGGGAAGCCGCTACGGCACGATTCCGGCAGGCGAGAACCCGGTTCGGGAGGTCTCTTTGCCGCAGAGCGTTGACGGAGAGCGCAAGGTGAGCAGATTCGCCCGGACGGCAGCGGAAGCGCAGGTCACGACGGACGAAATGGTAAGCCGCATTGAGCAGATGGTTGCGGACGGCGGTCTCAACTATGAAGTATACAGCAACAAGCAGGCGCTTAACGATGGTGCGAGATACATCCGCAAACAGTATGAACGCGGCAAGAGCATCGAACAAATCAGAAGCGAATTTATTCGCGATGCAGAGCGCGGTTTTTCGGGAGCAGAGCGCGTAGCAACCGGAACGACGCTTTATGCGGATGCAGTAGCGGATGGGAATTATCAGGCGGCGGCAGATATCTTGCTTGCGATTCAGCATATGCAGACGAACAGCGGCCAGACAATTCAGGCGGCGCGGCTTATGAAGTCTATGACACCGGAGGGGCGCGTGTTCCTCATTCAGGGGTTGACATCAGACATTATTTCAATCCACGCTCCCCGTGTGGGGAGCGAC
>CAZXIW010000118.1:0-2452 GCA_964640905.1 uncultured Oscillospiraceae bacterium
ACTCGCCCGGCTCTGCGCAGAACTCGGTGACCTTGCCCTGATCGACCAGGATCATGCACTGGCCGTCGGCCACGGCGATGATCGAGCCGTTGGTAATGACGTTTTCCGAGCCCTTGTAGTTGGTGCTGCGGCCGGAAACACGCTTCTGCCCCTTGCGCATCAGAACATCGCCGGGCAGCGAGTCACAGTAAAAATACTCCTTCCACTGGTCAGCCAACACGCCGCCGGCTGCGCCCAATGCAGCTTTAATCAGTCCCATAATTTACTCTCCTTTTTTCATTATGCCCACGGGTCTTCCGCGGCGGGAATACGAATACCACTGAGGATGCTGGAATACTCCCACAAGAACCATTCTCCGGTGGAGGCCTTTTGCCGAAGCTTGACCGGCCGCGGCGAATCCGCGCCGGTGGTCTTGAGAAAGACGCGAAGATAGCCAGGCTCGATGTCCTGGGGTCTGGGGTCGCTGAGAACGTTCAGCACATACGGCGCGCGCGGCTGATAGCCGTTCTGCGGCGTCGCACCTTCAAAATAAGCCAGCGGCAGATAGCTCTTGCCGCGCAGCCGGTCGCGCAGGAACTGCGCGTCATAGGGGGTCATAGGGCGCGGGCCGCGCAGGATATTCATGGCCTGTGTGCCCTCGTCCTTATTTTTGTCGAACAGACTGACTGCGCACAGAAAAAGCGCGCAGATTCCCTCCGGGCTTTGCCGGAGTCTGGGGGCAAGCGCCTCAAATTCCTGCAGGCTTGCCGGGATGCTTTGAATGACTGTCTGCATAAGCTGCCTCCTGTCTTCTTATCGTGCCGGGTCTTCTGTGGCCGGTCGCTCCTCTGCGCGCCCGTGCGTCACGCGCCGCCCGCAGTGCGGGCAATACTGCGCGTCGGACGAAAGCAGCGTCCGGCAGTATGCGCAGGTGCTGTGCTGCTGCTCATACCAGGCCAGCAGCGTCAGCGCCGGAAGACGCCTGCCGCAGACCGGGCAGCTGTGAGAGCCATCGGTCACAAGTCTGCCGCAGGCGGGGCAGAGCTTTGTCCGCCGCATTACATTCGGGCCGAAGCCGTAATGCTCCAGCTGTTTAAGCTTCGCGGCCTGTGTCATAGGCATCAACTCCTTCGTAATACAGTGCCCTCCCGCAGCTTGGGCACGTCCGGCTTCCGCCCGGAACGCGCGCGCCGCAGAACTTACAAAACCGCGCCTCAGCCTCAAAGGGCGCACATTCGATGCACTCGAGCACCTCGGGATTATAGGCCACGTCAAACACCCACCGGCCGCATTTGCGGCACTGGTTAAAATGCACGCGCCCTTCGCTCTGCCACGCAAGCAGCAGCTCCTGCGCGCCATCGTCTGCCCGGTAGACGCGGTCGGTTGAAAACTGCGCGCCGGTCACGCCGCAGATGAAGCTGTATCGGTTTCCTCCCTGCGCAGGAAGAAGGCGGTAGTCGGCGGTCTTACATTTTTCCATTTGCGCGTTCATCCCTCCTTTTGCGCAGTTGAATTTTGAACGCTGTTTTGTTATACTGTAAAGGTGGGGCGGCCGCTGCGTTTCGTTGGCGCGTTGGCAGCGTGCTTCCCTGCAAAGAGAAAGGGATACCCCGTGATGGTGCAAGTGCGTATATCCCTCTTATGCGATCTCGCAATGATTATTATAAGGACTCTGGCGCTTTTGTCCCCCTCAAAACGGTGCAAATTGATAGGTCGGCGTGAAAAACAGCCGTTTTTCCTGTGCAGCTTGCCGGTTTTGCGGGCTATCTGGCCGCAGTCCGTGTGGTCAGCCCACACAGGAGGAAGCTCATGAAAAAACGGATCGCAATCGTTCTGGCGTTGCTGATGCTGCTGGCGCTGCTGCCCGGCTGCGCAGAAAAGACAACGCTTGACCCCAAAAACCCTGTTACACTGACCATGTGGCATGTCTACGGTGAGCAGGCCGACTCTCCCATGAACCAGCTGGTCGAGGAATTCAACCAGACCGTCGGCCGCGAGCAGGGCATCATCATTAACGTCACGCTCATGTCCTCCACCGCGCAGATCGGCGAAAAGCTTCTGGCCTCGCAGGCCGGAACGCCGGGCGTCCCGGCCATGCCCGACCTCTTCTTTGCGCACAATAACAATGCCGCCGAGCTAGGCGCAGAAAATCTTCTGGACTGGAAGACATGCTTCTCCGAAGAGGAGCTTTCTGCCTATGTGCCGGAGTTTCTGGATGACGGCATGGTAGACGAGAGTCTTTGCGTCTTCCCTGTCTCAAAATCCACGCAGCTTCTTTTTGTCGCAGGCACGCAGTTTGACCGCTTCGCCGCCGACACCGGCGCAAGCTACGACGAGCTTTCAACCTGGGATGGATTTTTAGATGTCGCTGCCAGCTATTATGACTGGTCGGGCGGCAAGCCCTTCTGCGCGCTTGATTATCTCATCCGCGCGGTCGAGCTGAACGCCATGGAGCAGGGCGGCTCGGATTTCT
>CAZXIW010000119.1:0-2358 GCA_964640905.1 uncultured Oscillospiraceae bacterium
CTGCTCCTGCTTCATGATGGCGGCACAGCGCAGAAGCTGCTTGAGCGAGTTGACGCCCAGCGCCACATAGATATTGCGGTTATGAAAACGCACCGTGGACTCTTTGACGCCCATGAGCTCGGTAATCTCCCTGACCGTTTTTCCTTCCAGATAATACTCGAACACGCGCCGCTCGGTGGCGGTCAGATCCTGAATGCCGCGGCGGAAATTCTCGTAATCCTCGGGATCGACCTCTGCCTTGCGGGAATAGGCCAGACGCTGAAGCTCCTGCTGATCCTGCGCGCGCTCGGTCTGAATCTGCGCAAGCTCGGCCTCAACAGAGCGTTTTTCCTTTTGCATGGCAGCCAGCGCCGCTTCGTTCTTCCTGTCCTGCTCGGCAAGAAAGGCGAAGAGGTCATCGATCTCAGCCACATGCGTTGGCAGGCGGCCATATTCCTTCTGCCTGATCTGGGAAAGACTCTGCATCAGCGGGCGCAGATAGCGGCGGCTGAAATACAGGCAGCATACGGCAGAAAGCGCCGCGATGACGAGCAGGAGCAGCGTGATGCGAAGCGAGGCGCTGCGCGCAAGATGGTCATAATCCCGCCGGGGGATCAGCGTACTGACCGAAAAAGCTTCCTGCCCCGGGCAAAGGCGCACAGACTCAATGACGCCGACGTAGGTTTCGCTGCTGCTTTCGCAGGTGAAAAGGCCGCTTCCAAAGGGGGCGGCGCGAAATGTCCCGTGCGGGGCAAGATAATAGTCTGTGACGATGCCGGCTGTCAGACTTTCTTCTGCGTCGGTCAGCCCAAGCTCGCCTCGGCTGAGGCAGAAAACGGCGTGGTTGAGCTCAGAGGGCTGGGCGAAGACATGCTTAAAATAGCTCTCGCTGATCTCAAGGCCGCAAAGGCCGTAGAACTGCCCCTCCTCGCCGAAGATCGGGACGGTCAGGAGCATGACGCGCTCACTTGTGCCGGGCAGGGTAACGGCCTTGCTCAGCCGGTAGCTCCGCGTCAGCGGCAGGGCTGCGCCGGATACCAGCTCGTCATAGCCGGGAATCAGCGCAGTGTCAAACTCCAGCCGCCATTTTCGGTGCGGCATGGCCTCGTGCGCCTTTCCGACGCTGGAAAGGCCGCGGTAGAGAAGAATATTTGTGTCGGTGGTATCAAGACTGTTGCGCTGCAAATAAAGGCCGCTTCGCGAGCGCGCGGCGTTTTCCACGTCAGGATTGACCTGCGTGTCAAGCAAAATGAATGCGCCCGAGCATTCGGTCTCGAGAAGCTTTGCAAGGAGCTTTTCAATGAGCGTCTCCTGAATGCCTTCAATATGAAGCTGAGACCCGGCAAGCTCATCAAAGCGCAGGCTGTGCCTGGCCAGATAGGAGTCGATGCTGCTTCCGGCGCGCTCAGAGAGCTGGATGCCCATGACGGCGAGGTTACTGTAATGCGACTGAACCTGGCGCGCAAAGACCTCAGACTGAAACGAGAGCGTATCGGCCAGCTGATGCTTGATGCCGGAATAGCCGTCGATGAGCAGCATGCCGATGAAAAACAGAACCAGCAGCAGCGCCACAAGCAGGAACATATACCCGAAGAGCTTTCGCTTGAGCGTCTGCTTCTTTTTTGTAAAGGGGAAAGCTTTTTTCATGGCAGAGCTGCGTCAGGAGACCGACTGGAAGACAGACCAGGTCTCCTCTGCAAGGGCAGCGGCGCTTTCGCCGTCTGCAAGGCGGGCGGGGATGCGCTTTTGCATTTCGCGCAGGGCGTCGTAGAGTGTGTAGATTTTTGCGTAATAGCCGCTGAAGGACGGCTCACGCACGGCGGTCGCGGTCTGGTTGACGGTGTTGAGAGTGGTATAGAGTCTGCGGTAGGCCTCGGAGGAGAATTCGTAGCCGTCAATCTGGGAGAACGCCTCCTGCGTGACGGGCATATAGCCAGAGCTGACGCAGAACGCCAGATTGCGCGCAGGCTCTGTCAGCCAGCGGGCGAAAACAGCGGCAGCCTCGGCCTTCTGATCGGTCGTCTTTGTGGCGCACAGGCCAACGCCTGCCTGCGTGACAAGAAGCTCACTTCCCGCGGCCTTCGGCATGGGAAGCACACGAAGGTCCATCGGCTCAGAGGTATTGTCGGGGTAGGTGACGGTATCGTTGTAATAGAGAATGGAGGCCGTTGAGCCAAGCCCCGCCACGACCTCGCCGGTCATGATCTGCGTATTGGAGTAGAGGTCGGAGACGATGATGTGCCCCTGCGCGAAGCTTTCGGCAAGCTCCATCCAGGACTCGCGCAGCGCTTCGTTTTCAAAGTCGTACCAGCCGTCTTCCGTGTAGAAATCCGAGCCGCCCTGCTCCATGGCGTTCAGCTCGACCGCGCGGATGAGATA
>CAZXIW010000120.1:0-2328 GCA_964640905.1 uncultured Oscillospiraceae bacterium
GCCGAAGGAAATGGCCATTGAGCTGTTCCGGCCGTTCGTCATGAAGAAGCTGGTCGAGGACGGTCTTGCCAACAACATCAAGTCCGCCAAGAAGATGATCGACAAGGGCAAGGACGAGGTCTGGGATGCACTTGAAGACATCATCAAAGACCGCCCCGTCATGCTCAACCGCGCCCCGACGCTTCACAGACTCGGCATCCAGGCCTTTGAGCCGGTGCTGGTCGAAGGCCGCGCGCTCAAGCTCCATCCGCTCTGCTGCACGGCGTTCAACGCCGACTTTGACGGCGACCAGATGGCAATCCATGTGCCGCTGTCGGCAGAGGCGCAGGCAGAGGCGCGTATGCTGATGCTATCTGCCAACAACCTTCTGCGCCCGCAGGACGGCAAGCCCGTCACCGTTCCGACGCAGGATATGATCCTCGGCACGTATTACCTCACCTATCAGCGCTACGATGTGGACGCGTTTGAGACGCTCCATGAGATATTCCCGCTGCTTGAATGCGGCAAGCTCGACCCCAAGAAGCCCATCTGGGTCAGAAACATCTGGGATGACGAGACTGCGGCAGACTATCAGCTCTATCTGCGCACAAGAGGCGAGCTGGTTTTGAACGAGGAAGACCGGCCTGAGACCATCCCCGGCTCTTATCAGACGCTCGAGCAGGCGGTTTCCGCGCTGGAGAGCGGCGAAATTTCAGACAGCGACGTGATCTATGTCTGGAATACCTGGGATAATGAGGCAGACATCAAGGAAGAAAACCACATCTACGTGCGTACCGTTGGCGCGTATGCAAAGCAGGCGCTGGAGGAAGGCGCGGTCAAGCCGAAGGAATACTTCAAGATGTTCCACTCGGCAGACGAGGCCATGATGGCCTACGCAGACGGCCTCATCGACATGCACGACCCGATCAGAGTCTGGAAGGAGCTTGAGATCGACGGTGTCAAGCATCACCGCATCATCGACGCGACCGTCGGCAGACTCATCATCAACGAGGCCATTCCGCAGAACCTCGGCTTTAAAAAGCGCGAGACGATCGACGATCTGTTCAAGCTGGAGATCGACATGGTCGTCGGCAAGAAGCAGCTTGGCAAGATCATCGACAACTGTATCCGCATCAACGGCTTTACCCGCTCGACGGAAATGCTCGACAAGGTCAAGGCGCTTGGCTACAAGTACTCGACAAGAGCCTCCATCACCGTTTCCATCGCGGACATGGAGATTCCGAAGACCAAGTACGACATCATCCACGACGCGGAGAAGGAGGTCGTCAAGATCGACCGCCAGTTCAAACGCGGCTTTATCACCAACGACGAGCGCTACCGCCTGACAGTTCAGCAGTGGGAAAAGTCCATCAAGGACGTTACCGATGCCCTGCAGGGCAACATGAAGCGCTTCAACCCGATTTTCATGATGGCCGACTCCGGCGCGCGCGGCAGCATGAACCAGATTCGTCAGCTGGCCGGTATGCGTGGCCTGATGGCCGATACCAATGGCCGCACGATCGAAATCCCGATCAAGGCGAACTTCCGCGAGGGTCTGTCGGCTCTGGAATACTTTATCTCCTCGCGAGGCGCTCGAAAGGGCATGACCGATACCGCGCTTCGTACCGCAGACTCCGGTTATCTGACGCGCCGCATGGTCGACGTCTGCCAGGACGTCATCATCCGCGAATTTGACTGCGGCTCGACCAGCGGCAGCTGGAAGGGCGACTACTATGAAAAGGGTCAGCTCATTGACTCCTTCGCAAACCGCATCCGTGGCCGCTACCCGGTTCACGATATCGTAGACGAGGCGACGGGCGAGCTGCTGCACTCGAAGGACGTCATGCTCCGCGAGGACGACGCAAAGAAGTTCCTTGCCCACGGCATTGACAGAGTCTATGTCCGCTCGGTGCTCGGCTGCAAGGCAAGAAGCGGCGTGTGCGCCAAGTGCTACGGCATGAACCTTGCGACCAGCGAGCTTGTGAACCCCGGCGAGGCTGTCGGCATCATTGCCGCGCAGTCCATCGGCGAGCCCGGCACGCAGCTGACCATGCGTACCTTCCACACCGGCGGCGTCGCGGGCGACGATATCACGCAGGGTCTTCCCCGAGTCGAAGAACTCTTTGAGGCCAGAAAGCCGAAGAAGATGGCGCAGATCTCGGAGATCGACGGCGTGGCCGACGTCGACGATTCCCACCGCACCGCACTTCGTAACATCACCATCACCGCCGACGACGGCGAGGTCAAGCAGTATCAGGTCCCGTATTCCGTGGGTCTGAAGGTCGAGCACGGCAAGCGCGTGAAGAAGGGCGAGCCCATCACCGACGGCGCGCTCAACCCGCACGACGT
>CAZXIW010000121.1:0-2254 GCA_964640905.1 uncultured Oscillospiraceae bacterium
GCATCCACGGCGTGAACGACGGCTTCTATCCGCTCGGCTCGTGCACGATGAAGTATAACCCGAAGATCGACGAGGACATGGCTGCGCTTCCCGGCTTTACCCAGCTGCATCCGATGCAGCCGGCCGAGACCGCGCAGGGCGCTCTGGAAGCGCTCAGCACGCTTGGCACAGAGCTTGGCGAGATCTTCGGCATGGACGCTGTGACCTTCCAGCCCGCCGCAGGCGCGCATGGCGAGTTCACGGGTGTGCTGCTCATCAAGGCCTACCACACCGACCGCGGCGACACGGCCAGAACGAAGATCATCGTTCCGGACTCTGCCCACGGCACGAACCCGGCTACGGCTGCCATGTGCGGCTATCAGGTCGTGAACATTGCCTCGAACGCACAGGGCGGCGTCGATCTTGACGCGCTGCGCGCGGCTGTCGGCCCCGACACGGCTGGCCTCATGCTCACGAACCCCAACACTGTCGGTATCTTTGACCCCAACATTCTGGAAATCACCAGGATCGTCCACGATGCAGGCGGCCTTTGCTACTACGACGGTGCAAACCTCAACGCAGTCATGGGCGTTGTCCGCCCGGGCGACATGGGCTTTGACTGCATCCACTCCAACCTTCACAAGACCTTCGCCACCCCGCACGGCGGCGGCGGCCCCGGCGCTGGCGCAGTTGGCTGCAAGGAATTCCTCCGCAAGTACATGCCCGGTCCTCTGGTCGTGGAGAAGGATGGCGCGTATGCGTTTGACTATCCCGAAAAGTCCATTGGCCGCGTAAAGATGTTCTGCGGCAACTTTGATGTATGCATCAAGGCGCTGACCTACGTCCTCTCGCTTGGCAGACTGGGTATCCCCGAGGCTGCAAAGAACGCTGTCATGAACGCAAACTACATGATGGCGCGCCTGAAGGGCAAGTTCGACATGGCGTATGACACCATCTGCATGCATGAGTTTGTCATGAACCTGACGAAGCTTCACAAGGAAACCGGCGTTTCGGCGCTGGACGTTGCGAAGGGAATGCTGGACTTTGACCTGCATCCGCCCACAATGTACTTCCCGCTGATCGTCCACGAAGCGCTCATGGTCGAGCCCTGCGAGACCGAGAGCAAGGAGCTTATGGACGAGGTCTGCGACATCTACTGCAAGCTCTACGACATGGCATACTCCGATCCCGAAGCACTGCACACTGCGCCGCATACCACGCCGGTTCGTCGTCTCGACGAGGTTGGCGCGGCGAGAAACATGGTGCTCCGCTACAGCTTTGGCGCATGATAAAAGCATTACAGGTCTACATCGGTGCGGGTACTAACCCGCACCGAAACCTTGCCATTGAGGAGTATCTGACCGATACCGTTCCGGCCGATACCTGTATCCTCTATCTCTGGCAAAACCGGCACACCGTTGTCATCGGCCGCAACCAGAACGCCTGGGCAGAATGCCGCACACAGGAGCTTTCGCACGACGGCGGAACGCTTGCGCGCAGGCTCTCGGGCGGCGGCGCGGTCTACCATGACATGGGTAACCTCAACTTCACCTTCTCCATGCGCACGGCAGATTATGATCTGCACCGCCAGCAGAGTGTGATCGTCGAGGCCTGCCGTCTGCTTGGCATTCCGGCGGAGATCTCCGGGCGGAACGATGTTGTTACAAACGGCTGCAAATTCTCCGGAAACTCCTTCTACTCGCACAATGGCTGCTCGTTCCACAACGGAACACTGCTGGTGCAGGTCGACATGGAGAACCTCGGAAAATATCTCACGCCGTCAAAGGTCAAGCTGCAAAGCAAGGGCGTGGCTTCCGTTCGCTCGCGGGTCATCAACCTGTGTGAGCTCAAGCCGTCTTTGACCATCGATGACATGGCGCAGGCCATGGTCAAGGCCTTTGAAGCAGTCTACGGCCTGCCCGCAAAGCGCCTTTGCGCGGAGGATCTGGACGAGGCCGAGATCGCGCACCGCTACGCGCGCTTTTCCAGCTACGACTGGAACTATGGGCGCAGCGTTCCGTGCAGCTTCTCCTGCGCCGAGCGCTTCCCCTGGGGCGAGGTCACGCTGGAGCTTCAGGTCAAGGACGGGCTCTGCGCCGACGCCGTCGTCTACTCCGACGCCATGGACGAGAGCTTTGCCGCGCCGCTGGCAGAGGCCTTCCGCGGCTACCGCTTTACACTCGACGCGCTCTGCGCCCGCGTCCGCCAGACGCCGCAGTGCGCTGCCATCGCAGAGGAGCTGTGCGCGCTTTTAAAGGCGCACCTGCTTTAATTT
>CAZXIW010000122.1:0-2114 GCA_964640905.1 uncultured Oscillospiraceae bacterium
GGCGGCTCTTACGTGTGCGACCACCCCTGATGGGTTTCCTCCGCGCTAAGTGCCGCCGCAAGCGGCGGTTGCGCTCTGGATACGCCTGCGGGCGTAATCTTTCACACTATCTTCCTTTCCGAGATCTTTGCTCCGGTGGGTTTTTCGACAGTCTGAAGCAGACATATTCCCAGCCCCTCCTGTCATAGAGTATGGCAGGAGGGGATCGTTTATGAAACGGCGTATGCTGCCGGTCTTTGCGCTTACGGCGCTGGCGGGCGGGCTTTTGCACTTTGGATATTCCCTGTGCCAGACGCCTCTGGTGGGGCTGGTCTGCCCGGTAAACGAAAGCGTCTGGGAGCATTTGAAGCTTCTTTACTGGCCCTATCTTCTGGCGGCCTTTGCCGTAAACCGCCGCGCGGCAGAGCCGCAGGCGGCGTGGGCGGGGGCGCTTACGGGGCTGCTTGCCATGCCGTTGGCGCTGCTTGGGCTGTATTACACGCTGGAGTCCGGCTTTGCCGTGACATCCGGGGCGCTGAATCTTGCGCTGTATTTTCTGGTGCTTGGGCTTGGCTTTTGGCTGTGGGGCGGCATCTGGCGCGCGGGGCGGCTTTCGTGGCTGTGCGGGGTGCTGGTCATCGCGGCGGGGCTTTACGGCGCGGCGCTTATCCTCTTTACGATGGCGCCGCCTGCGCTGCCGATTTTTATGGATTAGCGGGAAAGAAAATTTTTTCTAAAAAAGAGTTGACTTTTCTCGCTCCTGCTACTATAATATGCGGAGAAAACAAAGAAGGAGCGGTAAGCACCGCAACTCACCTCAAGCTTCGCGAAGAGGTTGATATGTAAAACGTCCCCGGATGGGGGTTTTATGTGCGGGTGCTTATCTGGCATCCGCACTTTGCATTTGGAGGTGCTTTCCCATCGGTAAATTAGAACATCAGATCAACGAGGAGATTCGGGACAAGGAACTCCGCGTGATCGGAGCTGACGGCGATCAGCTTGGTATTATGACGTCTGCCGCTGCTTTGGCGCTGGCCGAGGAAAAGGAGCTTGATCTGGTCAAGATCGCGCCGAACGCTGTTCCGCCGGTCTGCAAGATCATGGACTACGGCAAGTTCCGCTTTGAGCAGCTCAAGAAGGAAAAGGAAGCCAAGAAGAACCAGCATGTCGTCGAGGTCAAGGAGATTCGCATGTCCCCGAGCATCGACACGAATGACTTCAATACCAAGGTCAAAAACGCCATGAAGTTCCTGAAAGATGGCAACCGGGTCAAAGTCACCGTTCGTTTCCGCGGCCGTGAGATGGCGCACACCTCGCTCGGCGAGCAGCTGCTCAAGCAGTTCGGCGCAGATTGCGAGGAGCTGGCCACCGTGGCCAAGGGCGCAAAGCTCGAGGGGCGTAATATGTCGATGTTCCTCAGCCCGAAAAATTCCAAATAATTCGCAGAAGAAGCACAACACGGAAGGAGAACCACTATGCCTAAGCTGAAGTCCCATAGCGGCGCAAAGAAGAGATTCAACCTCACCAAGACCGGTAAGGTTAAAAGAGCCCACGCGTTCAAGAGCCATATCCTCACCAAGAAGACCACCAAGCGCACCCGCAACCTTCGCAAGAATGGCTATGCAGACGTGACCGTGGAAGATACCGTGAAGAAGATGATTCCTTACAAATAATCGTAAGGATTGACGACACATAGGAGGATACAGAAATGGCAAGAGTTAAAGGCGCAATGATGACGCGCAAGAGAAGAAATAAGACCCTGAAGCTGGCGAAGTCCTACTGGGGTTCCAAGTCCCGTCACTTTAAGATGGCCAAGCAGGCCGTTGCAAAGTCCGGCGTATATGCATATGTTGGCCGTAAGCTGAAGAAGAGAGAGTTCCGTCAGCTGTGGATCTCCCGCATCTCTGCGGCAGTTGCTCCCTACGGCATCAACTACTCCCGCTTCATGAACGGTCTGAAGAAGTCCGGCATCGAGATGAACCGCAAGGCTCTGTCCGAGCTGGCCATCACCGACCCTGAAGCATTCAAGGTTCTCGTTGAGACTGCAAAGAAGGCTCTTTAATCCCGTATGCTGCAAAAGGCGCGATACCCGAAAGGGTATCGCGTCTTGTTTTTGCGCAAAGTGCCGCGCAGGG
>CAZXIW010000123.1:0-2102 GCA_964640905.1 uncultured Oscillospiraceae bacterium
GCGGTGACAGCCCCCTTTACACAAGGGGGCCTTTGGGCGGTGCGCCGCAGAGACTGTCAATCCCTCAGTCAGCGCGGGGCGCTGAGACCCCCTTTGTCCCTGCGGGACATTTCCCCCTTGCAGGGGGAATCTGTCCTTTCCACAAGGGAGCCTTTGTGCGGCGCGCCAGGCACTGGCGCTCAAAGCCCCGCTGCGGGCTCAGCAACCTCGATGCTTCCGCCGGTCTCAAGCGTCTTGCCCTCAAGCAGCAAAAGCTTTTCGGCAAAAAGCCTGCTCAGCCCGCTCAGGATGGCGGCGGAGGCGATCAGCTCTGACGCGTCCTTCACGGCCAGCTCCGTCAGCGGCTCACAGCCGAGCATGGACGCGGCGGAGAGCTTGACCTGGTCGGTAAAATACTGCGTGCAAAGCTTATGCCGCAGGCAAAACGAGCGGTAAGCCGCCTGGACTTCTTCCTCCGGCAAATCGCCCGGCAGCAGCGTTTGCAGCATCGACAGACTCAGACTCTGCTTGAGCGTGCAGATCATGATGAGATAGGCGATATGAATGCGGTAATATTTTTTCTTCCTCGGCTCAGGCAGCATCCTTGCGCGCACATAGTTGTTGATGGCGGCGGCGGTGATGGTCTGCGACTGCTTCAGCTCCGGCGGCAGATAGCTCAGATAGTGCTTTAAAAGCTGCACGACCTGCTCCATATAAAGCCCAAGGTCGGGAATCTCCTCCCACGCCGGAAGGCTGTAATGTTCCAGATATTTTTCCCAGCGGCGAAGCTTGCCCGCGATGAGATCATTATCATATGCCATGAATTGAACACACCTTTCCCGCCCAGTATAACAAAAAGTTTACAAAATTGCAAGCTGCCGGGAAGCCGGGACTGGTTGACATCGTAATGCGGATGTGATAATCTGATATTGAAAATTACATGCAGAAAGAAGATACCGCCATGTTTCACATTGTGACCGATACCCCGGCAAATCTGCCGACGAGCTTCCTGCGGCGCGAGCAGATTACGCTCATCCCCTTCACCTTCCACTCTGGAAACGCAGAGGAGAGCTGCCCCGATCTGGCGGCCTTCGACGCAAAGGCATTTTATGCGCGCATCCGGAGCGGCGAAAAGCTTACCACCTCGCAGATTCCGCCGCAGCGCTTTGTAGAGGAATTTACGCCGATTCTGGCGCGGGGCGAGGATATTCTGTTTGTGAGCCTGTCCTCCGGGGTCAGCGGCTCGTATGCGTCGAGCTGCATTGCCGCCGCGCAGCTCAGGGAGGAATTCCCGGAGCGGAGGATTTTCCTGTTCGACAGCTTTGGCGCGTCGCTGGGTGAGGGGCTTTTTGCGCTCTATGCGGCGCATTTCCGCGCGCAGGGGCTGGACGCCGAAACGACATATGAAAAGCTTGTGGAGCTTCGGCCGCGTATGGCGCAGATCTTTACGGTGGGTGACCTGCGCCACCTCAAGCGCACCGGGCGGCTGTCGAACCTTGAGGCCGCCGTGGGCACGGTTTTGCAGATCAAGCCCCTTCTGGTCGGCAATCCAGAGGGCAAGATCGTGACGTTTTCCAAGCTTCGTGGCCGCCGCCGCGCGATCGAGGCCATCGCAAAGCTCTATGACGAGCGCGTGTGGAAGCCGGAGGAGCAGATCATCGGCCTGTCTCATGCCGACTGTCTGGAAGACGCGCAGCTGCTGGCCTCCATGCTCCGAAACGGCGCGCATCCGCCCAAAGATATCTGGCTGGTTGACCATGAGCCGGTCACGGGGACGCACGTCGGGCCGGAGATGCTGGCGCTGTTTTTCCTCGCGGATGCGGACGTCCGCATGCTTTAAAGCGCGCAGGCGTTTGCGCGGCAAATAAGCAGCAAAGGGCCTGCCGTTGGCAGGTCTTTTTTGCATTTTCTCTTGCACATTTCCGGGCAGTGGGATATAATAGAGGGCAAGTAAAAAACTGACAAGCGCCCCGGGGCGCTTGCATCAAGATTTTGGAATCTTGATGAGGCTTTTGCAATTTACGAAAGCGGGGAATCGATATGAAAAAAAGATTTTTGAGTATTCTTCTGGTGCTGGCCATGTGCGCGGCGCTGCTGCCGACCATCGCGCTGGCAGATGCACC
>CAZXIW010000124.1:0-2000 GCA_964640905.1 uncultured Oscillospiraceae bacterium
ATGCGTGGATCTTACGCTCGATGACAGACTCGAAGTCGGGCTGCATCTTCTTGCCCGCGACATAGATGCACGTTGCAAGCGCGTATTCGACATCGCCGGAGTCGATGTCCGGCCCTTCAACGACGAGCTTATGGTCTTCCACCTCGTCGAGCTCCTTCATGAGAACCAGCTCGCAGGTGGTGTTCTTGGCAGACCAGAACTCAACCTTCATGTCGCTCTTGCGGATGATCTCGCCCTCAAACGCAGCCGCGAAGGCCACGGGGATCGGAAGCTCCTTGGACTTGATTTTGATGCCGCGCAGCTCCAGCGATTTCTTAACGGTTTCATTATGGTCACAGCAGGATTCCAGCGCGCCCGGAACCTGATTTTCGCCGAGGTCGATGTCGACCACGACCGGGAAGCCCAGCGCAATTGCGCCCGCGCCCGCGGAAACGACAACGTTGTCGATCGCGCCGAAGGTGTTGACGAAGGCGGGAACGCGCTCTTTCGTGTAGGCAAGCAGCCCCGCCAGATCGCCCGGCTGGACATTGCCGAAGATGAGCGCCGCGCGGATGGCGACGGTCACGACATGGATGACTGCCGTCACGTCATGACCCAGCGGGATGACGCGGAACTCCAGACCCATGCGCACGCCAGCCTCGGCGCACTGCTCGATGACGCCGCCGACCATGAAGGTCATGATGCCCTTGGCCTGATAGTCCTTGACGACCTTCGCCACATCCTCAGCCTTCTCCGCCTGACCCAGCACAACGGCCACGCCGGGGATATCGCCCGTGACCAGCGGCACGCCGAGCGAACGGATGATGGGGTCGGGCACGAAGCCGATGCCGGGAACGGCAGCCTCTTCATAGGCCTCCTTCTTCTCGGCGAACTTGAGTCCCTCAAGAATTTCTGCGCCCACGGCTGTGGCCAGACCGGCATTGAGCGCCTGACCAAGATCCTCCTGGTTGGTGATGAGGCTCTTGAGAACGCCCACACACGCAGGCAGATCGCCGAGCGTCTTTACCTTCACGCCGGTTGCCGCATAGATGGTCGGGAAATAGTAGGCAGTATCGGGGAACGCGATTTCCTTGTCCGCTCCGTACTTTGCAATTGCGTCGTTGACCGCACCCTCGGTCAAACCGGCGACGGCGTTTGATCCGCCGTAAATGAGATCGGTTAATACGCTCATAGATCATCCTCCTGTAGCTTGCGAAATTTTAACTGAAATTTTATGGAAACGTGCGATAGCACGATTCCCTGCCGAAATCGGCAGGGAACCGGGATATATGGGTTTTTGACGATCAGACTTCCAGATAGGAGTCGGAGTACAGCTCGTGGTTCTTGAAGATGTCGCAGGACTTGACGGTCTCCATGAGGCGCAGGTCGTTGGGGTTGACGATAGCGGAGGTCAGACCCTGCATCATGCACATCGCGAGAAGCGCGGAGTCCATGATCGGACGGACATGCTTCGGCGCACCGTTGGAGTTGTTGGACAGACCACCCGTGGACTTCAGGCCTTCGTCGGAGAAGAGCTTGATGGCGTTCAGAACGTCCATCTGCTTATCCTGCATGCCCTTGACAACGAGGAACAGCGGGTCGAACCAGAGGTCGGTTGCTTCCATACCGAGGCTCATGCCGCGCTCGAGCATATGATGGCAGTGCATCATGCGCTCTTCGTTGTCCTTTGCGATGCCGTCGGCAGAGCAGAGCGCGATGCAGATGGCGTCGTTGGCAGCGGCGAGGTCGATGTAGGAGATACGCGAGCCAGCGTCAGCGGAGTTGACGATGGGCTTGCCGTTGGTGCGGTTGTAAACCTTGATACCGGCTTCGATGGCCTTCTTGTTGGCGGTATCGAGCGCCAGAGGAACGTTGTTGAAGTTCTCCTGGAGCAGCTTGACAGCCCAGGTCATCAGCTCCGGACCATTGGATTCCGCAGGGCCGATGTTGACGTCGAGGTACGTTGCGCCAGCCTTGATCTGCTGTGCGGCACGCTCGAGGATGGGATCGGGGTTGAACGT
>CAZXIW010000125.1:0-1889 GCA_964640905.1 uncultured Oscillospiraceae bacterium
GCAAATGCTGCCTCCCTTTCACAAGGGAGGCTTTGGCGGGAAGCACAAAAAGGCGCAGGAAAAAGAAGGAAAGCTTGGGGAAAATGCCACTTCCCATTTGGGAAAAAGTGTTGTATAATTTAGCATGCTAAATGATTAGTGAGATAGCACGGTAGCAAAATGAATTATGGAGCGAAAAGGAGGACTTCCCATGAAAAAGTTGAACTGGAAACGGCTGCGGCTTGCGGCGGTGATGACACTGGCGTCTGTTGCGCTGGCCGCGACAACGGCTTCGGCCTGCACGACCATCTATGCCGGCGGCAATCTGACGCAGGACAATGCGCCGATGATCGCCAGAAGCGAGGACTACGGCTCGGATATGAACAAGCTCTGGTTTATCAGCGAGGCTGGCGCATATCAGGGCATATTCCGCGGCTGCCCGGCCTATGGCCCGTTTGTCTATGAGCTTTCGCATCCGAGCTACCGTTTTACTTATTTCAAAAATGACAATGTCTACGACGGCGTATGCCCCGAGTGCGGCGAGGAAAATGCGCAGCATGCGTCCTATACCGAGTTCGGCACGAACGAAAAGGGCGTGAGCGTCTCGGCAACGGAGACAATTTACGGCAACAGTGCTGTTCTGGCGCGCGACCCCTATCGCGGCGCGAAATGGGCGAAGGAGAACGAAAAGCCGGCCGGCATCGAGGAGACCGACATTCCGACCGTCCTTCTGAGCGAGGCGGACACGGCCAGAGAGGCGCTGGACCTGCTGCTGGAGATCTACGACACCTATGGCTGCGCAGGCGGCGCGGGGCTTTTCATCTGCGACAAAAATGAGAGCTGGTATGTGGAAAACTGCACAGGCACACAGTATGTCGCGATTCGCCTCAATGACGATCTGCTGTTTTTAGAGCCGAACATGGCGGTGATCGGCAGAGTCGATCTTGACGACACGGAAAACGTCATCGCCTCCGATGGGCTCATCGCGCTGGCCAAGCAGGCCGATACCTTTGATGGCGATGAGGCGGAGAACATCATTGATTTCCGCGCCAGCTACGCAAGGATCTCAGAAGTCGACAAGCGTCTGGTGGAGGGGCTTAACTATCTCAATGCCGCTTACCAGTACGACAACGAAGTGCTCACAGCTGATAACACACGCTTTACCATCTCAAATCTTGACGGGGAGAACAACATCGTTCCCCTTTACACGAACATCGAGGCAGACCGCACGCTGAGCACCGATGATATTTTCAACTACTACAAGCTCAGCACCATCGCAAAGTCCGGCAACCAGGAGATCGAGATCTTCCAGATCTTCAAAGACCGGCAGGAGCCGTATGCAACGGTCGGCTGGGTAGCGGTCGGCGATCTGGCGCGCAATGTGTTTGTGCCGTATTATCCGATGCTTCTGGACGGCATGTACGAGGGCTATCAGGAAGGTACCCCGACGGTTCAGTTTGTAACGCAGAAGCCGGACGGCGGCCTCTTCTACCCCTACAAAGGCTACGTCTATAACAGCGAGGCCGGGAAGTACGAAAGAGCCGACGGCTACCGTGTGCTGCCCGAGGGCTGGGAAAAGTCCTATTACTGGTGCTTTGAGATTTTAAACGATGTGATCCGCTATTTCCAGGATGCAGAGGGAAATCCCCTCGTCACCCCCGCACAGGAGGCGTATGTGCGGGCGCGGCTTGCCGAGCTTCAGCAGTCGTTCTACGAAGAATTTGTTTCGCTGGAGGAGTTGCAGGCTGCGGCAAATCCGCGCGCGCTTGCAACGAAGAACGGCGCGGCCATGGCAGAAAAGGCGCAGGCGCTTGCAAGGTCGCTTGTGTATGAGCTGTTGCGGGGCGGCCAGAACGGCTTGCCCGACATGCTTGGCTCGATGCTGGGCGCGGGCGCGCTGCATGCGCTGG
>CAZXIW010000126.1:0-1883 GCA_964640905.1 uncultured Oscillospiraceae bacterium
CAGCGCGCGGCAAAGAAAAAAGAGACACCTCTCGGTGTCTCTTTCTCTGTTCTTTTTTACGCTTCCTTCGCGATGTTGCAAAGAGCGGTGAACGCAGCGGCGTCGTTGATCGCCATCTCGCTGAGCATCTTGCGGTTGATCTCGATGCCCTTGACCTTCAGGCCGTGCATGAAGGTGGAGTAGTTCATGCCGTTCATCTTGCAGGCGGCGGAGATGCGGGTGATCCACAGGCTGCGGAAATCTCTCTTCTTGAGTCTGCGGCCGGTGTAAGCGTAGGTCAGGGACTTCATAACGGCCTGGTTGGCCATCTTGAAGTGACGGGATTTGTTGCCCCAGTAGCCCTTAGCGAGCTTCAGAGTCTTGTTTCTTCTTTTGCGCGTCATCATCGCGCCTTTTACTCGTGCCATATCAGTAAGCCTCCTTAAAGCGTATCGTTCGTATTCTTATTTGTAGGGGATCATCTTGCGGACAGTACCGGCGACCGTCGCGTCGGCATAACCGCCCGCGCGCAGGTGGCGGGTACGCTTGGTGGGCTTCTTGGTCAGGATATGGCTCTTGAACGCCTTAGCCATCTTGATCTTGCCGGTCTTGGTCTTGTTGAATCTTTTCTTGGCACCGCTGTGCGTTTTCAGCTTGGGCATGGTAGTTTCTCCTTTTCGTGTATAGTGTTACTTCCCGGTCTTCGGGGAAAGGAATATGGACATACTGCGTCCTTCCAGCTTGGGCTCTTTATCCAATGTCGCCACCTCGGCACACTGCTCGGCAAAGCGCACCAACAGGTCTTTGCCGATCTCGGTATGCGCCATTTCGCGGCCGCGGAAGCGGACCGACGCCTTGACGCGGTTGCCGTCGGCAAGGAATTTCTGGGCATTCTTGAGCTTTGTGTTGAAATCGCCGACATCGATGCCGGGAGACATACGGATCTCTTTGATCTCGACCACGTGCTGATTCTTCTTCGCTTCCTTCTCGCGCTTGCCCTGCTCGAAGCGGAACTTACCGTAGTCCATGAGCTTGCACACGGGCGGCGTGGCCTGCGGGGATATCTTCACGAGATCAAGCCCCTGCTCGTCGGCGATCTTCTGGGCCTGCGCCGCAGACATGATGCCGAGCTGCTCGCCGGTGGCGCCGATCAGACGAAGCTCGCTGTCTCGAATGTCCTCATTGAGCTGATGCACATCCTTGCTAATACCGAAGCACCTCCATCAAATCATTTTCCGCAAACAAAAAACGAGCGCAGCCCTGCCGCACCCGTACAACAAACGCAAAGCGCCTGCGCGCTTTTGCCGGTCATTGACCCCTTCGCTTTTGCTGGGGGTGAGAACAGATGCTGCCGTTCTTCTTTGTTTTGCAGAGGTATGATACCACCCGCAGGGCGCTTTGTCAAGCGGAATTTGTGCTTCTTTTTCGGGAATTTGCGGAAAATCACGACTGAGGTGCCGTTTTCCTTTCCCATGCATAGTTTTTCCATCGGCGGGGAGACTACTGCCATAGCAGAACGCAGGAAAGGAGGCGCGCACATGAAAAGCAGCAAGAGCCGCGAGCAGAAGAGCGAGCAGAGCCAGAACCAGAGTCAGAATCAAAATCAGAACCAGGACCAGACCAACACGCAGAATCGCTGAGCGCTGCATACCGCGAGGGGAGAGAGGCTCGTGCCTCTCTCCCCTCGACGCTTTACAAAAACTTTTCTTGTATTTCCCGCCCGCCTTCTATATAATGAAGAGCGCAAAAAAGCAGGAAAGGAAGCACTCCATGGCAGAAGCGATCACACAGGCGCTGCTCGCGGCGGGCGGAGGAAAATTTCTCGCCGTCTTTCTCATCTCCATGCTGCCCATCATCGAGCTGCGCGGCGGACTGCCCGCGGGCGTTGCGATGGGAATGCCCAT
>CAZXIW010000127.1:0-1873 GCA_964640905.1 uncultured Oscillospiraceae bacterium
CGCCCCGGGCGCAGAAGGGCTTGGAAAAAAGCTTAATTTTTGCAAAGAGGCTTGCACATTTCCGGGCGGTGGGATATAATAGAGGACAAGTAAAATACTGACAAGCGCCTAGGCGCTTGCATCAAGATTTCATATCTTGATGAGGCTTTTGAAACTGACGAAAGCGGGGAAAACAGAATGAAAAAAAGACTTTTAAGTATTCTTCTGGTTCTGGCGCTCTGCGCGGCGCTGCTGCCGACCATCGCGCTGGCAGAGGGCGAAACTGTGACGGAGGTCTGGACGGCGGCTGAGCTGAGCGCCGCAATTCAGGACGGCGCGTACATCAAGCTGATGCAGGATATTACGCTTGGCAGCGGCCTCACCATTACGGGTGCGCTTACGCTCGACCTGGCTGGCTGCAAGCTGACGTTTAACGAGGCCGCTGGCACAGCCATTCATGTCGGCGGCAATACACTGACGCTGGAGGACAGCAGCGCGGAACAAACCGGCAAGATCTCCGGCGGGACAATTGAAGTCGGAGAATCCTGTATTTTCACCATGAACGGCGGCACGATCTGCGATGCGGATCCTGGTGTTTGGAATTACGGCATCTTTACCATGAACGGCGGAAAAATCACAGGCTGTAAGACAATTATACGGAATAGCGGCACAGTCGAGCTGCCGAATAACACAACGCTGACGGGAGCAGTGGAAAATGCCGGTGAATTCTCCTTCGAGGGTATCACCTTTACAGGCAGCGTGAAGCATGCCAACACAGACCATCCGATTGACGGCGGCATCTTCCATGCAGATGCAGACACAGTCGTTGAAAATGGATTTCGGTATGATGCTACGCCTCGAGCTGGCAAGATTACAGGCGGCGTATTCTATAGTGCAGTAGTGAACCAGGCACAGCGCTACGACACAACCTTTGCTCGTCCCGACCTCTCCATAATTGAAGGCGGCATCTTCTACGGGACTGTGACGAACGAATTTATCAATACTCCCGATGATGGGGGCACAGGCGCAAAGATTTCGGGCGGTGTGTTCTATGGCGAGGTAATCAACAAGAGCAAGAACAAGGACGCAATCACCGGCGGCGTATTCTACGGCGAAGTGGTGAATGAAGGTATAATCAACGGCGGCGTTTTCCTCGGCGGTATCTCAGGAAATGGAACAAAGCCCGATACGTCGCACACAATCACGCTTTACTTTAACGATGACGTGCCTACGGTGAAGACGGGCGTTGTGGTCGGTGACAAGCTCTACCCGCTGGGCGAGCCGCCCATCGAGCGCGAGGGCTACAGCTTTGCGGGCTGGTGTGAAGACGCAGAGCTGACCCGAGAGGTAACAGACTTTGAAAGCTATCCTGTGAGAGACAACATGGAGTTCTACGCAAAATGGAAGTCTGAGGCAGAGGGCGAAGACTTTGTAATCGCTGGCGGTCTTCTGTCCGGGATTTTAGAGGGCGCGGCGAATGCGCTGGAAGAAACCTTCGTGGACGTTTCGCGCGGCGCGTATTACTACAATGCCGTTCAGTGGGCGGCGGAGCGTGGTATCGCGGGCGGCGTGGACAAGAAGCACTTTGCCCCGGACGAGAGCTGCACACGGGCACAGGCTGTCACCATGCTCTGGCGTGCGGCTGGCTGCCCCGAGGTTTGGGCAGAAAATCCGTTTGAAGACGTCGATGCAGACAATTACTACTATGAAGCAGTTTTGTGGGCAGTCGCAAACGGCATTACGTCGGGCGCAGACGAGACCCACTTTAGCCCCGACGCGCCCTGTACGCGCGGCCAGATCGTGACGTTCCTCCATCGCGCAGAGCGTTGCTACGACGCGCACGAGAGCTTCGGCTTCACGGATGTAAAAACAGGCTCTTACTGCGAGGACGCAG
>CAZXIW010000128.1:0-1742 GCA_964640905.1 uncultured Oscillospiraceae bacterium
GTTTGTTTTGATTCGTCTTATCTCTCTGGCGCGAGACTCTTTTACTTCTTTTTCTGCCCTTCTTCGCGCTATTTACTCTTTTCCGCAAGCAGCGCCGGAAGCGTTCGCGCGGCGGCCATTTTCCGCTCACCGTGCCGGATTTCCGTCCATGTCCTTGCCCGGAAGAAAAAAGAAAGTACGTTGACCGGAAGCCATGAGGCCATAAAAACCGGGAACATGAGCAGCGCGCCCCAGCCGCAGGCCAGCTTCTGCGTCCTTCTGAGTATCCACGCAAGCGCGGCCATGGCAAAATAACCAGCCGCCAGAGAAAGCAGAAGCCCGCAAACCGCCCCTTTCTCAAGCCCTGCCGCCCAGAGCGCCGCCGTGAGCAGAAAGCTGAGTGTCTGGCAGCGCGGCTGCATGAGCATCATGAGCATGTCAAACGCGCGCGCCCCGCCGCCTGTAAAAATCCCCATCCAGAGCCGCGCGCCATACGCCATGCCCACATCCATCACGCCGCTTGCCCAGCGCCGCCGCTGCCGCAGGGAGACGGCAAAGGACGCGGGCGCTTCGTCATAGGTGATGGCCTCCGGCTGAAACCAGACGCGGATGCCCCGCTCTGCACACAGGCTTGCAAACTCCGCGTCCTCGGCGATCATGCGGCTGTTCCAGCCGCCAAGGGTCTCAAAAACACTTCGGTGGACGGCAAAGCCCGTCCCGACCAGCTTGGAAGACAGGCCGCAGGCCATACGCGCGCGGCTGAAAAAGAAATCAAACAGCGCAAAATAAAGCCCATAGCAGCCGCATACTGCCCCATCCTCCGGATTTTTGACGCGCATCGCACCCTTGGCCACCTGCGCGCCCGCGCAGAAGGTGTCGTTCATGCGGGAAAGAAAGCTGGGGTCTAAAAGATTGTCTGCGTCAAAGACGCAGAAGGCGTCATAGCCCTTTGGAAGAAGCGTCTTGATTGCCGCGTGGAGTGCGTCCCCCTTACAGGTGATCTCCTCCTCCGGCTTTAAGATCCTTGCCCCCGCGCGCAGGGCGCAGAGCGCCGTGTGGTCGCGGCAGTTGTTGGGGATGACATAGACATCAAAAAGCTCGCGCGGATAATCCTGCCCCAAAATACTTTCTACCAGCGCGCCGATGACGCGTTCTTCATTTCTTGCCGCGATCACGCAGGCAAAGCGCGTCGACGGCTTTGCGCGCGGAATCGGCTTTTGCCGTTGAAACGCAAAGAGCGCAAGCAGCAAAAAATATAAGCTTACAAGCTTTAAGGCGGCCAGCGCCCAGAAAAGCATCTGCTCCATGCTCAATTCCTCCTCTGTTTCTGTCTGCGCCCAGTATAGCGCAGCAGGAGGAAAAAGGTTTGAAGGCAGCTTTAAGATTTCCGGTCGATACCATTAAGATTTTCTTAACGAAGAAAAAGCGACCCGGAAGCAGCAAAAGCTGCTCCCGGGCAACACATCAAAAGCCTCGCAGAGTTCGCGTCCGCAGACGCGAAGACAACTAAATTTATTTTTGGCCGCGGCATGTACGCGGACAAAAATACTTCTCGACCCGCAAACGTGAATTTTGGCGGCAACGCCGCCAAAACTTTGCGCTGTAGCGGGTCGCAGCCTTTTGTCGAAAAAACATCTGTTTTTTCGACAGCTTATAAAAATTCAAGCAGCAGCGCCAGCGCTGCCTCTGCGGCCTGTGCGCGCACTGCCTCGCGGTCTCCTGTCAGGTGAAGCTCGCGGCAAAAAGAGCAGCCCGGCATATCA
>CAZXIW010000129.1:0-1667 GCA_964640905.1 uncultured Oscillospiraceae bacterium
GCCGTGGCAACTATGCCTTTGGTCTCAAGGAACAGCTGATCTTCCCTGAAATCGAGTACGACAAAGTCGATAAGATCCGCGGCATGGATATCTGCATCTGCACCACCGCGAACACCGACGAAGAAGCCAAGGAACTGCTGACCCTTGTCGGCGCTCCGTTCTACGCTTGATTGGAGGATTGACACATGGCTAGAAAAGCAATGATTCTCAAGCAGCAGGAAGAACCCAAGTTCTCCACCCGCTACTACAACCGCTGCAAAATCTGCGGCCGTCCCCACGCCTATCTGCGTGACTACGGCGTCTGCCGTATCTGCTTCCGCGAGCTGGCTTACAAGGGTCAGATTCCCGGCGTCCGCAAGGCATCTTGGTAAATCTTTTCGCGCAATTCTGCGTTGTGTCGTCTTGGCGTACACAAAGTACGCCGTCGACTCCACGCCTTGACTTGCACGAAAATCTTCACCAATCTGCTCTTTGAATGAAGAGAGCAGTATCCGGAGTGAATCGCTCCGCGACAAACTTTGTTATCGCCAGGGCGGCGCAACCGCCGCCCTCCAACGATAAAAATAAGGATGACGAAAGGTCACGGTTAATTGGGTGGGCTTCGGCCCGCAGCAGTGATTAGTCGTGATACCTCGCCACCTCAACCGCACACGCGGTAACTTCAAACTAGGAGGAAAAACAAATGCAAATCACTGATCCCGTTGCCGATATGCTGACCCGAATCCGGAATGCGAACACGGCAAAACACGAGTCTGTGGACGTTCCTGCTTCCAATCTGAAGAAGGCCATCGCACAGATCCTGCTCGACGAAGGCTACATCAAGTCCTTTGAGATCGTTGAAGACGGTACCCAGGGTATCATCCGCATCCAGCTGAAGTACCTCGCTGGTAAGGAAAAGGTCATCAGCGGCCTTCGCAGAGTTTCCAAGCCCGGCCTGCGCGTTTACGCCGGTGCTGACGAGCTGCCCAGAGTTCTCAAGGGCCTCGGTATTGCAATCATTTCCACGTCCAAGGGCGTCATGACCGACAAGAAGGCTCGCGCGAACCATGTCGGCGGCGAAGTCCTGGCATTCGTTTGGTAAGGAGGGTATTGAACTATGTCTAGAATTGGTAGAATGCCCATTACCGTCCCCGCAGGCGTTGAGGTTTCTGTTGCAGAGCAGAACGTCGTGACCGTGAAGGGCCCGAAGGGTACGCTGACCCAGGCAATGCGCCCCGAAATGATCATCAACGTTGAGCCGGGCGTCATCCACGTCGCCCGTCCGTCCGAAGACAAGCTGCACAAGAGCCTGCACGGCCTGACCCGCAGCCTGATCCATGACATGGTCGTTGGCGTGACCGAGGGCTTCAAGAAGGAGCTCGACATCAACGGCGTCGGCTACAGAGCCAGCAAAGAGGGCAACAAGCTCGTCATGAACCTTGGCTATTCCCACCTTGTGACCATGGAAGAGATCGACGGCATCACCGTTGAAGTTCCTGCTCCCAACAAGGTCATCATTCATGGCATTGACAAGCAGAAGGTCGGCCAGTTCGCCGCCAATGTCAGAGCCAAGAGACCGCCTGAACCCTACAAGGGCAAGGGTATCAAGTACACTACTGAGGTCGTTCGCCATAAAGAAGGCAAGGCCGGCGGTAAGAAATAATTAGGAGGTGTGCCATAATGGTTAA
>CAZXIW010000130.1:0-1500 GCA_964640905.1 uncultured Oscillospiraceae bacterium
CGCCTCGTGAGGAGACGAAATACTCCAGAACGGAGAGGCCCTCACGGAAGTTGGCCTTGATGGGGATCTCGATCGTCTTACCGGCGGTGTTAGCCATCAGTCCGCGCATACCGGCCAGCTGACGGATCTGGTTCATGCTGCCACGCGCGCCGGAGTCGGCCATCATAAAGATGGGGTTGAAGCGCTTGAGGTTCGATTGCAGCGCGTCAGTAACGTCCTTGATGGACTTCTCCCACTGCTGCACGGTCAGGCGGTAGCGTTCGTCGTTGGTGATGAAGCCGCGCTTGAACTGGCGGTCGATCTTGACGACTTCCTTCTCTGTCTCATGGATGAGGTCGTACTTCTTCTGCGGGATCTCCATATCCGCAATGGAAACGGTGATAGATGCCTTGGTGGAGTACTTGTAGCCGAGCGCCTTGACCTTGTCGAGCATTTCGGTCGACAACGTGAAGCCGTTGATGCGGATACACTTGTCGATGATCTTGCCGAGCTGCTTTTTGCCGACGACGAAGTCGATCTCTAGCGGGAACAGCTCGTCAACGCTCTCGCGCTTTTTAAAGCCCAGGTTCTGCGGGATCGCGTCGTTGATGATGAGCCGGCCAACGGTCGCGTCGATGATACGATGCTCCTTTTTGCCGTCGACGGTCAGTTCTTTCCAGACCTTGATGGGGTCGTGCATATCGACGATGCCCTCGGCATAGGCCATACGTGCCTCGTCCTCGTCGTGGTAGAACTTGAAATACTCCTTCGGGCGCACGTCACCGGCCTCATGTGCCTGCATGGCATATGCGCCGACGGTACGCACGTAGACGTGGTTTTCTTCCTTGATGTCTGCGGGCGCATCCCAGCTGTTCCAGACGTAGATGACCTCGTCCGGCTCGATCTGGCCGTTTTCGAGGGCAGCTGCTGCCTGTGCGAGCGTCTGATACGAACCGGAGATGACCTCGGGACGATCGGTTTCGTTTTCCAGCAGCGCGCCGCGTGTACGCAGATACGTCTGGAAGCCCTCTGCCTCGGCATCGTCCCAGATGTTGCGAACCCAGATGGGCTTTTCATACGGCAGCTTGCCGCATTCGAGCAGCGGGAAGATCTCATGCAGCGTATCGAACAGATCGATGTCGTAGCGCTGGTAGGTCAGGTAGTACGTGCCAAGGATCATATCCTGCGTCGGCACGGTGACGGGCTTGCCGTCCTGCGGACGCAGCAGGTTGTTCGCCGAGAGCATCAAAATACGGGCTTCTGCCTGTGCCTCAGCCGACAGCGGCACATGGATAGCCATCTGGTCGCCGTCAAAGTCGGCGTTGAACGCGGTGCAGCACAGCGGGTGCAGCTTGAGTGCGCGGCCTTCGACCAGCACCGGCTCAAACGCCTGAATACCCAGACGGTGGAGCGTCGGCGCGCGGTTGAGCATGACCGGGCGGTCTTTGATGATGTCTTCCAGCGCGTCCCAGACCTCGTCCTTGCCCTTGTCGATCATCTTCTTGGCGGACTTGATGTTGT